>DGIT01000101.1:27695-42869 GCA_002386465.1 Burkholderiales bacterium UBA4615 | reverse complement strand
GGTGTTTCAGCAAACCGTCTGAGAGTGGTGTGTCGTGCATATCGGTACAGGCTTCCTGTTCCACGTTGCGTCCAGTGCGCCCGATCCCCAGGGGTTCGCGGAGCAGGCGTCGCTGATCGAACAATCCGAAGCCCTGGGTTTCGAGTCGATCTGGACGTCCGATCACGCATTTTCGCGGTATCAAACTTCACCCAATGCCGGGCAGCTGCTGGCATGGCTGGCAGGCAGGACACGGCACGCACTGATCGGCTCGATTGTCTCGCTCGAGAGCTGGCACAACCCGATCCGCATCGCCGAGTCGCTTGCTGCGCTCGACCTGCTCTCTGAGGGCCGCGCGATTTTCGGTGTGGGGCGTGGACTGGGCCCGATCGATTTCGAAGGACTTCAGGGGGGCAATGCCGAGTCCGGTCCGCGCATCGTGGAATACGTGCGTGCGATTGCGGGCGCCCTGGAAACGGGCATTCTCAGTTCACCGGGCCCGCGTTATAAGCAACCGCCCGTGTCGATCTATCCCCGCGCCCGCCTGAGTTTCCAGGGCCGGATGTACGCCATGATCGATTCCCCGACCTCGGCGCGGGCCATGGCGGCACTCGGTTTCGGCCCCCTGATGATTGCGAACAAACCCTGGGAGGCTGTGCTCACGGAAGCGCGCGAGTATGCCGAGCTCTTTGAATCGATTCACAATCGCGTCGCCCCCCCGCCGGTGCTCCTGAGTCTGACGAGCGTTGACGCTGATCCGGCGCGCGCCCGTGCATGGCATGACGCCTATGCCGCGCCCTACGGGTGCCAGACCATCGACCAGGGCGGTCTCGCCGAGGTGTGCGGCACGAGCAAGGCTCAGGGCGTTTATCAGAGATTGCGCTTCATGAAGGATTTGCAGTTCCACGGCACGCCGCTGCAAGTGGTTGAGGCGTCGATTGAGCGTGCGCGCAGCCTCGATGCCGCAGCGCTGATCAACATCCTCGCAATGGACGGCATGCCCGCAGAGGTGGCGCGGCGCAACCTCGTGACCTATGCCCGTGATGTGTTGCCGCGACTCAAGGCGATCGACGCGCACCGCACGATTGGCCAGGCCCCAAGGCAGCCGTCTGCTGCCAGCGAAATGGCGCTCTGAGTGCCCAGCGTCTGCTGAAGCAGACGAGCATGGATCGAATCAGGCCCGCGTGCCAGCCATGCGCAGCGCGAGCTGCGCGAATTGCTCAATGGCCTCGGCGCGGCTCATGCGTCGCCCGTCCCGCCACCATGTGTAGAGCCAGGTGATCATCCCGGAGATCGCTCGAGACGTGGCTTTGGGGTCGCTGTCCGCAAAATCGCCGCTCGCAATGCCCTGGCGGATGATGGCTGCGATGCCATCGTCCCAGCGCTTCTGATCGTAAGCGACCTCGGCACGCATCTCTGCCGAGATCGTGCGCTCTTCTCGCCGGAACACGTCCACCAGCTTTTGATGGCCGAGCACCCACTCGGTGTAGCGACGTGCGAAGCGGTCAAGCATTTCAGGCGGCGTGCCGCCTGCGGCGACTGTCTGATCGAGCACCTGCAATGCCGACGACATGGCCCGACGGTAAATTTCATCGAGCACGGCCCGCTTGTCCGAGAAATGGTAGTAGAAGATGGCCTTCGAGCCGGACAGTCGGCTGGTCAGCAGATCGACCGTGGCGTTGTGATAGCCATGCTCGAAGAAGGTCTCGATGGCCGCTCGCACGATCAGGTCTCGCTTGTAGGCGCTGACTTCCTCGCGCAAGCCGCCTGCAGCGTCGGACGCACCCCGTTCTCCTTCGAGGAAGGAGGCTGCGCCAGCAACCTTGCCAGAGGCAGGCGGTTTAGTAGGACGAGGCACGGCTGCACCGGATGCGAGGAACGAAATTAAGCGGCCCAGGGGCCGCCTTTCATGCTCGCTTCATCTTAGCATCGCCCCGGCTCCCTGCCACAAGGGCGCCCGGAGAAAAGTACTCTTTCGCTCTTACTGCAGCAGCCGTTCTGCGCCAACGGTAGCGCCGCGCGCGGAGAAGGTCTTGAGCACATCCATCCGGCGAGCGGCGTCGCTGAAGTCGAGGATCTCCAGGCGGCCGTCTGCATGCTCCACCAGCGCCGTCAGACTCTCGACCCAGTCACCGTCATTGCAGTAAAGGATGTCTCCGATCTGCCTGATTTCGGCGTGATGGATATGACCGCACACCACGCCCTGCACGCCGCGCTTTCGAGCCTCGCGTGCAACGGCCTGCTCGAAATCGTTGACATAACTGACGGCGCGTTTGACCTTGAGCTTGAGGTATTGCGACAGGCTCCAGTACGGCAGGCCCAGCCGCGCGCGCCCGATATTGAGCCAGCGATTGGCCTTCAGCGCCCATTCGTAGGCCGTGTCTCCCAAATAGGCGAGCCATTTGGCGCACTGGATCACACCGTCGAAGAGATCACCATGCACGACCCAGAGCTTGCGCCCGTCGGCATTGACATGGATGCAGTCCTCCACCACTTCGACACCGCCAAAAGTGTGCGCAATGTAGCGTCGAGCGAACTCATCGTGATTGCCCGGCACGAACACCACCCGCACGCCCTTGCGCGCCTTGCGCAGAATTTTTTGCACCACGTCATTGTGTGACTGCGGCCAGTACCAGCTCTTGCGCAATTGCCAGCCGTCGATGATGTCACCCACCAGATATAGCGTCTCGCAATCCAGCCGCCTCAGGAAATCCAGGAGCGCGTCGGCCTGACAGCCGGCGGTGCCCAGGTGAATGTCCGAAATCCAGGCGGTGCGCACCCGGATGGTGTCCTGTGGCGGATCGAATTGACTGAAGGCGTTCATCGGCTGCTCCGATGTGCAGGCACGCCCCCGCGCAGCCTCATGCGAAGCTGGCCTCAGGCAGCGTCTGTGTGGCCTGCTCTTCCTGGTGGAGAATCCTGAACAGGATGTCAGGCACCTCGAAGATCGCCCGATTCCGGATGCGGCCGACGTTGTCTGCGAGCTTGTCCAGGCGCGCAATCACCGACAGGACCGCAGGCCGCAGCAGGCGCGTGGACTGCACCACTGCCCCGACATCCTGCTCTTCGATCCATTGCGTGTTGAAGCGTTCCTGCGGCATGGTCCACGCGTCGCGAAACGTCACGACCGGCAGCCCGCACTGCAGGGCTTCGCTCAATGCGCCTGGCCCGGGCTTGCCGATGAAGTAATCGGCGGCGCGCATCATGCGCCCGACCTCGCTCGTGAAACCCAGGGCTGCATGCGGCGCCGAGCGCTCCAGCTGACTCAAGGTCTCGGCCAGGGCCTGGTTGTGGCCGCACAGGAAAATCAGTTGCTGATCGTCCAGGGCATGGGCGATCCGCAGCATTCGCGATGAGCCATATCCGCCGAACATCACCAGCCCGGTGGGGCGATCCGGATCCAGACCGAGCGCCACACGCTCCTTGCGCTGGTCCCGACCGCTGTGCTGATAAAAGTCGGGCCGGATGATCATGCCGCTGGTGCGATGAATCACGCTGTCGGCGTAGCCTGCGGCACGGGCCTGATCCACGCTGCGTTGTGTCCCGCACACCAGATGCGCATCAAGCCCAGGCTCAATCCAGAAATGCGGCGGCAGATCGGCCATGTCGGTCATGACCGTCACGAAAGGCACATGGGGATGAGCCTGTTGCAGCGACTGTCTGAGTGCGCGATTGAAATTCGGCACCAGCGACACGACCAGATCGGGTGCCGAATGATCAGCCCAATGCTGGCGCAGTGCTTTGAGCAACCAGGCATGGCTCGCCCGGATCGCAGTCTGCATGACGCGCAATTCCGCACCCAGACCCAAGGTCCAGCCACGCTCAAGGCGCCAGTTGTAGAGGTCTTCCGGCATCTTACCGGTCAGGTGTGTGAACCGCTGCTGTGGGTCGAGCGCCTGCATCAGATGGACCAGGCGAACGGTCCATGTGGGATGTTGCGTCTGCAGGGCTGTCCGCAGGGCCAGGGCTGCGGCTCGGTGGCCACCGCCTGCATCGAAATACACCAGATCAATGGTCGTCATATGAGCGCGCATCTTGGCGACATGACATGACGCCGGATTGACGCGACGATGACAGTTTCGATGCAATCAGTCGGGCTCAGGCAGCTGCAGCAGGGGTACTCCGGCCTTGATGCGCGCGCCATGTGCGATGCCCGGTGCCAGCGAAACGCCGCGTGGCGCAAGCACGATGATGGTCGATCCGTGCTCGAACCAGCCCATTTCCTCGCCTCCCAGAAAGCGGGCTGGCTGGTTGAATTCGCTTGAGCCGCGGCGACGGGCATGCAGGACCAGATCCAGCCAATGCAGCCGGATGCCCGCCACAAGAATGGCCGCCACCGGCACCAGAGCGATCTGCAAGTCGCTGTGGTCCAGGCGCAGGCGTACGACCGCGCGCTCGTTGCGGCAGAACAACCGCTCGACTCGGGCCAACGCAATCGGGTTCACGTTCCAGGTGTCGCCATCGATGTGGGTGACATGCTCGACGCGGCAGTCGTGGGGCGCATGGAAGCGGTGATACATCGCTGAGGTCAGACGCAAGGTTACGTACACGCCGCCACGAAACGCAGTGGTGTCCTGAGTCGGGCCCATGAGTTCACTCAGGGTATAAGGCATGCCCTTGGCCTGAAGCATCAACGCATCGTCGATCACGCCACAGGCGCCCACGATGCCTTCGCTCGGGCTGGCCACAGTGTGCGCATCATGGTGGAAGGGCCTGGCGCCCGGTTTCAGCGCACGGGTAAAGCAGGCATGCAGGCTGCGATAACGGCGCGGCTCGGCTTCGGACAGGTCCAGATCCGTGAACAGACGCCAGATGCCAATACAGGCTGCAGCGAACCACGGATGTTCGATCTTGCTCAGGCGACCCATCCAGCGGGTCAGCAGGATGCGCGGGATCCGATTGGTCAGCAGGAAATTCACATCCTCGTGCATGACGAGTTGACGCAGGGTGTGCAGCTTCATGGGCGCGCTGGACTCATCGGAAAGGGGCAGTCATGTGAAGGTCGTTCATCGCGCTGTCAATTGAGGCCGGTAGACACGCGGGATGTCCTCAAGGAGTTCCATATGCAAGAAACTGTGCTGACAACAGTGGCTGCCGCCACCGCGCTGACTTATCTGGTCAACCGCGCGCGTCACCGCCTGACCCTGTCTCGCGCTAAGCATCGATCGCTGGTTGGCCATGTGCGTATCTCCAAGTTGCTGGCAGCCCGCATCCCGGGGTATGCGTATGACGCCGAGCGCTTTTTCGATTCCGACGGCGCGACGGCCGAGGTCGTGGCCTTGCGCAAGGCGGGCTTCGATACGCTGTGCAGCGACTACGCAGCCCGCTTTCCGATCAGCGCGCAGTGGACGGCGCGGGCACGAGAGTCGATGTCCGATCTGCAATTCACTGCGGCGTATCGCGTGCCGTTCCAGTACAGCCCGTACCTGCGCAGCCGACTGCGGGTAGGGGGTTTCGTGCAGGCCACGGCAGGCACGATGGTCGAGGACCTTGATGGCAATCGCTTTCACGACCTGACCGGATCGTATGGCGTCAACCTGCTGGGCTATGACGTCTATCGTGAACTGATCGACGAGGGCGCCAACCGCGTCCGTGCCTTGGGCCCGGTACTGGGCGCGTTGCATCCGTGTGTGGTGGATAACGTTGAACGGCTGCGCGCCCTCTCCGGTCTGGATGAGGTGAGCTTTCACATGTCGGGCACGGAGGCCGTGATGCAAGCGGTACGCCTGGCGCGCTATCACACCGGAAAGAGTCACATCGTGCGCTTTGCAGGGGCTTATAACGGCTGGTGGGAAGATGTGCAGCCTGGGCCGGGCAACCCGTCCCGCGTACGCGACACCTACACCCTGGCCGAGTGCAGCGAACGCACGCTCAAGGTATTGCGCACCCGACGTGACATTGCCTGTGTGTTGATCAATCCGCTGCAGTCGCTGCATCCGAACAAGGCAGCCCCTGCGGATTCGTCGCTGGTTGACAGTGCACGTCAGGCGGGCGTGGATCGTGAGCAGTACGCGCAATGGCTCAGGCAGGTCCGCGAGGTGTGCACGCAACGCGGGATCGTGTTCATCCTGGATGAAGTGTTCACAGGGTTTCGGCTGGCGCGCCGCGGTGCGCAGGAATATTTCGGCGTGCAGGCAGACCTGGTCACCTATGGCAAGACACTGGGCGGTGGACTGCCGGTCGGCGTGGTGTGCGGTGCGGCGCATCTGATGAGGCGATTCAGGGAGGATCGGCCAGCTGACCTGTGCTTTGCTCGCGGCACCTTCAACGCGCATCCTTATGTGATGGGGGCGATGAGCGCGTTTCTGGATCGGATTGAAAGCGACCAGGGCCGTGCTGTGTATGACGGACTGGATGCCCTCTGGAACGGCCGTGCAGAGCAGCTCAATGCCGCGCTTGCAGCGCGCGGGCTGCCAGTGAAAGTGGCCAACCTGTCTTCGATCTGGACGGTGCTGTATCAGGCGCCATCGCGTTATAACTGGATGCTGCAGTTCTATCTGCGCCAGCAAGGGCTTGCCCTGAGCTGGGTCGGCTCCGGGCGCCTCATTTTCAGCTTGAACTACGACGATGCAGCGTTTGCCGATGTGGTTGATCGATTCGTGAAGGCCTGCGCCACCATGCAGGCTGATGGCTGGTGGTCCGGGCCTGCGCAGGACAATCGCAGCATCCGGCGATCTATTTTTCGCGAGATGCTGCGAAGACGTTGAACCGTGCGGCTCAATGCCGCGCATGCGGCATGGGGTCAATCAATTCGCCACGCAGCAGGGCGAGCGGAGCGCGCCAGTAAAGCTTCACGTCGTGGAATGGGTCCGTGACGATCTTCAGCGCCCACACAAGGCCAGTGCGCAGGCTATGCGTGCGCCACAACTGCATCACACGCAAGACGATGCCGCTGATCCCCAGCACCAGCCAGGCCATCCCGACGTCATGCAAATATTCTTTCAGACCATCGGCGGGTTCGATCAGTCCGCCCAGCGAGGGACTGACCCACAGCAGCAGCGGTAAGCCCGCCCACGCACCCATCAGGACGATTTTGCGACGAATGTTGTAGCCGATTTTCACGGCCTCCTTGTACTCGTCGGTGACCTGATTGACGGTATCGAAGCCGCGCGGCTCAAAGAAGAAGTGGCCGGACTGGCGAGTGGTCATCGACACACCCCATGCGAGCAGGGCCGCCCAGGCAGGATCGACCCAGAGCAGTCCGTAGGCAACGATGAAGCACAGTGCGCTGATCAGATGCAGGCTCTGATTGATGCGGCTGTGATGATAGAAACGATGGTCGTCCCAGCGCTGCTCGGCCAGTTCAGTGCGTAGCGGTTTCAATGCGCAAGCTCCATGCTGAAAATGACCAGCATGACGCCCTCGGATGAACGCCCGATGACCGTGTGTCACGACCTCTACATAAAGCGCGCTGACCGGTGAGTGGCCGTGTCACGATCACTGCACATTCTGTCATCGTCTGGTTGCATGTCTCCTTCACGATGGTTGGATGAATGATGCGACCGGATCGGTGCATGCACCGACACAGGCGACTGGCGCCCTGTCTGCCGGGGGGGCCCTGCGTATTGCGGTGATCACCGAGACCTGGCCGCCCGAGGTGAATGGGGTGGCGATGAGCATCTCGCGCGTTGTCGAGGGCTTACTCGATCGACACCACGCCGTGCAGCTGATCCGCCCGCGTCAGCGCGAATCCAGGCCGCAGTCCAACGCGCTGTCCGCACACCCGGGGCTCGAAGAAATCCTGTCTTCCAGCCTGCCGATCCCTGGCTATGCGAGTTTGCGCATGGGGCTGGCTTTCGGGCTGGGCCTCAAGCGTCGCTGGCTGCAGCATCCGCCCGATGTGGTGCATCTGGCCACCGAGGGCCCGCTCGGCTGGTGGGCGCTGCAGGTCGCCCGCTCGATTGGTCTGCCGGTGTCATCCGACTTCAGAACCAATTTTCATGCCTACAGCACGCACTACGGACTGGCCTGGCTGCACCAGCCGATCGCCCGTTATCTGTGCGATTTTCATAACAAGACTCGGCTCACGATGGTCCCGACTGAAGGCTTGCGGCAGCAGTTGCGCGAACGCGGCTTTCGCAACGTGGAAGTGGTGGCGCGGGGTGTGGATACCGTTCAGTTTCATCCCGATCGCCGCTCGCTGGCACTGCGCCAGACGTGGGGGGTGCATGATCCGTGCGCTCCGGTCGTGGCCTGCGTGGGCAGGCTGGCAGCGGAGAAGAACCTCGGGCTCGTGATTGACGCGTTTGCGGCCATGCGCGCGGTGCGCGCCGATGCGAAGCTGCTGTTCGTGGGAGATGGCCCGATGCGCGATGAGCTGCTGGCCAAGTGTCCGGACGCGATTTTCGCAGGGCAACGCAGTGGCACCGATCTGGCTGCGCACTACGCTTCTGCAGATCTGTTCCTGTTTCCCAGCCTGACCGAAACCTTTGGCAATGTGACGTCCGAAGCGATGGCCAGCGGGCTGCCTGTGTTGGCCTTTGACTATGCCGGCGCGGCGCAGCTGATCGATCACACTCAGACCGGGCATCTGGTGCCGTTCGGTGATGCCGCGGGCTTTGTGCTTGCCGCAGCCTCAATGGCCAGTCAGCCGGACGCCTGCCGTGCCGTGGGTGTGCGGGCCCGCAGTGCGGTGCAGGCCCTGGGGTGGGATGCCATCGTCAGCCAGTTCGAAGCACGGTTGCAGGGCTTGCGATCGGATCGGCCCGATGCATCACAGGGTGCCGAATGGCCCATGATGGCGCGTACACAACATTTCAATCAGGAAGCACGATGAGCATTGATTACACGGACGCCGAGGGTGTGCGGCACATTCAGGTGAGCGGTCGGCTGGATATACCCGGGGCTGCGGCGATCGATGTGCCACTCACAGCGCTTGCGGCGAGCCAGATGATGCGGGTGATTCTGGACCTTGAAGCAGTGGAATTTCTGTCCTCAATCGGTATCCGCCAGGTGGTCAGCAACGCCAAGGCGCAGCGCCAGCGAGGCGGCAAGCTGGTCGTGCACGTGGGTGGCAACGCGCAGGTGCGAGACACACTGGTGAGTACGGGTATCCATCAGCTGGTACCCGTGTGCGACACGCTCGAAGAGGCGCGGGCGGCTGCGCTGGCCTGAGACCGATTGCGATCACAGGCCGCGTGGCGCAGGCTACTCGGCCAAAGGAGTCAAGCCCCGACCCGCGCGCGCACGGCCTGCACCACGGCATCGGCCGTGATGCCGAAATGGGTGTAGAGGTCTTTGGCGGGGGCAGATTCGCCGAAGGTGGCAATGCCTACGACAGCGCCCGTGCGGCCCACGTACTTGCGCCAGAAATCGGGATGCGCCGCCTCAATCGCGACCGCAGGCAACGCAGGCGGCAGGACGGCGTCCTGGTAGGCCGCGTCCTGGCGATCGAACACATTGGTGCAAGGCATGGACACCACGCGCACCGCCACGCCCTGCGCAGCCAGTGCAGCCTTCGCTTCGAGGGCCAGTGACACCTCTGAACCGGTGGCCAGGATGACGGCACGCGCGTTCGGTGCATCGGCCAGCACGTAGCCGCCGCGGCGGATGTGCGCGGCGCCGGCTGCATCGTTCGCTACTTGCGGCAGGTTTTGCCGCGACAGCGCCAGCGCCGTCGGGCCGTCACGGCGCTCCACTGCACAGACCCATGCCACGGCGGTCTCCAGGCCGTCGGCGGGACGCCAGACATCCAGACCGGGGATGATGCGCAGGCTCGGCACATGCTCGACCGACTGGTGCGTGGGGCCATCTTCACCCAGTCCGATGGAGTCGTGGGTGAACACGTGAATGACGCGCTGCTTCATGAGTGCCGCCATGCGCAGGGCATTGCGGCTGTAGTCGCTAAAGGTGAGGAAGGTGCCGCCATAGGGCAGGTGCCCGCCGTGCAGCGCCATGCCGTTCATCATGGCGGCCATGCCGAACTCGCGCACGCCATAGGACAGGTGATTGCCGCGCGTGTCGCGACCTGCCGTCACGCAGCCCTTGAAGTTGGTGAGGTTCGATCCGGTGAGGTCGGCACTGCCGCCAAAAAATTCCGGCAGCAGGGGCGCGATCGCATCGAGCGCGTTCTGGCTGGCCTTGCGGGTGGCGATCGCATCGGTTTTGGCAGTGATGCTGGCGAACAGAGCCGGCAGCCTGACTGACCAGTCGGCGGGCAACTCGCCACGCATGCGCCGCTCGAATTCGGCGGCTTCAGCGGGGAAGGCGTCACGGTAATGACCAAAGAGCGTACGCCACTGCGCCTGTGCAGCGGCGCCGCGCGCGCCGGCATTCCAGGCTGCGGCTACATCGGCCGGCACTTCGAAGGGCTCGTGCTTCCAGTCCAGTGCGGCGCGGGTGGCTGCGACTTCGGCTGCGCCCAGCGCTGCGCCGTGTACATCGTGCGTGCCCGCCTTGTTGGGGGAGCCTTTGCCAATCACGGTGCGACAGCAAATGAGCGTGGGTTTGCCATCGGCTCGGCTGGCCTGCTCGCGTGCGGCACGCACGGCGGCATCCAGTGCGACGGTGTCATGACCATCGGCCACCCGAATCACGTTCCAGCCATAGGCCTCGAAGCGCTTGGGTGTGTCGTCGGTGAACCAGCCCTCGACATGGCCGTCGATGGAAATGCCGTTGTCGTCATAAAAGGCGATCAGTTTGGACAGGCGCAGCGTGCCGGCCAGCGAGCATGCTTCGTGGCTGATGCCCTCCATGAGGCAGCCATCGCCCAGGAACACCCAGGTGAAGTGATCGACGATGTCCAGGCTCTGACCGGCATGCACGCGGTTGAATTCGCTGGCCAGCAGCTTTTCCGAAAACGCCATGCCCACGGCATTGGCCAGGCCCTGACCCAGCGGCCCGGTGGTGGTTTCAACACCCGGCGTGATGCCGACCTCGGGATGGCCCGGGGTCTTGGAGTGCAGCTTGCGGAAGCGCTTCAGTTCGTCGGCCGGCAGCGCATAGCCGCTCAGGTGCAGAAGCGCGTAGATGAGCATGGAGCCATGCCCGTTGGAGAGCACGAAGCGATCGCGGTCGGGCCAGTGCGGGTCGGCCGGATTGTGCTTCAGGTGCCGGTTCCAGAGCACCTCGGCGATTTCCGCCATGCCCATGGGGGCGCCAGGATGGCCAGACTTGGCCGCTTCGACGGCGTCGACTGCGAGGATGCGGATGGCATCGGCCATGCGCTTGGCCAATGCCGGATCGGGAGAGGGGGAGGTCATGAGCAGTCTCGGGTCGGGTTGGATCAGAGCCGGCCCAGGGCCGGCATCGCGTGCAGGGCCGCGCTCAGAGCGCGCCGATGGCGCGCTTGCGCCGTTCCATCATCCGCCAGATGAAGGGCGTGAAGATGAGTTGCATCGCAAGCTCCATTTTGCCGCCTGGCACCACCACCGTGTTGGCGCGCGACATCCAGGAGCCGTTGATCATGTTCAGCAGATAGGGAAAATCGATGCCCTGCGGGTTGGCGAAACGGATGACCACCATGCTCTCGTCGGCCGACGGAATGTCCCGCGAGATGAACGGGTTCGAGGTGTCCACCACTGGCACACGCTGGAAATTCACGTGAGTGTGCGCAAACTGCGGGACGATGTAGTTCACGTAGTCAGGCATGCGCCGCAGGATGGTGTCGGTCACTGCTTCGGCGGAATAGCCGCGCACATGCTTGTCGCGCCACAGCTTCTGAATCCATTCCAGATTGATGACGGGCACCACGCCGATCAGCAGATCGGGGTAGCGCGCGATGTTGACTTCGGGTGTGACGACCGCCCCGTGCAGGCCCTCGTAGAACAGCAGGTCGGTGTCGGCGGGGAGGTCTTCCCAGTCGGTGAAGGTGCCGGGATCCTGGTTGTAGGGGGCCGCTTCCACCGGGTCGTGCAGATACTTGCGGGCCTTGCCCCGACCGGTTTCGGAGTAGCCGCGAAACAGACCCTCCAGTTCGGCGAACAGGTTGTTCTCGCTGCCGAAGTGGCTGAAGTGCTTGTTGCCCGCCTGCTCGGCCTCGGCTTGCTTGACCCGCATCGCTTTGCGGTCGAAGCGATGAAAGCTGTCGCCCTCGATGATGGCTGCCTTGACGGCTTCGCGCCGGAAGATGTTTTGGAAGGTGCGGGTGACGGAGGACGTGCCGGCACCGGACGAACCGGTGATCGCGATGATGGGATGACGTTCGGACATGGCGGAAGCTCGGGCAGGAAAGATCAGTTCCGAAAGAGACTGCGTTCGGCAAAAAGTGGGGTTTCAGACGCGCGGCTGGCGGGTTCGGTGTGATAGCGCTCGATCCGCTCGACTTCGTTCCTGGAGCCGAAGATCAGACCGATGCGCTGATGAAGCGAGGTGGGTTGCACACCCAGCATGGGCTGTCGGCCGGTGCTGCAGCGCCCGCCGGCCTGCTCCATGATCATGCCGATCGGGTTGGCTTCGTAGAGCAGACGCAGTCGACCGGGCTTGGTGGCGTCCTTGGTGTCGCGCGGGTACATGAACACTCCGCCGCGCATCATGATGCGATGGGCCTCGGCCACCATGCTGGCGATCCAGCGCATGTTGAAGTCGCGCCCGCGCGGGCCGGTGCGACCGGCGAGGCATTCGTCCACATAGCGCTTGACCGGCGGCTCCCAGAACCGGCTGTTCGAGGAATTGATGGCGAACTCGCTGGTGTCGGTTGGCACTTTGAGTTCGGGGTGGGTGAGCACGAACTCGCCCAGGTTGGGGTTGAGCGTGAAGCCGGCCACGCCATTGCCGACCGTGAGCACCAGCATGGTCGAGGGACCGTAGATGGCATAGCCTGCGGCGACTTGCTGTGTGCCCGGTTGCAGGAAGTCGGCTTCGACGACATCGCGCCCGCTGTCGATCACATCCTGCGGCGCACGCAGGATGGAAAAGATGCTGCCGACTGCGACATTCACGTCGATGTTGGACGAGCCGTCCAGCGGATCGAACACCAGCAGATACTTGCCGCGCGGATAGGCCGTGGGAATCTGCTTCGGCTCGTCCATCTCTTCAGAGGCCATACCGGCGAGGTGGCCGTTCCACTCGTTCATGCGTATGAAGATTTCGTTGCTCAGCACATCGAGCGGCTTTTGCACTTCGCCCTGCACGTTCAGCTGCCCGCCGAGTGGAGCGGGCGACGCTGAGTTTTGCTGTGTATGGCCCGCAGGCACGGTCATGCCATCGCCAAGACCGCCGAAGGCCACCAGGCGAGCGATCGCCTTGCAGGCGAGTGACACATCCAGTACGAGCGCGTTGAGATCGCCGCTTGCGCCGGGGAAACGGCGTCGCTCCTCGATCAGGTAGCGGGTGAGGGTCCAGCGGTGGCTCAGGGGCATGGCCGGTATCCAGTCCGGGTTGCAGAGTGCGGGATGCAGGGCGAAGCAACGCGCCTGCGCGATCAGGCCGCCAAGGGGGCGGACTCGTGACAGTGTCGCAGGTCGGCGATGCGCGTGTTACCCAGATCGGGCAGCACCCTCAGCGCGCCGCTGAAATCGTGATGTGCGGTGAAGCCTGTAGGCGTGATGATCGTGGCCAGACCGGCAGCGGTGGCGGCGAGCAGGCCATTGCGCGAGTCTTCGAAGGCCAGGCACTCTGAGGCATTCATCTGCAGCCGCTGTATCGCCTGCAGATAGACCTGGGGGTGCGGCTTTTTGTTCGGCGCGGTGTCGCCGTTCTCGAAGACATCGAATCGGCTGGCCCAGTCGGGCCCGATGTTGGCGCTCAGCAGTGCGTCCACGTTGATTGGTGTGGTGGTGGTGGCGATTGCCAGACGCAGCCCGTTGGTGAGTGCGGATTCGATGATCGCCTGAATGCCGGGGCGCAGCGTTACGTTGCCTGCACGGACCTGACGATCATAGGCCTCGGTCTTGAGGGCATGCAGTTTCAGGACCAGCGGATCTTTTGCCCACTCGGGCGGTGCGGCCTGCATGCCGCGTTGCATCGCGCGAAAGTGAGCGATGCGCTCCTTGCCGCCGGTCACCTCCAGCAGGCTCATATAGAGCGGTTCATCCCAGTGCCAGTCGAGCCCGGCTTGCACGAATGCCTCGTTGAAGGCCGCACGATGGGCGCTTTCGGTATCGGCCAGGGTGCCGTCGACATCAAAGACCAGGGCGCGGAGTCGGGAGGAGGTCATCGCGCGCTCCTTCAGCCGGCTGCGAACACGCGACTGGCCAGGATGTCGGGTGCCTCGATCGTGCTGAGGTCATCTGCAGTGAGTGCGCGATCGCGATCGGCGAACAGCCGGCTGGCCTGGCGCAGGCGGGCCCGGTCGAGTGCGTTGCGCACGCTGCGTGCATTGGCGAAATGGGGCTGTGTGATGCGTCGTGACAGATAGGCGTCGAAGGCTTCGCGCGCACCTGCGGCAAAGCGGTAATGGCTGGCCTGCAGCATGCGCTCGGCGATGTGCAGCAGTTCATCGGTGCCGTAGTCGGGGAATTCCAGGTGATGCGCGACGCGTGAACTCATGCCGGGGTTGGACTGAAAGAACGTGTCCATGCGGTCTTTGTAGCCGGCCAGAATCACCACCAGATCGTCGCGCTGATTCTCCATGACCTGCAGCAGGATCTCGATCGCCTCCTGCCCGTAGTCGCGCTCGTTTTCGGGGCGATACAGGTAGTAGGCCTCGTCGATGAACAGCACGCCGCCCATTGCCTTTTTGAGCACTTCCTTGGTCTTGGGCGCAGTGTGGCCGATGTACTGGCCCACCAGATCGTCACGTGTGACGCTCACCACATGGCCTTTGCGCACATAGCCCAGCCGATGCAGGATCTGCGCCATGCGCAGCGCCACGGTGGTTTTGCCGGTGCCCGGATTGCCAGTGAAGCACATGTGCAGCGACGGCGCCTGCGCGGCCAGTCCGTGCAGCGCACGCAGCCGGTCGATGACCAGCAGCGCGGCAATATCCCTGATGCGCGCCTTCACGGGCGCAAGCCCGATCAGGTCGGCATCGAGTTCGTCCATCACCGCTTCGACCTGACTGTCTGCCAGGACCTGCGCTACGGTGCGTGGCGTGTCGCTTGCAACCGACGCCTGAACCGGGGCCGCCGCAGCGGGCGTTTGAGGCGCAGGTGCCGATGCAGGCGCTGGGGCGGCAGCGATTGGCGCGCCCGGGATGGAGTAGAGCGGTGTGGCCATGATGGTGTGTCGCGATCAGCTGCCGTAGCGTTGGCCTTCGGGCCGATCGGCGCCGTAGCCCTGGATGGTGTAGCGCATCGTGCGGCCTTCGACCTCCTG
>DGIT01000101.1:0-27609 GCA_002386465.1 Burkholderiales bacterium UBA4615 | reverse complement strand
CGGGTGGAATCGAAGGCCATCAGGCGGATGTAGTGATGCGGGAAGGTCTTGCGGCAGGCGTTGAGCTCCATCAGCACGCCGGCGGCGTCCTGCAGGTCGAACATTGGCATGCCGTACATCTCCCAGTAGGTGTTGCGTGGATGCGGATCATCGGTGTATTCGATGCTCCAGGCGTAGCCCTTCTTCAGTCCGTATTCGATCTGCAGTGTGATCTCCGCGTCGGTGAGATCGGGCAGGAAGCTGAATTGGCCCTGCGTGATGCGGCCGGTGGGGTTGGTCATCATGGTGGTGTGCTCCGCGAATCAGGGTCAGTTCGAGGTGCTCGGCGAGACCGCGTAGTCGCTGGTATCGGTCGAGGTGTAGTTGAAGCTGATGTCGCCCCAGGTATCGAGCGCCTGCTTCAGAGGTGTGCAGAACTGGGCCGCCTTGCGCAGAACGTCCGGCCCTTCGTTCTTGATGTCGACGCCTTCGTTGCGTGCCTTGACCATCGCTTCGAGTGCCACGCGATTGGCGACCGCACCGGCTTGAATGCCCGCCGGGTGGCCGATCGTGCCACCGCCGAACTGCAGGATCACGTCGTCGCCGAAGAGGTCGATGAGCTGGTGCATCTGGCCAGCATGGATGCCGCCCGAGGCCACCGGCATCACCTTCTTGGTGTCGGCCCAGTCCTGGTCGAAGAACAGGCCGCGCGGCAGGTCTTGCTTGGTGTAGCTGTCACGGCACACGTTGTAGTAGCCCTGCACCGTCATCGGGTCGCCTTCTAGCTTGCCCACAGCAGTGCCTGTGTGCAGATGGTCGCAGCCTGCGAGTCGCAGCCACTTGGCCATGACGCGGAAACTCACGCCATGGTTCTTCTGACGGGTGTACGTGCCGTGGCCGGCGCGGTGCATGTGCATCACCATGTCGTGCTTGCGGCACCAGGCGGCCATGCTCTGGATGGCGGTCCAGCCGATCACCAGGTCAACCATGATCACGACCGAGCCCAGTTCCTTGGCGAACTCGGCACGCTCATACATGTCTTCCATGGTGGCGCCGGTGATGTTCAGGTAGCTGCCCTTGACTTCGCCGGTGGCCGCAGCCGCTTTGTTCACGCCGTCCATCACATACAGGAAGCGGTCACGCCAGTGCATGAAGGGCTGCGAGTTGATGTTCTCGTCGTCTTTCATGAAATCCAGGCCGCCTTTGAGCCCTTCGTAAATCACGCGGCCGTA
Organism: Burkholderiales bacterium UBA4615; assembly: GCA_002386465.1. Classification (GTDB taxonomy): domain Bacteria; phylum Pseudomonadota; class Gammaproteobacteria; order Burkholderiales; family Burkholderiaceae_E; genus UBA4615. The sequence continues at coordinate 26,398 of DGIT01000101.1, read as the reverse complement.
ATTGCGTCCGGACAGACCGAGCTTGGGCTTGGTGGTGGCGCCCAGCAGCGGGCGGCCGAATTTGTCCAGGCGCTCGCGCTCCACGATCATGCCGGTGGGTGGACCCTTGAAGGTCTTGACGTAGGCGACCGGAATGCGGATGTCCTCCAGGCGCGCTGCCTTCAGGGGCTTGAAGCTGAAGACGTTGCCGATCAGGCTGGCGGTCATGTTGGCGATCGAGCCCTCTTCGAAGAGGATCAGGTCATACGCCACCCAGGCGAAGTACTGGCCGGGGGTGTTGGGCACCGGCTCGACGCGATAAGCCTTGGCGCGATAGCTATCGCAGGCGGTCAGGCGGTCGGTCCACACCACGGTCCAGGTGGCCGTGCTGGATTCGCCAGCCACGGCAGCGGCGGCTTCGACCGGATCCACCCCTTCTTGCGGGGTGATCCGGAACAGGCACAGCACGTCGGTTTCCTTGGGCTGGTAGTCAGGTTCCCAGTAGCCCATCTGGCGGTACTTCAGCACGCCGGCCGAGTAGCGTTGCTTCTTGTCGGTGATTTGCGTGTCGATCAGGCTGGTGCCTTCTGCGGGATGGTTCACGTCGGTGTCCTTCAGGCTGGGTGCGATGACCAGACTCTAGAGACCGCCAGTGTTAAGGTAAAGTCAGACTTTTATTAGTTTTAGTTAAGTAATTACTTATGTATTCTGGACAAAGGCCAGGTGCCAGCCGGGAGCGCCGATGAACGTTACCTTCCGGCAATTGCGGGTGTTTGCAGAAGTGGCGCGCCAGGGCAGTGTGCAGCGCGCGGCTGAGGCGCTGCACCTCACACCGCCCGCCGTTTCGATGCAGATCCGTGAGGTCGAGTCCCAGGTGGGTCTGACGCTGTTCGATCGCAGCGGTCGCCGGTTGGTGCTGTCGACAGCAGGCGAATACTTCCTGGTCTACGCCCGTCGACTGCTGGGTATGCTCAAGGAGGCCGAGGACGCCATGGCGCGCCTGACGCGCATCGAATCAGGTGTGTTGACCCTCGGGATGGTGAGTTCGGCCAAGTACTTCCTGCCACCACTGCTGGCGCGATTTCATGCCGAGCATCCGGCCATCGAAGTGCGGCTGCGTCTGGGCAATCGGGATCAGCTGGTGGCCCTCATGAAGGCCAATGAAGTGGACCTGTCGGTGATGGGCCGCCCGCCGCGCGACTGGCCCAATCGGGCCGAGCCCTTTGCCTTGCATCCGCATGTGCTGGTCACTGCACCGGGTCATCCATTCATGCGCCTGGACAGCGTGGCGGCCGAGGCGCTGGCACGCGAGCCGTTCATCGTGCGCGAGCCCACTTCGGGCACGCGGGCGGCACTCGAGGAATATCTGGCGCGCTACGGATTGCAGCCGGTGTTCATCATGGAGATGGACAGCACCGAAGCCATCAAGCAGGCCGTGATGGCCGGCATGGGCGTGAGCCTGCTGTCACAGCACACGATCGGTCTGGAGTGGCGACACGGGCTGATCGGCATGCCTCATGTGGAAGGCTTGCCACTGATGCGGCGATGGCACCTGGTCAATGCAGCAGCCAAGGTGCTGTCGCCGGCCGCGGAGGCCTTTCGCTACTTCATTCTGGAAAACGGGGAAACGCACCTGGCTGGTCTGTTCGGCGACAGACAGGCCGATGGCGCACCGCTCAGATCTGACGCAGCCAGACCTCTCCGATCAGGTGATCGGCTCGCTTCCTGAGGACCACATTGGCACGCTCGCGGCTGGGCAGGATGTTGTCGTTGAGGTTGCGCAAGTTAATGTCGCGCCAGATATCGAGTGCCACATCGCGGGCCTGCTCGGCGTCCAGGTCCTTGTAGTGATGAAAGTAGGACGAGTCGTTCTGGAAGACGGTGCGCTGCAGCTTCAGGAACCGGGCGACATACCACTCCTGGATGTGCGCTTCCTCCGCATCGATATAAAGCGAAAAGTCGAAGAAATCCGAAACGATGATCGAGGGCGCATGACCGCCTTCGAGTGTGGCGGTCTGCAGGACGTTGAGGCCTTCGAAGATCAGGATATCCGGCGCATTGATGGTCTGCAGTTCGCCCGGCACGATGTCATACGACTGGTGCGAATAGACCGGGGCACTCACCTGGTTGCGCCCGGCCTTGATGTCGGACAGGAACGTGATCATGCGACGCCGGTCGTAGCTCTCGGGAAAGCCCTTGCGCTGCATCAGACCGCGCTCAAGCAACGTGGCGTTCGGGTACAGAAAGCCATCGGTGGTGACCAGGGCCACTGACGGGTGGTCGGGCCAGCGCGCAAGCACCGCCTGCAGGGTGCGGGCAAATGTGCTCTTGCCCACCGCGACGCTGCCGGCAATGCCGATCACATAAGGCGCACGGCCCACCGGGCGGCCCAGAAATTCGTCGCGCACACCGGACAGCGCGCGGGCCGAACGGAAATGCAGATTGAGCAGACGCGACAGCGGCAGATAGATCTTGACCACGTCTTCGAGCGACACCTGCTCGAGCACGCCCTGCAGCAGACTCAGATCGCCGGCCGACAGCGTCATGGGCGTGTTCAGTCGCAGGGCGGCCCATTCCTCGCGCAAAAAGGCAACGTAGGCGGAGAATTCGGTGGCGGGCGTCGGGCTCATCAGGCACAAGCTTAACGCAGTGCAGCATTTCGGGTGAGTGACCGATTGCGCGCCTGCTGCGGCCAGGTGGCCTGACGTACACTCGTTGGCGCCATGCCGTCATGCCCAACGGTCCGGATCAACACTGATTCAGTTCAATCGCCCATGCCTTCGACCGCCTGCCTGACCGCTGACGTGCCGGTCCCATCGCTTGCGTGGGCGCGTGCGGCGCCTCGCTGAGTCTGCACAGATGCGCCTGCTGATCGTGCTCCTGGTGGCCGCCAACGTGCTGCTCTACGGCTGGTTCCAGGGCTGGATGCGGCCTTATGGGGGCGACGGGCGTGAGCCAGCCCGCATGGAGCGGCAGCAGGATGCCGAGCGACTGAGGATTGTGCCGACGCCACCTCCCGCTGCGCAGGGTGCCGCGACGGGCGCGGGCGATGCCGCTGCCGGGCAGCCTTCAGGTGCCACCGAGCGTGGCGCGCCCGACGGGGCGCCGGCGCAAACCGCTCCGGATGGCACCGCCACACTGAGCGCCGCCGCGTGCCTGGAGGTTGGGCCGATGACCGAGGCCGACGCAGTGCGTTTGCAGGTGGCGCTCGATGCCGGGCTCACAGGGTTTAACGTCAGGCTGCTGTCGGCCACGCCTGCCCAGGCGTATTGGGTGGTGCTGGCGCCCGGCGGTGGCGATCTGCGCAAGCGCATCGACGAGCTGCGTGCCCGTGGTCTGCCCGGGGACGGTCCAGTGGCGATCCGCGAGGGGCCCTGGAAAGGCGGCGTGGCGCTAGGCAAGTTCCGCACTGAACCTGAGGCTGCGGCCTTGCTGCGTGCGCTGCAGGACAAGGGCGTGGATGCGGCACGGCTTGCCCCCAGACCCCCGGCCCCGGCGCGTCTGACCGTGCAGATTGAGCCCTCCAGCGAGGCGCTGTTGCTCGAACTAAATCGCCAGGTGGACGCCCTGCCCGGCGCGAACGCGCCGCGCCTCTGCGTCAGACCGGGTTGATCAGGCTGGGTTCAGTTCGCGCCGGTAGCGGTTGAGCGCCTGCACGTTGGGCAGTTCTCGCCCGAAGAGCAGCGACAGGTTGTGCAGGATCCGGTCGACGACCTTGCCTTCCCAGGCAGCATCGAAGCGGATCTGCCCATCGAGCCAATGCTCGAGCCAACCGGGTTCGGGCACCCTGCTTTGCACCGTATCGTTGGGAAAGAGTGCCTTGTTGACATGCAGGTTGGTCGGGTGCAGCGCCTGTGTCGTGCGCCGCGCACTGGCCATCAGGAGTCCGATGCGCGCGAATGCGCCCCTGGCGCTGTCACCCGCCTCGGCAATCGCCTTCTTCATGTACTGCAGATAGGCGCCGCCATGGCGGGCTTCGTCGCGCGAAATGGTGTCGTAAATATGCTTGATCACCGGCTCGGTATGCCACTCGGAGGCACACCGATACCAATGGTTGAGGCGGATTTCGCCGCAAAAATGCAGCATCAGGGTTTCAAGCGGCGGAGCCGGGTCGAACTCGAAGCGCACAGCATGCAGCTCGGCTTCGGTGGGAACCAGCTCGGGACGGAACCGGCGCAGGTACTCCATGAGCACCAGCGCATGCTTCTGTTCCTCGTAGAACCAGACCGACATGAAGGCACTGAAGTCGGAGTCATGGCGATGATCGCGCAGGAACATCTCGGTGGCCGGCAGCGCCGCCCACTCGGTGATCGCGTTCATCTTGATCGTGTGGGCCTGCTCGTCCGACAGACGCGCCGGGTCGAACTGTTCCCAGGGCATGTCGTCGAGGCTCCAGCGCACACGCTCGAGCGACTTAAACAATTCGGGATAAAGCATTGGTTTGGGGGTTCAGTACGGGGCGTCCGGCGGACACCGAGCCGCAGCCGGCGAATTCTAGCAGCGGCCCTTCATAGTGGGGGCAAGGATGCGCGGCGGCGCAGCCAGCGCATCAGGCCGCCCAGCACCGGCATTTTTTCGTACAACTCTTCAGCGGCATCCCAGTAATCGCGGTGAAAGGCCACCCGCCCGTTCGCATCCAGTCGCAGGTGCGAGCATCCGCGGATGCGCTGCTGCCCGGATCTCAGGGGGGGCTTGAACGAAAAATTGAAATCCCAGGTCAGCATGACGGATGATCCCTGAACCAGGGTCTCGGTCACCACAAAACGCGGCGCATCGACCTGTTCGAACATGTGCGAAAAGATGCGGCTGATGTCGCGTACCCCGCGCACTTCGTTAAAAGGGTCTTTGAACCAGGCGTCGGGCGCATAGACGCTGTCCATGCGCTGCGCATCGGCAGGCGACATCGACTCGAAAAACTGCACCAGGCGCGCAATGGCTTCTGGCTGACCTGCAGGCGACGGGGTGGCCACAGGTTGCGCTGCGGCTTGCGCCAAAGGCGGAACGCTGTGTGACATGGATTCAGGCGCCGGTCACGCGGCGCACCAGTGCGAAGTACAGGCGGTAAGGAAGCAGGCGCGCGCCCTTGAGCCACCATGTGAAGCGCTTCGGATAGTGAATCTCGAAGCGACCCGCCGCGATGCCTGACAGCGTGGCATCAGCCGCCTCGCGGGCCGTGATCAGCGCTGGCATGGTGTAGTCGTTGCCGGCCGTGGCGGGTGTATCGACATAGCCGGGGTTAATCAGATAAACGCCGATACCTGACGCACGCAGGTCGAGGTAGAGCGACTCGGCCAGGTTGATCAGGGCGGCTTTGGTCGGCCCATAGACCAGGGCTTGCGGCAGACCGCTGTAGCCCGCCACGCTCGAGACCAGTGCAATGCCTCCTGCGCGCTGGCGCAGCAGCAGCGGCAGCACCGCCGCCAGCCCGGAATAGACCGCGACCAGGTTGGTCTGCAGCATGCCTTGGGCGACGCCGAGCTCGAAGTTCTGAGCGCGCATCGGCTGGTAGATCCCGGCCACCCACAGCACCAGATCGATGCCGCCCCACTCGCGCACCAGTGCGTCGCAGCAGCTCGCCACGGCGGGCGCATCGTTGATGTCCAGCGGCATGACCTGCATCGGGCGCGTCGGGTCTTCGGCATCGGGCGGCGGCGGCGGACATTGCGCGGCAATGGCTTCGAGCGCGGGCCGCCGGCGTGCGGAAATGGCTACTCTTGCCCCGCGTCGTTGCAGGGCGAGTGCCAGTTCGGCGCCGATGCCGCTGGAAGCGCCTACCACCCAGACCCGCTGACCCGCCCAGTCGGGCACGGGAGGATTGAGCGGGCGCCACAGCGAGCGGGAGGGCGCTGCGGTCGGGCCGGGGACAAAACCTGTGGTGACCATGGGACGTCTCAGCGGCGGGTGAATGACAGCAGCACTTCGCCCAGGCGCACGCCGAACTTCGACATGGTGGCCCGGTTGAGCATGACGCGATCGTCGATCAGGTACATCCAGTCGTCGAAGTCGACGTTCCAGGTGCGTCCGTCGACTTTCAGGGCCAGGGTGTAGCGCCAGTTGAAGGCATTTCCGGCCACCTGTCCCTGGGCCTGTCCGACCACGTCACCTGCCGTCCCGCTATAGCGGCCGTCCGGCAGTTTGCGCAGCGTCCAGATGCGCTTCTCGGTGGTGCCGTCGGAGTAGGTGAAGTCTTCATCCAGGGTGCCGACATCGCCCGCCCAGCTGCACCGCATGACGACCGTGAACCGGCGCACCACCTTGCCCGAACGGTCCTGGAAGACACCCCAGGCATCGACGGTGCCGTTGAAATAGGTCTGCAGATCGAGCAGAGGGCGCTCGGCTGCATAGCTGCCCGGATCGACGCTGGCGCATCCGCTGGCCAGTGCTGCGCCAGCAGCCAGGCCGCCCAGGACAGTGCGTCGCCGCGCCGGGTTCAGGATGGCGGACTGCCGGGCGCGCATCGGCTGCGGCTGCGGATGCACCGTCGCATCGGGCGCCGGCAACAGGGAGGGTGTGGTGTGATTCATCGGAGGCACGCAGCGGGAGAGAAGGGAATCGGGGGGGGGCATAACAGGCCGGTGTCAGTTCAGCGCTGTCGGTCGCAGGAAGCCGGTAGCCTGGCGGCGACCAACAGACCGACCGCAGCCAGTTTGAGCACACAGGGCAGCAAGGCATACGTGGCAGACAGCGAGAGTGTGTGCTCGCTGGATTGACCTGGCACATAGCCCAGCAGACCCAGCAAAGGCAGAGCGAGCCCGGCCGCCGCCGCCAGATTCAGCTTGGTCGCAAGGTTCCACAGACCGAAGTAGGTGCCCTCGCGCGCGCGCTCGCCAGGTGCATCGGAGAGCACGGTGGCCAGCATCGCCGGAGGGATCGCCAGGTCAGCGCCCAAGGCCAGACCAGTCACCAGACACACGATCAGGAAGGGCGTGGTGTCGCCAGGCCCCAGCGCAAAGGCCCAGATGAAGCCCGCCACGGACAGGCCCATGCCCAGCAGCCAGGTGCGCCGCAGACCCAGGCGCGCCGCCAGACGGGTCCAGAGCGGCATGCCGACCGCGGCGGCCAGGAAGTAGGCCATCAGGAAAAGTGGCGCCCGATCGGGTGCGCCGAGCACGTCGCCCACATAAAAGAGCACCAGCGTCGCCGGGATGGCACTGGCGATTCCATTGCACAGGAAGATTGCGAGCAGCCGGCGAAAGGCCCCCCGCGCAAAGGCTTCGCGCCAGCCTGCCAGCCAGGCGCCGGCGCCGCCCTCGGAGCGATCCGTGGTCTGACCCGCTTGCAGGGGAACGGACGGGAGCGGCCTCGGGTTTGGCGCTCGCAGCAGAGCGACGGCCGCCAGCAGTGCCGTGGCGATGAAGAGCGCCACAAGCCAATGGGCCCGTTCAGGCAACAGCAGGGCGGCAGACAGCAGGACGCCCACCAGCCCGGCCGCTTCCCGGCTGGCCGTGACCGCCACGCGCTCGGAGGTGTCGCTGCCCAGCCTCGCCCCCCAGGCCTGATACGCGATCGAGACGACTGAGTACGCGAGATAGGTGACGATCGAGCTCAACGCGAGCCAAAGCGGCAGCGAGATGCTTGCGGGCGGCCGAAAGAGGGCGGCATAACCCGCGGCCAGGACAGGCAGCGCCCACAGAATCCAGATGCGGTAAGTGCGCGGATCCGGGCGACGGTCCAGGAGCGCGCCGATCGCCGGGTCGGCCGCAGCGTCGATCAGACGGGCGATAAAAAGTACCGTTCCGACCAGGGCCAGCTCCATGCCCAGACGTTCGGCATAGAAGGCCGGCAGCAGCACGAAGAGCGGCAACTCGAGCAGCGCAAGCGGCGCCCGCAGCAGGGCATAGGCGCCGTAATCGGCCACTTTCAAACGGGGGGGCTGAGGCGCTGAAGCAGAGGAGGTGGGCGACTGGCCTCGTTCCTGTGCAGGCGTGGAATGTGCGACCGACAGCGCAACCGGCCCGAGGGCCTCAGCGCTGCGGTGAACGGTCAGTGCGGGTCCGTGCGGACCCACGGTCATCGGGTGCCCCCGGCAAGCGTCGCCGAGCGTCGCAGGACTGATTCGCGCAAGGAGGGGGCTTGGGTACGTTCATCCAGCCAGATCGAGAAAAAGGCCTGAACGAAATCATTGCCCTCGATCATCCCGATCGGCTTGTCGTTGTAATAAAAACGGGTGCCCCGGCCAGGTTCAACCATCCCGACCAGACGGTCGCCACGCGCCACATCCGGAAACAGCGCGGCCATCTGGCTGGACCAGCGTTCGCGCTGCGCAGCATCGCCAAAACCCAGACGGGCGATTTCCCGCGCACTGCTCTCGGCAATGGTGCTGCCCTTGAGCGAGGTGAAATAGCGCAGCTTCAGCGCCATGGGCTGCCCGCTCAGCCGATCGGTTTTGACGCCGGCCGGGCCACTCCAGAGTTGTGCCGAATACACCTTGAGGCCCAGCCAGCGCAGTTCCCCCTCACCTGCAAGCCGGGCCTCGCCGATCCGAGTGGCGATGGTGGCGGGCACCGCATCGGCGCGCGTTGTGCTGGGCGCCACGACAGCGAGCCAGCAGGCCAGGCCGATCAGACAGGCGGCCAGAGGGCGATGGGAGAACGGCGTTGTCATGATCACTGGGGTGCGCGCAAGGTGAACTGCATGACGTCGGTGTTGCCTTGCGCAAAACCGGCTTCGCAGTAGGCAAGATAAAACTCCCAGATCCGGGCAAAGCGGGCATCAAAACCCTGCGCGGTGATCTGCGGCAGCTGGGCCATGAACGCTTTGCGCCAGAGCGCGAGCGTATGGGCATAGTCGGCCCCGAAGGCAAACTGATCTGTCAAGCCCAAACCGGCCGCGCGTGCGCAGACTTCGAATCGCGAGGGCGATGGCAACATGCCGCCCGGGAAGATGTACTGCTGGATGAAATCGGTTCCGCGGCGATAGCGTTCGAACAGCGCTTCATCAATGGTGATGGTTTGCACGACCGCCTGACCGCCCGGTTTCAGACAGCGGCGCAGGGTGGCGAAGTAATCAGGCCAGAAGGGCTCGCCCACTGCCTCGAACATTTCAATGGAAACCACTGCGTCGTACTGGTTGCGCTCATCACGGTAATCCTGGAGCACGAACCGCGCCTGTTCCGACAGTCCCGCTGCCTGCAGACGTTGCGTCGCCCAGGCATGCTGCTCGGTCGAAAGGGTCAGGCCGGTGACATGCAGGCCGTCACGCGCGGCCAGCTCGGCGAACCCGCCCCAGCCGCAGCCGATTTCAAGCACACGGCTGCCGGCAGGCAGGGCCAGTTGATCAAGGATGCGCCGGTACTTCGCGGTTTGAGCGTCCTGCAGCGAGCGCGCCGGATCATCGCCAAACAGCGCGCTGGAATAGGTCATGCTCGGGTCGAGCCAGACCGCGTAGAACGGATTGCCCAGGTCGTAGTGAGCGTGGATATTGCGCCGCGATCCGGCACGGCTGTTACGGTTGAGCAGATGGCGAATCCGGTAGGCGATCTGGCCCCACCACCGCCCGTACAGTGCGCGTTCAATGGCATCGCGGTTCGCCGCGAGAACCGACAGCAGCGTGGCCAGACACTCGGTGTCCCAGTCCTGCGCGATCCAGCTTTCTGCAAATCCGATGTCGCCGCGCGACAGCGAAGCGCTCAGGACCTTCCAGTTGTGCAGTCGGATCTGTGCATGAGGTGCGCCGGCACCGAATTCCATGCTGGTGCCACCCGGGGTGACCAGGGTGAGGCTTCCGTAGCGCAATCGTTCGAGCAGAGCAAAGACCGCGCGTGCCGAGGTCGGGACCGGTTCGGCAAGGGTCCGCTGGGCTGCGTTGCCGACCCGGCCGGTGGGCAGCGCGTCGGGCACCGCTTGCATGCGGGCAGTTCGATTCATCAGAGTCCTCGCGTCACGAAGGCGTCAGGGGGGTTCGGCTTGCCATGGAAAGGCACGCGCGCGCGCCATAGCCTGAAGGCCTGCAGGTGAATCCGCGCAATCACCCCCAAAGTAAAGAGGGGTTGTGCGAACAGCGCGCGGCGCACGAGCGCCCGGGTCGCAGGCTGCAGATGCCCGCTCAGGCTGGTGAGCAGCAGTGGGCCGTTGGCGTCGTGGTAGTCGATGCGTGCCAGCGCGCGGTCGGTCCGGTTGAAAAAGCGAAAGTCGTAGGAGCCTTCCACGGCGCAAAAGGGTGAGACATGAAAGACCTTGCTCGCCTGCATAGTCTGGCCCTGAGGCAGGGGCGAGCCATCGGGCTGAGCCAGCAGGTAGCAGTGTCGCTCGCCGAAGGTGTTGTTGACCTCCGCGATGACCGCCACCAGGCGATGATCGGCGCGATGACAGAACCAGAAGCTGACCGGCTTGAAGGCATAGCCCAGCATGCGAGGAAACGTGTGCAGCCAGATGGCGCCGTCGGCCTGCACGCCGGCCTGCTCACACAGGCTGCGCGCCCAGGCTTCCAGCGGTAGCCGGCCATCACCGTGATCGCTGCTGCGAAATGCGACCGGTGCGCTGCGGTCGTAGCCGAACCAGCGACCGAGCGCGCCCGCGGCTCGTGCGGCAGCCTGCCCATCGATGCGCAGACGCAGAAAGCAGCCTGCGTAGCTGAAGGCATGCCGGACGGGCCGCAAGCGCGTGTGGCGGATGGGACCGAAGCCGAATTGAATAGGCGCACCGCCGGCAACACCGGCCATCTCGGATAGCGCCGCTCGGTCCATCATCAGGCCGCCGCCGCCGGCCAGTCTGCACCCGTGGCACCCTGCGCGCGATGCTCCGAACCCAGGGCGGCCGCCACGGCCAGCCCCGATTTCAGGCCATCCTCGTGAAAGCCGTAGCCGGTCCAGGCGCCTGCAAACCAGGTGTGCCGTGGCCCCTGGATGGCGCTCAGCCGGGCCTGTGCCGCCATGGCGGCCTGATCGAAGACCGGATGCGCATAGTCGATCGCCTGCCAGGTCAGATCCTCGCGGGGCGGCTCGGGCGGATTGAGTGTCACCAGCACGGGTCGCTCCACCGGCAGGGGCTGCAGGCGGTTCAGCCAGTAAGTGACTGCGACCGAAGCGGAGCGGTCGTCTCCGGATGCCTCGAACCCGCCTGAGCTCAGATAGTTCCAGGCCGCCCAGGCCCGGCGGCGCCGAGGCATGAGCCGGGTGTCGGTATGCAGATAGGCGCGATTGGGCTGGTACTGGATCGCACCGAGGATCGCCCGCTCGTCGTCGCTCGGATCAGCTAGCAAGGCCAGCGCCTGATCGCTGTGGCAAGCGAGAATGACATGGTCGAAGGTTTCGCGCCCGGCATCGGTGATCACCGCCACCCGCTCGCGTCCCTCGCGCTGTTCATCAAGCGGCGTGCGCAGGACTGCCCGCACCGGCGTGGACCGTCGCACATCGCTCAAACCGCTCAGGATGCGCTGGACATACTGACGTGCACCGCCGCGCACGGTGAACCAGCGCGGCCGCTCTGCAATCTGCAGCAACCCGTGGTTGTCGCAAAAGCGCACGAAACTGGCGACCGGAAACTCGAGCATGGTCTGGGCCGGACACGACCAGATCGCGGCGGCCATAGGTAATAAATATCCGTCCCGGAATGCGCGGCCGTAGCGGTGCTGCTTGAGCCACTCTCCCAGGGCTTGAAGGCCCAGGGTGCCGACGTCGGCGCTGCGTGCCAGCGTGGTGGCCTGGCGGTTGAAACGCACGATGTCCGCGAGCATCGACCAGAAACGCGGCGACAGCGCATTGGAGGGCTGGGCAAAAAGCGAGCCCAGATCGGTGCCGGACCACTCGAAGTCTTTCGGGCTGACCGAAACCGAAAATGACATGTCTGAGGCGGCACAGGGCACGCCCAGCTCGGCGAACAGCGCAATCAGGTTCGGGTAGGTCCGCTCGTTGAAAACCAGAAACCCGGTGTCGACCGCGCAAGGCACGCCGTCAACGGTGATATCGACCGTGTTGGTGTGGCCGCCGACGTAATCAGCTGCTTCAAACAGGGTCACGTGATGGTCGCGCGCCAGACGGTGCGCTGCGCCCAGACCGGAAATGCCGCCCCCGATCACAGCAATGCGCAGGCGATTTGAAGCAGTAGGTAGGGTCATGTGGTGGGTGTGAAGGAAAAACGTTCAGGGCGAGGTCAGGACAAACACCAGAAACGTGACCAATCAGTCATTAAGTGACCGAAGAGTGACTTAAACTGATGCGGCTGTCAACGGCCAAGCGCCCGCTCCAGATCGCGGCGCAGGGTCGGGTCATTGGGTTCGGTTGCACTCGGATAGGCGGCCAGGACACTGCCGTCTCGACCAATCAGGTACTTGTGAAAATTCCATTTCGGGGCCGAGCCCGCCGATTTCGCGAGGGCCATGAAAAAGGGATCCGCCCGTGGTCCTGACACCACCGTCTTGGCAAACATCGGAAAAGCCACACCGTAGGTGTTGAAGCACAGTTCGGCGATCTGACTGGATGTGCCGGGTTCCTGCTGACCGAAGTCATTGGACGGAAACCCCAGAATGACAAAGCCCCGCGATCGATAGGCACGGAACAGCGCTTCCAGGCCCTCGTACTGCCGCGTGTATCCGCAATAACTTGCTGTATTGACCACCAGCGCCACCCGCCCTGCGTACTGGCAAAGCGGCTGCGGCGCATCATCCTGAAGACGTGCCATGGTCCGATCCAGCAGTGCCGGGCACGGCCCGGTGGCTCGTGCGGCCGCATGGGCGCTGTCCACGGCAAACCCGCTGACCAGAGCAATCAACAGCCATGGCAAGGCCACACCCAACCGGCAGGCGAGGAGCCGAAGTCGACGTGAAAACCCCTCAAATTCATTCATGCTTCGAAACGCCGGCTTCTGGACTGGCCTATACTCTATTTCGCCCGATCGGATGGGTCAACGAATGTCCAGGACAATTCACGGACACTTTGCCCTTCAGTCGCCTCCTTTCATCGGATGTGCCGTACCAGATGAATGACCGTAGCTTGTCCTCGCCGCTGACCCGCAACATTGCGGCGGTTGAACGCGACACCGGGTTGACCAAAGATACGCTTCGCGTGTGGGAGCGTCGCTACGGTTTTCCCAGTCCCGGTCGCGATGCCTTTGGCGAGCGGGTTTACCCGATCGACCAGGTCGACAAGCTGCGCACGCTGCGCCGCCTGATGGATGCCGGGCATCGCCCCGGCAAGGTCATCCACCTGCCCATCGAGCAGCTGCAGGCCCTGGCCGCTGAAACCGCCAGCCTGTCTGCCGCGCCGCGCTCCCTCGCCGATGCCAACGCCGAGCACGACGACCTCGAGCGCTACCTGACCATGGTGCGGGCACACCAGATGGAAGATTTCCGTCGCGCGCTCTCGCAGGCGCAGTTGCGCCTGGGCATGGAGCGCTTCGTGCTGGAGATCGTAGCCCCCATGAACCGGCTCGTGGGCGACGCCTGGGCGCGCGGTGAATTCGAGATCTTCGAAGAGCACCTCTACACCGAATCGATGCAGGTGCTGATGCGCAGTGCCGTGGCGGCCATCCCGCAGCCGGCGCAAACACCGCGCGTGCTGCTCACGACCATCCCGCAGGAGTCGCACGGGTTGGGGCTGCTGATGGCCGAAGCGCTGCTGGCACTGGAAGGCTGTCGTTGTGTGTCGCTAGGGGTGCAAACCCCGGTCTGGGACATTCTGCGTGCGGCTGATGCACATCGGGCCGATGTCGTTGCCCTGTCCTTTTCGGCGGTGCTCAACCCTAACCAGATCCTTGATGCCCTGGGCGAGTTGCGCGCCAAGCTGGCTCCGGCCACCGAGATCTGGGCCGGCGGCAATGCGCCCATCCTGCGTCGGCGCCCGCCGGCCGACATCAAGGTCCTGGCCGATCTGCGGGATATCGCGACCCAGATTCGCCGCTGGCGGGAAGCCCATCCGGTCGAGTGACTCCGGGGCGCCGCCACAGCGGCTGCTCTGATGGCAAACGGCGGCTGAACACTACCGGTCAGTGCCCTGTAAAAAGCGCTAAGACCCCGGTGTAGCCGTACAAGCGCTGGCGCGCGATCTCGCCGTTGGCAAAAAACCCGACCAGTGGAAAGTCGCCCAGTTGCGACTGCAGCAGGCCGACTTCAGCGCCCGCCGTGCCAAAGAGCGCTCTGCCGCGGGCCAGGCATGAGATATAGACGCCGCCGCGAATCTGCAGGCCGTCGGTTTCCAGTTCGTCGCGCAGCTCAGTGCAAATCCGCAGCAGGTCACTGCGGGCGGCCTGCGCATCACGTGTGCAAAAGACCAGCCGATCCCCTTCTCGCGGCACGGCTGCGATCGCCACCAGCCGATTGTGCGGATCGATCCCGACCAGATTGCGCACCAGAAAATCCCCAAAACCGGGCTTGGGGCCGCTGCGGGGGGCATCACCGTCGGCCAGTCCGACCAGGATGCCGCTGCGCATGCGCTGGGGCGGGACGGCACGCAACAGGGTCTGACCGTCGCGGCTGGTCCGCACGGAGGCATCCACGCCCAGGTCGGTCAGCATGACATCCAGGGCCGGCAGACCATCGAGGGTGCGAATCAGGTTGGACTGGCAGGAGGAGATATCGTGCACGGCCGCCAACGGCGCACAGCCCTGGGTGACCTGCATGCGCAGGCCAACCCCCGACGAGAACACCACGCCCGACAAGCCTCCGTTGAGCACCCGTCCCGCCACCTGCGGCAGGGGATCGGTGCTGCCACTGGCCAATCCACCGAACATCGGACCGCCTGCGATCTTGCCCGCCATGTCCTCGATCAGTTCGGCCAGATCGGGTGTGGCGGGCTCTGCATGGACCAGTGCGGCATGAGCCGCGACGTCGCCTGTCGGGGTGTGCGTGCCCGGCGCCGGCGGTGGGTGGGTGCCGCAGAACACCTGAAAGGCGCCGGCCGGCAAATCCGCCAGCATGAGTGCGATCGCCGGCTCGTCTTCGTACTCAACGCCAGTGGCCACAATCGACTGCCCGCAGGTGCCCACCCAGTCGGCGATACCCGTGCGCGCAATGAGCAGCGCCACGATGTCCTGCGCGTGCGCGGCGAGCCCGCTTGTGAAGTACACAAAGCCCAGCGTCTCGTTGCGACTCCACAGCGGGTCTTGTGAGCGACCCTCGATCTGCGCCAGGGCCAGTTCCGTGGCCATGCGCCACTCGGGGTGCGTGGCATGGCCGTGCCGAAAGCGGGTCATGATGCGCGCGCCTGTGTCGGTGGTGCGCCGCTCAAGAGCGTTTGCGCGACCGTGCGGTGGAGGAGGATTTTGCGCGCGATCCGGATGCGCTCTTTGTGCCGGTACGCGGGGCGCTCTGGCCAGTTGCCGCCGCGCCGCGAGGCTTCGCTGGCGCGACCGATTGAGCCAGCCCCGGCAAGCCACTGCCCGTCAGCGCCGCCTGCGCCACCTGATTGAAGGTGCCTTGCAGCAGGTTCCACCAGGCACCCGCGTCGATCCCCGGGGCGCCAACCGCAGGCGTCGACGGTGAGGACCGTCTCTGCGCCGAAGTGTCGGTCGAGCCCTCTGTCGCCGCACTGCGAGCACGCGGACGCTCGGTTTTCGCAGCGCCGGCGGAGGCGCGGGCCGATGCGCTCGCTACAGGCGCAGGATGCGGCCATCCCGATGGCGCTGCGGCTGCAGGCGCCGCCGAAGCCGCAGCCGATTGTCCGGCTCCCCCAGGCATGGCCGAGTTGAACGAGGCACCGAACGCCTTGACTGCAGCGAGCGTGCCCCGCTGAATTTCCAGTCCCTGGATCGTGCCGCGCAGCATGCTCACGTTGAGATTGAGCCACTGTTCGACCGCCTTCAGGTCGGCGATGCGCTTGTCCAGTTCGTCCACATCCAGGGTGGGTACCAGCGCGCTGGGTGCATTGAACATCGACCAGGCCCGCTTGACCGAGTCGATACCGTCGAACATCTGACCCAGGCCGCCGAAGGCCATCTTGCCCAGGTCGAAGGGTCCGGTCGTGCCAGCCATGGATCACCTCATCAAAAAGAATGGGGCGTGCCCGGCGCCCGCCCACGGGTAGGACGATAGCAGCAGGGGCCGTCCCGCATGCGCCTCATCTGCCCGCACCGTTGGTTCCGCAGGCCCTGGCGCAGCGCCGATGTAGCCGGTCGCACAGCGTGCTCTGAGCCCTGGCCGCAGGCGCTGCAGCTTCAGTAACCAGCCGCCGCACTGACCTGTCTGAGCAGCGGCTCGCCGCGTTTGAGCCGCTCGACTTCGTCCATGAATTGCGCGGCCACGGCATCGGGGGACAACTGCCCGGCAATGTGTGGAGTGAGCTGCAGATTGGGCGCGACCCACAGCGGATCCGAGGGCTTCATCGGCTCGTTTTCCTGCACATCGAGTGAGGCGCCACCCAGATGCCCGCTGCGCAGCGCGGCAATCAGGTCGGTCTCCACGATCTGTCCGCCCCGCCCGATGTTGATGACGATCGCGCCCCGGGGCAATTGAGCGAGGACCGATGCATCGATGAGCCCTTGCGTCTGGTCGGTCAGCGGGAGCGCGCAGACCAGCACCCGCGACTGTGGCAGTGCCTCGCGCAGACCCTCGGGGCCCGCATGACAGGTCAGACCGGCGATCTCGCGTGGTGTGCGGCTCCAGCCACTGACCTTGAAGCCCAGCGCGGCCAGACTGATTGCAATGCGCTGACCGATCGGGCCCAGCCCCAGCACCAGTGCCGTCGTGCCCACCACCGGTCGCCGATGGCGCGACCAGTCGCGCCGAGCCTGCTGTGCACGGTACATGGGCCCGCCGCGCAGATGATCGAGCGCTGCATGCGCCACGTATTGCGCCAGCTCCAGCGACTGGGCTTCATCCGAGGTCCGCGCGATCGGCACCTGTGACGGCAGATCGGGCGTGGCCAGCAGCCGGTCGACCCCCGCAGCCGGGTTGAAGATCATCTGCAGATTGGGCAGACGCGAGAATACGCCTTCACGCAGACCCAGCGTGATCACCCAGCGCACCGTCGTCGGGTCGACATCGTCCAGGCTGGTGTGCACCGGATGCGGAAAACCGCGGGTCTGCAGCGATTTCACCAGAGCCTCTGGCGGGATGGGGCGGGTCATGACGAGGACGGACATGCGATCTCCGGAACGCGGTCTTGCCAGGCCGGCAAGTCAGGGCAATGAATCCTCGAAACTAGCATGCGCGCTGCCTCGCCTTCGAGCCTCTTTCCGGGTATCGGAACACGTCTGCAGCATTGCGGGCATGAGCACATATCCTATTGTCTGATTGGCTGGCCGGTGCGACAACGCTAATCTCAGCGGTTCACTTCCCGGAGACGGTTGCATGAAAGCCCAGTCCATTCTCGAGACCATCGGCCGCACGCCGCACGTGCGCATCAACCGGCTCTTCGGCTCAGCCGAGGTCTGGGTCAAGTCCGAACGCTCCAACCCTGGCGGGTCGATCAAGGACCGCATCGGCCTGGCCATGATCGAGGCCGCCGAGCGCAGCGGCGCACTCAAGCCGGGTGGCACGATCATCGAGCCCACCTCGGGCAATACCGGGATCGGCCTGGCCATGGTCGCCGCCGTCAAGGGCTACAAGCTGGTGCTGGTCATGCCTGACAGCATGTCGATCGAACGTCGCCGGCTCATGCTGGCCTATGGAGCCAGTTTCGATCTCACGCCTCGCGAGAAGGGCATGAAGGGCGCCATCGCGCGTGCCGAGGAATTGCGCGCCCAGACGCCTGGCGCCTGGATTCCGCAGCAGTTTGAAAATCCGGCCAATATCGATGTACATGAGCGCACCACTGCCCCCGAAATTCTGGCCGATTTCCCGGAAGGTCTGGACGCTCTCATCACAGGCGTGGGCACTGGCGGCCATCTCACAGGCTGCGCCAAGGTGCTCAAGGCCGCCTGGCCCAAGATCAAGGTGTACGCGGTCGAGCCGTCCGCATCGCCGGTGATCTCGGGCGGTCAGCCCTCGCCCCACCCGATCCAGGGCATCGGCGCGGGCTTTGTGCCCGCAAACCTGCACACCGCCTTGCTCGATGGCGTGATCCAGGTCGAGGCCGAAGAGGCGCGCGAGATGGCCAGGCGCTGCGCACGAGAAGAAGGCATGCTGGTCGGCATTTCCTCAGGCGCTACGCTCGCAGCCATCGCAAAGAAGTTGCCCGACCTGCCCCAAGGCGCGCGGGTGCTCGGCTTTAACTACGATACCGGTGAACGTTACCTTTCGGTTGAAGGCTTTCTGCCAAGTCCCTGAGTCACAGCTTTACAGGTGGGACTTAGCCCTGAGGGCATTGCAGTCATGCACCGTGCTGTGACGTGATCCGGCACAATCTCAACGATGAACGCCTCCACCGCGCATTTCGCCACCCTGTGCAAGTACGCCGGCATCAGCTTTATCGCCGGCGCCGTCAACCACGGTTTTTTCAGTGGCGAACGCTCGCTGCTCACCGCACTCATCGGCGTGCTCGCCTATGTGCTGGGCGGAGTGCTGGAGATGCGCGCCCAACCGGATTCGGCGCAGCGCTGGAGTGAACTGCTGGGCGTGGGCGTCGTGTCCTCAATCGGGTTGGGCTTTTTTACCGGTGGCCTGCAGCACTTCCCGGACTCGCCTGCACGCAGTGCCTGGGTGGTGCCGCTGGGCTTCGTGATGAGCTTTGCGGCGTTCTGGTGGGCACAGCGTTCGAGCGCCTCGCCAGGGCGCACCCTGGCCGCTTATGGCGCCGGCATGACTGCGGCGGTGGCCCTGGCCTGCGTGCTGGCCTGGAACCTCCTCGGCGAGGGAGCCGGCGACCACGACCACGCCTCCCATGCCCATGGCGCTGCGCAGACGCCTGCGTTGACAACCGTCACGCCGCAGACCACCACGCATTCATCCTCAGCCACCACGGCTGAACCGGGCAGCACATCGCCGCGCGAGGTTCGCATTGAAATGGATGACACCATGCGCTTCACGCCCTCCGCGATCGAGTTGAAGGCGGGCGAGCCGGTGCGTCTGGTTGTGGTCAATCGGGGCAAACTGCGACATGAGCTGGTGCTGGGAACCGAAGCCGAACTGGCGCAACATGCGCGCGAGATGAAGTCGGGTTCAGCGGAGCATCACCATGACGACAATGCGATTGAGGTCGAGCCCGGACAGACCAAAACCGTCACGCGGGTGTTCACACAGACCACACAACTGGGCATGGCCTGCTTTGAACCCGGTCACTTCGAGGCCGGGATGCACGGCACACTCAAGGTGGTGCCGGGCTCTTGAAGCTTGCGCCACCGCGCATGACCCGGCCGCGGCTGTCGGCGTCCAGAGGCGCCTGAACTGGCCTTCAGCGATGGGCCACCACTTTCTGATCAATCGCGCCGAACACCGACTGACCGTCCCGGCCCACCATCTCGATGCGGATGGTGTCGCCGAACTGCATGAACGGCGTGCGAGCCTCGCCCGTTTCGATCATCTCCAGCGCGCGCACTTCGGCAATGCACGACCACCCGCGCGACGGGTTCTTGTTCGACACGGTGCCCGAGCCAATGATGCTGCCGGCACGCGCATTGCGGGTTGTCACCGCATGTGCAATCAGCCGACGAAAATCGAACACCATGTCCTCGCCTGCAAGCGCTTCGCCCACCTTGCGGCCATTCCAGTGACACAGCATCGGCAGATGCACCTTGCCGCCATGCCAGGCATCGCCCAGCTCATCGGGCGTGACCGCCACCGGCCCGAAGGCCGTGGCCGGCTTGCCGTGATAAAAGCCGAAGCCCTTTGCCAGCTCGGGCGGAATCAGGTTGCGCAGGCTCCAGTCATTCACCAGCATCAGCAGCTTGATATGCGGCTCACACGCACCCTCAGCGGTGCCCATCGGCACATCGTCGGTCACGACTGCGAGTTCGGCTTCGAAGTCGATGCCCCAGTCGACGGATCCGAAGTACGCGTCATCACACGGCCCCAGAAAGTCGTCTGATCCGCCCTGATACATCAGCGGGTCGGTCCAGAACGATGCGGGCATCTCGGCATGGCGTGCCTTGCGTGCCAGCTCGACATGGTTCACATACGACGAGCCATCGGCCCACTGGAAGGCGCGTGGCAGGGGGGCCGCACACTGTGCTGGCTCAAAGGCAAAGGCGTGTCTCGCCTTGCCAGCGTTCAGGGTCTGATACAGATCGTTGAGCTGCGGGGCGATGAAGGCCCAGTCGTCAAGCGCACGCTGCAGTGTCGGCGCCATGTCGTGTGCGATATGCGCCATCGACAGGTCACGCGAGACCACAATGAGTTGTCCGTCGCGGCTGCCGTCTTTGAGGCTGGCCAGTTTCATGGCGGTGGATGTCCGGTGGGAGTGAGCGGGCAAGGCCAGTGTGCCGGCTCCGGATGGAACCGCACACAGGATCGCCTATGGTAAGGAAATCTCCCGAGACATGTTCAGGCCCAGGCTTGTGCGCCAGACGCTCGTACAGGTCTCACCAGACGCTCGCACCCCGGAGGGATGCGCTGTGCGTGTCCTGGATCAGGCGCGTTGTGGCGCCTGACAATTCGCTGTCACACCGCGCGGTGTCGCGCACCAGGGCGTGTGTGATCACTCGAGTCAGCTGCGACCCGTCCCACCGACGGCCACACTCCCATCGAACGTCTGGGCGGTCAGGCCATCGATCTGTGAGGGTCTGTGCCCGCAGCCGGGGCGCTGATTCTCATCAGCGCGCGCGGGCCGGAGGTTCGCGGTCACACAGCGGTCGCACATGTTGAGAACCCCTTCGCATAGTCAGTCGTGACAAAGCGCATCAGCCAAAACCCTTCAGCCAAGCCTCGTCAAGGGTAGGAGCGCCCCGATCTCCTGCCCATAGTCCATTCGGACTGCCAGTCCATATGGACTGGTCCGACCTGGCATCCTTACGCTGCCCAGGTTGAAATGGTGTAATCGGCACCATGTCTGCTCACAACATCCTTGTCATCGATGACCACGCCATGTTTCGCAGCGGTCTGTGCATGGTGTTGCAGGCACACATGCCGCAGGCTGCAGTCGTCGAAGCGGCCTCACTCGACGAGGCCATGCGCGCCAGCCTCACAGACCCGACCCTGATCCTGCTGGACATTGAATTGCAGGGCCTGAACGGTCTGGAGTGCATTGCGGTCCTGAAAGGTAAATGGCCGCAGACACCGATCATCATGCTGTCCTCCCATGCCAACCCGGCCATGGTTCGGCAATCGATTGCACGGGGTGCAGCAGCATTCGTCGCCAAGGCTGATTCGGCCACCATGCTGGTGGGCGCGATCACCCGGGTGTTACAACGCTCCCCTGTGGACGCTTCCGTGTCGGACGATGCCCCGAGACAAGCGGTGCGCCTGACGCCGCGACAGCTCGAAGTGCTTGACCTGCTGAGTCAGGGGATGCCGAACAAGACCATTGGCAGGCGCCTGGGCCTGTCCGAAAACACCGTGCGCGGTCATGTGCAGGCACTGCTGAATATGTTGCAGGTATCAAGCCGTTCCGAGGCGGCTTTTGTGGCGCGCCGCCTTGGCTTGATCAACTGACATGCTGCGAGAGCTGGTCGGCCTGGGTCAGGACAGGCTGCTGCCTGTCGCGGTGCGACTCGTCATGGATAACGTGCGTGGCTCTGTCCTGCCGGCGGCGCTGCTGGTGGCAGTGCTGTATTGGGTCTTGCACAATTCGTCCAACACGGCACCGATGCTCTGGTGGGCCGTCCTCACGGTCGGCTCCAAACTCGTGTGCTGGCAGCATGCTCGTCACCATCTTGGTCGCGACCTGGCGCCCGAGGCGGCGCATCGCCTCGTGTGGCAACTGGTTCTGCTCAATGCCCTCGATGGAGTCGCCTGGGGCTCACTGGTCTGGGTCGCGCTGGACTCCACCAGCCTCGCCGGCAGCACCCTCGTGCTGGCTGTGATCGCCGGGGTCAGTGCCAATGCGATGGCCTTGAACTCCGCCGTACCCGCCGTGTTCATGGCGTTCGCACTTGGCGAAGCGGTGGTCGTCATGAGCAAACTGTTCCTGATGCCCGATGTCGCCTTTCGCGTCCTGGGTTGGATCGGGTTTCTGTACTTCGGCAACATGCTGAGCCAGTCCCTGACCATTGCCCGGCTGGCACGCAGGTCGATCAGCCTGCGCTTTGAAAATCTGGAGTTGCTGGAAAAATTGCGCCTTGAGGCCGATGCAGCGCATGCAGCACGCAAAGATTCCGACGCAGCCAACAAATCAAAGTCGAAGTTTCTGGCCGCAGCCAGCCACGACCTGCGTCAGCCAATCCATGCGCTGGGGCTGTTTCTCGAAGTGTTGTCGAACTCTCATCTCGACAGAGCGCAGCGAGAGGTGCTGACCAATGCGCGCAGCGTTTTGAAAACGTCCTCGCAAATGCTGGACATTCTTCTGGATTTCTCGCGCATTGAGGCGGGTGTCATTGAGGTCCACCCGGAAACCTTTCGATTGCAGGTGCTGCTCAACAAGCTTGAAACCGAACTGGCACCGCAAGCCAACGCCAAGGGCTTGCTGTATCGCACCCGCGAAACCAGAGCGCTCGCGAGGTCGGATCCTGCACTGGTGGAGATGATCCTGCGCAACCTGATCACCAATGCGATCCGTTACACCGACAAGGGCGGCGTGCTGGTGGCCTGTCGGCTCAGAGCTAACCGGGTCATCGTGGAGGTCTGGGATACCGGCATCGGGATTGATCCGGACCAGCACCGGAACATCTTCCAGGAATTTCTTCAGCTAGGAAATTCCGAGCGAGACCATCGCAAGGGCCTGGGACTTGGCCTGGCGATTGCCGATGGCCTGGCGCGCCAGCTGAAACATGAATTGTTCTTGGCGTCGCGACCCGGCCGAGGCAGCGTTTTCAGACTGGCCTTACCGCTTGGTCAGGGCACCGATCTGGTCAGTACCCTCGAGAATGCACCTGTCCCGCCACCGCAACTGGATATGTGCGTGCTGGTCATCGAAGATGACCAGGCCGTACGCGATGCGACCCTGCTGCTGCTGAAGGTCTGGGGTTGCCGCGCGCAGGCGGTGGAGTCTGTCGAAGAGGCATTGGCCAGCGCAAGGCAGTCACCGCCTGACGTGGTGATCACCGACTACCGCTTGCGTGAGCAACGCACCGGCACGCAGGCGATTGATGCGTTGCGTGCCGAGCAGGGCCAGCACTTGCAGGCCATTCTGGTCACGGGCGATACCGACCCCGAGCGCTTGCGCGATGTGCATGACAGCGCCACGCATATCCTGCACAAGCCGATTTCTACCCATCAGCTGCACGCAATGCTATGGAGTCTGCAGCGGCAACGCACCTGACCGGGCGCAGTGGTCGACTTCGAGCATGATTGGGCCTACATTGCCAGGCACAATCGCCCAGTCCAGCCTTTCCATGACCGATCTCTCCACCTTGCACCGCATCTTGCGCACCCAGCGCACCATTGCGATCGTCGGCCTGTCGGCCGACTGGTTTCGCCCCAGCTACTTTGCCGCCAAGTACATGCTTGATCACGGCTATCGGGTGATTCCGGTCAATCCGAAATACCCGGAAATCCTCGGTCAGAAGGCCTATGCCACCCTGCGCGACATTCCCGAGCCGGTAGATATGGTCGATGTGTTTCGCAAGACCGATGACGTGCTCCCCATTGCGCGCGAAGCCATCGCCATCGGCGCACGCACGCTGTGGCAGCAACTCGGCGTGCTCAACCACGAAGCCGACCGGCTGGCCCGCGAAGCCGGCCTGGACTCGGTCATGGACCGCTGCGTGAAGATCGAGCATGGTCGCCTGTTCGGCGGTCTGGGTTGGGCAGGCGTGAACACTGGCGTCATCTCGGCCAAGCGGCCGGCCTGGGATGGTCACATGCGCAGCGCGCCGGCTCGTGCGGCCACACCCGAAACATCCCGCTCCTGAGGCTCTCCCATGACAGATCGCGCCTTCGGTATCGAGACCCTGTGTCTGCATGCGGGCCAGGTCCCCGATGCACAGACCGGCGCCCGCGCGGTGCCCATCCATCAGACCGCGGCCTATGTGTTCGATTCGGCTGAGCATGCAGCCAGCCTCTTCGATCTGCAGACCTTTGGCAACACCTACAGTCGCATCGGCAATCCCACGGTCTCGGTGCTCGAGCAGCGCATTGCAGCGCTTGAGGGCGGGCGTGCATGCCTGGCCACCGCCAGCGGCATGTCCGCCGAAACTGTGGCCTTGCTCACGCTGTGCAAGCAAGGCGATCACATCGTGGCGGCCAATACCCTGTACGGCGGCACGGTGTCGCTGCTGAGCGTAACCTTTGCGCGCTTTGGCATTGCATGCAGCTTCGTCGATCCCGATGACCCGGAGCATTTCCGCGCCGCGATGAAGCCCAATACCCGGGCGGTCTTCGTCGAGACCATCGCCAATCCCAGGCTGAACGTGATTGACCTGGCCGCGGTGGCCGAGGTGGCGCATGCGCACGGCGTGCCGCTGGTGGTCGACAACACGCTGGCCTCGCCCTATCTGTGCCGACCCATCGAGCACGGCGCCGATCTTGTGATCCACTCGGTCACCAAGTATCTGGGCGGACATGGCACAACACTTGGCGGCGCCATCGTTGAAAGCGGGCGCTTCCCCTGGGATAACGGCAAGTTTCCCGAAATGGTCGAGCCCAGTGTCGGCTATCACGGTGTGCGCTTCTACGAAACCTTTGGCGACTTTGGCTTCACGATGCGCTGTCGCATGGAAACCGCGCGCACCACGGGTCCTACGCTGGCGCCGCTCTCGGCCTTTTTACTCTTGCAGGGCATCGAGACCCTGCCGGTGCGCATGGACCGTCATGTTCAAAACGCGATGCACATCGCACAGTTTCTACAGACGCATCCGCGCGTGGCCTGGGTCAATTACCCGGGCCTGCCCGACAGCCCCTATCACGCACTCGCGCAGCGCTATTTGCCGCGCGGCGCAGGCGGCATCCTGTCGTTTGGCGTCAAACCCGGAGCGACAGGCGATGCCAAGCAGGCCGGCGAACGCTTCATCGATGCCTGCACCTTTCTGTCGCATCTGGCCAATGTGGGCGATGCGCGCACGCTGGTGATTCACCCGGGCTCCACGACCCATCGCCAATTGTCCGAAGCCGAGCAACGTGCCGCAGGTGTGGCCCCCGACATGATCCGTCTGTCGGTCGGCCTGGAGTCAATTGATGACATCGTCTGGGACCTTGAGCAGGCGCTGGCTGCGAGTGCCTGAGCATCGGATCCAAGCTCTCAGCGCACACACACGCCCATCCGATGAACGCCCAAGCCCTGCGGTCTGATGCCCCCTGCCCCTGCGGGCGCGGGCCCAGCTATGCGCAGTGCTGCGCACGCTGGCACGCGGGGTCCCTGCAGGGCGAGGCGCCCGATGCCGAGTCCCTCATGCGCTCGCGCTACAGCGCCTATGCGCTGGGCCTGCATGACTATCTGCTGCAGACCTGGCACCCTGACACACGCCCCAGACAGCTCGCGCCCGATGAGCCCGGGCTGCGCTGGCTGGGGCTGCAGGTGCTGCGCCATGACGCACCCGATCCCGATCATGCACAGGTGGCCTTCGTGGCTCGCTTCAAGGTGGGTGGCGGGCGTGCACAGCGCCTGACCGAGCACAGCCGCTTCGTACGTATGAATGGTCGCTGGCTGTATCAGGATGCAGTGTCGGCTGACGCTGCACCGTCACCATGATGCGCACGCCCCACCCGCTGCGCACTTCAGTGCCTTTTATTGAAAACCTGCGCGCATGTTCATCATGACGATTCCAATGCCCCCAGCCCCGCTCCTCAGGAAGCCCACCATGCCTTCACGCCGACATGCTCTTTTGGCCCTGACTGCAGCCACGATCGCCCCCGCTCTGGTGCGGCCCGCTCAAGCTCAGGATGCCGCCGCCAGCTATCCGTCCCGACCCATCCGCATCGTGGTGGGGTTCGCACCCGGCGGTGCCACTGATCTGGTGGCACGCACCATCGCGCAAAAGCTGCAGGACGCATGGGGCCAGCCCGTGACCATCGAGAACAAGCCCGGGGCAGGCTCGAACATCGGCGCCGAGACCGTCATGCGTGCAGAGCCCGACGGCTACACGCTGTTGCTGGGCACGATCGCCAATGCCACCAACATGTCGCTCTACCGCAATCTGAAGTACGACATCCTCAAAGACTTCGCGCCGATCTCCCAGCTGATGGCCGCCCCAAGCGTGCTGGTGGTCTCACCGACGCTTCAGGTCGATGACCTCAAAGGCCTGATCGCCCTGGCCCGTGCCAAGCCGGGCACGCTCACCTATGCCTCATCGGGCGCCGGTGGATCGCCGCATCTTGCGGGCGAGATGCTCGAGCAGCGTGCCGGTATCCAGATGGTGCATGTGCCGTACAAGGGTGCGGCGCCCGCGCTGGCCGATGTGATCAGCGGACAGGTCAATCTGGGGTTCAAGACGGCGCTTTCTGCCATCCCTTCCATGCAGGCTGGCCGCCTCAAGCCGATCGCAGTCGCGGCCGCCCGTCGCCTGCCGCAATTGCCGAATGTGCCCACCATGGCCGAAGCGGGTCTGCCCGATTTCGAAGTCAGCTCCTGGAACGGCCTGCT
>DGIT01000038.1 GCA_002386465.1 Burkholderiales bacterium UBA4615 | reverse complement strand
TGAGGGTCATGGCTCGATTCGCAACCGGGTTTGAGGGTCAAACCAGTGCTCCTGTCCGGGCACGGTTTGCAGGTTCAGGGTTTGCCCCGGCATGGCAGGCGCTATGCCCGCATCCATACGCACAATGAAAGTCTGACCACCCAGACGGGTGTGGACCAGTCGCTCTGCGCCCAACATCTCCACGACTTCCACCTGCACAGACCAACCCTGCCCGGCTGGCAGGGCATGCTCGGGGCGTATACCCAGAATCAGTTCGCCATCGCGCGGTGCTGGACGCGCGAGGGGTAATTCCAGGCCGTCCAATCGAACCGTGCCGTTGACGACCTGTACCGGCAGCAGATTCATGGGCGGCGAGCCGATGAACCCGGCCACAAACGTCGTGCGAGGCTGGAGATAAACCATCTCGGGCGTGCCAATCTGCTCCACCACGCCCTGATTCATGACGATCATGCGCTGCGCGAGGGTCATGGCTTCCACCTGGTCGTGGGTGACGAAAAGCGATGTCACGCCGAGCTCGCGGTGCAGCTTCTGAATTTCCAGTCGGGTCTGCACCCTGAGCTTGGCATCCAGATTGGACAGCGGCTCATCAAAGAGGAACACCTGCGGCTGGCGCACAATCGCGCGCCCCATGGCCACCCGCTGCCTCTGCCCGCCCGACAATTGGCGGGGCTTGCGGTCGAGGTAGTCGCTGATCTCGAGCACCGCAGCGGCCTTGCGCACCCGCGCCTCGATCTGATCGCGCGGCACCCGTGCGATCTTGAGGCCATAAGCCATGTTGTCGAACACGCTCATGTGTGGATAGAGCGCGTAATTTTGAAACACCATGGCGATATCTCGCTCGGCGGGCTCGAGGTCGTTGACCACCCGATCGCCAATCAGAATCTCACCGCCCGAAATTTCCTCCAGACCGGCCACCATGCGCAGCAGCGTACTTTTTCCGCAACCGGACGGTCCGACGATCACGATGAATTCGCCATCTGTGACCTCGGCATCAACGCCATGGATCACCCGGTTCGCCTGCGACCCGGCGCCATAGGTTTTGACGACCTTACGAAACGACAATGCGGCCATGCGGCCTCCCGGATGAGCCATGCAGTGCGGCCGTCATTTTTCGGTGTCCACGAGTCCCTTGATAAACCACTTCTGCATCAGCAGCACCACCAGCGCGGGCGGCAACATGGCGAGGATGGCGGTGGCCATGATCACATTCCATTCGTTGGCCGCGTCGCCACCCGAAATCATTCGCTTGATCCCCATGACGATCGGGTATCGGCTTTCATCGGTGGTGACCAGCAAGGGCCAGAGGTACTGATTCCAACCGTAGATGAACTGAATCACAAAGAGCGCGGCAATGCTGGTGGCCGACAGTGGGATCAGCACATCCAGGAAAAATCGGATTGGTCCGGCGCCATCGATGCGGGCAGCCTCGACCAGTTCATCGGGCACAGTCAGAAAGAACTGCCGGAACAGGAACGTGGCTGTCGCCGAGGCCACCAGCGGTACTGTCAGCCCGGCAAAGGTATTGAGCATGCCCAGACTGGAAATGACTTCATAGGTCGGTCCGATGCGCACTTCCACTGGCAGCATCAGGGTCACGAAGATCATCCAGAAACAGAGCGTGCGGCCGGGGAACCGGAAGTACACAAAAGCAAACGCCGACAACAGTGAAATCGTGATCTTTCCGATTGCGATCGCCAGCGCACTGAGCAGACTCGTCCACATCATCGGGGCGACCGGTGCGATGCGAGTCCCGTACTCGGACTGTCCGCCAAAGAGCGCAGTGCGATAGCTCTCGATCAGGTTAGTGCCGGGAATCAGCGACATGGGCGCCTGCTGCACAATTTGCTGCGCAGTCTGCGTTGATGCAATCAAGGTCACCACCAGCGGAAAAGCGACAAGCGCCACCCCCACGATCAGGACCAGATGTGCCACCAGGGAAAGGATCGGACGTCGCTCAACCATGCTCGTGTCCGCACTCAGTACTGCACGCGGCGTTCGACATAACGGAACTGGACAACGGTCAGCGCCACCACGATGGCCATCAGCACCACCGACTGCACCGCCGAACCGCCAAGGTCCATCGCCTTGAAGCCATCGTAGTAAGCCCGGTAAACCAGAATGGCGGTGTCTTTACCGGGGCCGCCCTGGGTGGCCGCATCGACAATCGCAAAGGTGTCGAAGAAGGCGTAGACGATGTTGATCACCAGCAAAAAGAAAGTCGTGGGCGAGAGCAGCGGAAAGACAATCGTCCAGAACCTGCGCCATGGGCGCGCACCGTCGATGGCAGCAGCCTCGATCAGACTCTTGGGGATGGACTGCAATCCGGCCAGAAAGAATAGAAAGTTATAGGAGATCTGCTTCCAGATCGAGGCCATCACGATCAGGGCCATGGCATGGCCGGAATTAAGCAGATGATTCCATTCGATGCCCAGCGCGCGCAGGGCATGACTCACGATTCCCACTGACGGCGCGAACATGAAGAGCCACAGCACCCCTGCGATCGCAGGTGCCACCGCGTACGGCCACACCAGCAGGGTGCGATAGACGGTCGCCCCCTTGACCACGGAGTCTGCCATCACGGCAAGCCCCAGCGCGATCGACAGGCCCAACACCGCCACCAGCACTGAAAAGACCGCCGTCGTCTTGAACGACGCCAGGTAGGTTTCGTCAGCGAACAGGCGCTGAAAATTTTCCAGTCCGACAAACTGGCTGCTGGTGCCAAAAGCATCTTCCAGCATGAAGCTTTGCCACAGCGCCTGGGCGGCAGGCCAGAAAAAGAAAATCAGCACGATCGCCATTTGCGGGGCGATCAGTGCCCACGGCAACCACCGATGTTTGAAACGAACGCGTTTTTCGATCGACACAGGATTGCGGACTGCCGGCACGCCTGCGCGCACCGGCAGATTGTCCGATGATCAGGACTTGTTGGCTTTCTCAAAACGCTCGAGCTGCTCGTTGCCGCGTTTCACCGCAGTATCGAGGGCGTCCTTAGCCGACTTCTTGCCGGACCACACCTGCTCGAGTTCCTCGTCGATGACCGCACGTACTTGCAGGAAGTTGCCCAGACGAATCCCTCTGGATTTGTCAGTGGTCTTGCGAATCATCTGATTGACCGAGACTTCTGCACCTGGGTTTTGCTTGTAGAAGCCAGACTTCTCGGTCATCTCGAACGCTGCACCGGTGATCGGCAGATAGCCGGTCATCTGATGGTTCTTCGCCTGAATGTCGGGGCGGCTGAGATAGTCGAAGAATGCGGCAACACCTTTGTACTCGGCAGGCTTCTTACCGGACATGACCCACAGGCTTGCGCCGCCGATGACCGTGTTCTGCGGTGCACCTTCTACATCAGGGTAGTACGGCAGGGTCGAGATGCCCGAGGCAAACTTGCCGTTGCGCATGATGTTGCCGCGCGCAGCCGAAGAGCCGGTGTACATGGCACACTCGCCGGACACAAACGTTGCATCGGGTGCGGCGCCCCGACCCTTGTAATGGAACAGACCCTGCTTTGACAGGTTGGCGAGGTTTTCGATGTGCCGCACGTGCAGCGGCGTATTGAATGCCAGACGTGCGTCCAATCCGTTGAAACCATTTCGCTTGGTCGCAAACTCAACGTTATGCCAGGCCGAAAAACTCTCGAGCTGGGTCCAGCTCATCCAACTGGTCGTGAGGGGACACTTGTGGCCGCTGGCTTTAAGTTTGGCTGCGGTCAGCGCGACCTCGGGCCAGGTCAGAGGCGGCTTGTCGGGGTCAAGACCGGCTGCCTTGAAGGCATCCTTGTTGTAGTGAAAGACAGTTGTTGAGCTGTTGAACGGAAAGCTCATCATCTGTCCGTTCGGCGCCGTGTAGTAACCCGCGACGGCGGGTACATAGACCTTGGGGTCGAACTTCATGCCGGCGTCAGCCATCACCTTGGTCACCGGCACCACGACGCCCTTGCTGGCCATCATGGTCGCGGTCCCGACTTCAAAGACTTGCAGCACGTGCGGCGCGTTGCCGGCGCGATAAGCGGCAATGGCGGCGGGCATGGATTCGTCGTAGCCACCTTTGAAGGTAGGCACCACCTTGTAGTCCTTTTGCTGCTCGTTGAAGTCTTTGGCGATGCCATTGACCCATTCACCGAGCGCACCGCTCATGGAGTGCCACCACTGGATTTCAGTTTGAGCCGATGCGGTGGAGGAGGCGGCCAATGCGAATATGGCGAGGGCGAGCGATCTGAGCTTCATGAGCATTTCTCCTGTGGTCGTTGGGCCGGCGCACTGTGCGATGCACGCACAGCCAGCCAATCGGAAGGGCTCCCGAAGAAGCCGAATCGACGAACTTAGGGCAGGCTGATGACACCATCGTGTCGGGTGTCACAGACGCCATGGTAGCTCAACCGCTTCGAACCGCTTGGCACATGGGGCCGCTTGGTGCAGCATCCGCGCTACGGCGCAGACCCTTGTGCCCTCTTGCTCAGGGCCCCTTCCCTTCATGTCGGCCACTACACGACTGCCTGTCATTGATGTGCTGAAAGTCGTGGCCGCACAAGCGATTGTGCTGCACCACTTCGCGCTCTATGGGCCGATGAGCGACTATGCCCGGCCCCTCGCACCGCACCTGATCGATGCACTGGCCGAGCATGCCCGTCTGGCAGTGCAGGTGTTTCTAGTCATCGGCGGATTTCTGGCAGCTAGAGCGCTGGCGCCCGATGGCAGCCCGGCGGACATCAAGTTGCTGAGGAGTCTGCGCAAACGATGGCTCAGGCTTGGTGGCCCGTATTGGGTAGCGCTGATCCTGGCGCTTCTGGCGGCTGAGGTCGCACGCCATTGGGCGAATCTGTCGCACACGCCGGCCGCACCGAGTTTTGTTCAGGTACTGGCCAACGCGCTGATGCTGCAGGATGTCCTGGGCATGCCGGCCCTGTCCGCCGGGTTCTGGTATGTGGCCATTGACCTGCAGTTGTTTGCCTTGATGCTGTGCCTGATGTGGGGTTTGCGCAAAATCAACCTGGAGGCCTGCGCAATCCTTACCGTGGCAATCGGCACCGCCGTATCACTGTGTGTTCTGAATACCGACCCAAGCTTGGACGCCTGGGGCCCGTATTTTTTTGGCGCCTATGGCTTAGGTGCACTGGCGTGGTGGAGTGCGACATCGCAAGACCGTCCAGCACGTCGATGGCTGCTGCTCATGCTCATGATTGGGCTGACGGCCTTGGCGCTGATGACACTGTGGCGCAGCCGCATTGCGCTGGCTGGCCTGACTGCCTGCGTCCTGGCAATGTGCAGCGGGCCTGGGTCGGCCTGGTCTTCGGGCCGCATCCCGCATGCATTAGCCTGGTTGAGCGACCGATCCTACGCACTCTTTTTGGTGCATTACCCGGTGTGCCTGATATTCAACGCTACGGCTGAGCGCTGGCTCCCCCACACGCCAGGCGTACAGGCAGCGGCGCTGCTCGCAACATGGGTCGCCTCGATGCTGGCCAGCCAGCTGCTCTATACCCGTGTGGAACGGCCTGCGGGTGCGTTGACCTGAAACCGGCGCCGGCCGAGGGCTCCGTCCGGCACGGATCTCATTACTTGCGCTGCGGCTCGGCGCCCCGATTGCCGGGCATGGCGGCGCCGCTCCCGGCGGGCGGCGGCGCGGGAATCGCGGGCGGCATGGCGCCCATCGCAGGCGCTCCCGCGCCGGAAGCAGGCGGCGCAGCCGATGGCGGCGGAACACCCAGTTGCTTGCCCATAAACGCCTCGAGCGTCTTCAGTTTGGGCTCGATCTGAGCGCGGGTTTCATTGACCAGCTTCTCGGACAGGGTGCGTTGCATGCCGGGCACGAGCTGGTTAAAGCGTTTGATCACGGGCGATTCGAACCAGCTGATCAGTTGCTTGAGCTCAGCCTCATTGAAATTGCTCTCAAGCTCGGCGCCGATGATGGACGGCGTGAGGGCAATCGCCTTATCGCGCAGCAAGGGCACCGCTTCATCGGCATATTTCTTGAGTTCGGCATCAATGGCCTTGACTACGCCCTCGCGCTTATCGGCCGGAACGTTTTGCAGGTAAGGGCGTGCGGCCATCGACATTTCGATCGCCGGCCGCTCAGCGATGGTCCGAGCCATGGCTTCAATGCCAGGCTGTTGCAGGGCCAGCACCTTGGTAACCAGCTCTTTTTTGGTCTGGCCATGAGCAGGCGCTGCAAACAGTGCCAGCGCAGCCAGCGCAGCCGACGCGATGCGTACGGTGACGGTCATTCGGACTCTCCCTTGGAAGCGGAAAAGTTTACCTCAACACCCGCCTGAGCCAATGCAACCCTGCACACTGGACAGGCACGGTTCGTGCCTCGCCTGATCGGTGGGCGGCGCGCTGTGTTGTGGTTCGGCGCAACTGCCCTGGTGCCGCAATACGGCTGCGACCCCACTGGCTCACCTCTTGAGCCAGTGGGGTGTGAGCCTCATATACGGACAGAACCGGGCCTTCGCCCGAACCCATCACAGGCCACCGTCATGCCCACCGACACCGCACTCTTTGCCCCGCGCGCCATGTTGACCCCAAACGAGAACACCGTCCTGCGACTGCGCTATGGGCTAGGCACCGAAGACGCCGCCACCGGTCTGACCCTCGTTGAGATCGCGCGCCGACTGGGCGTGTCCACCCAGCGCGCCAGCCAGCTCGAAACCAGTGCGCTGGCCAAGCTGCGCAGCGCGCTGCGCGAACGCGGGGTCACATCCGTTGACGACATCCTCTGAAGATCACAACCGGCAAGGCAAGGCAGACTAAGGAACGATCAGAACTTTTCCGGTCACCTTGCGGGCGCCCATGTCCAGCAACGCCTGAGGCACCTGATCAAGCCGATAGGTGGCTGAGATGTGTGGGCGAAGCTTTCCCTGGGCAAGCAATGCCATCATCTGCTGCACATCTTCCTGATTCGCCTGAGGCTCGCGTCGGGTGTAGTCGCCCCAGAACACACCCACCACCGACGCGCCCTTAAGCAGCATCAGATTCAGAGGCAGTGCAGGAATTTGTCCGTTAGCGAAACCCACCACCAGATAGCGTCCACGCCAGGCAATCGATCGGAACGCAGGCTCAGCATACTTGCCCCCGACCGGGTCGTAAATCACATCCGGCCCCTTGCCGTCAGTGGTGCGCTTGATCGCCTCGCGCAGGTCTTCGGTTTCGTAATTGATGGTGGCGTCAGCACCATGCTCACGGCAGACAGCCAGTTTCTCTTCGGTGGAAGCAGCGGCGATCACTCGAGCACCGCGTGCTTTGGCAATCTCGATAGCCGATATCCCAACGCCACCGGCGGCGCCCAGCACCAGCACAGTCTCGCCCGCCTTCAACGCGGCACGATCGGTGAGCGCATGCCAGGACGTGCCATAGGTCAGCATGAACGCCGAGGCCACGTCGTAGCCCAAACCAGGCGGTAGCACGACCACTTTTTCTGCTGCGGCGATCACCTCCTCAGCAAACGAGCCATGCCCAGTGCTGGCCAGTACACGATCACCGGCCTTGACATGGGTCACACCCTCACCCACCGAGATGACGTCGCCAGCAGCCTCTGAGCCGGGAGAGAACGGGCGCTCGGGTTTGAACTGGTACTTGTTCTGGATGATCAGCACGTCCGGAAAATTGACGCTTGCTGCGCGCACCTTGATGCGCACCTGCCCAGGCCCGGGTTCACGCGCCGGAATGTCCTCCAGCACCAGTGATTCCGGCGGGCCCCATTCTTTGCACAGCACGGCTTTCATCGTTTTGCCTCCTAGGTTGGATGTGTGTCTGCGAGTCTAACGCTTCTGGTCTGCCACCTGCCTTGCGTGCGGCCGGCAGCCGTGACGGCCCGTGTATGCTCTGATGTATGAATCTCAACCGATCCAGACATAACGGAGGAAGACAAGCATGACCCTGCAGGAAATCAAACGACGGATGTCGATTCCCGTGATTGGCTCCCCTCTTTTCATCATCTCGAATCCAGATCTGGTCATCGCGCAGTGCAAGGCCGGCATCGTGGGGTCATTTCCTGCACTCAATGCGCGCCCTGCCGAAGTACTCGACCAGTGGCTGCAGCGGATCACGACAGAGTTGGCCGAATATGACCGGCAACACCCCGAGCGCCCCTCGGCACCCTTTGCAGTCAATCAGATTGTCCATAAGACCAATGACCGCCTGGACCACGACGTGGCCATGTGTGTGAAGTACAAGGTGCCGATGATCATCACCTCGCTGGGTGCGCGCGAGGAGGTCAACGATGCGATCCATTCCTATGGCGGCATGGTGATGCACGATGTCATCAACCAGACCTTCGCGCACAAGGCG
This sequence comes from Burkholderiales bacterium UBA4615, assembly GCA_002386465.1. GTDB lineage: Bacteria > Pseudomonadota > Gammaproteobacteria > Burkholderiales > Burkholderiaceae_E > UBA4615. The sequence continues at coordinate 3,680 of DGIT01000038.1, read as the reverse complement.
ATTGAGAAGGGAGCCGATGGCCTGATTCTGGTGGCTTCGGGTGCGGGTGGACACGCCGGCACCCAGTCGGCCTTCGCGCTGGTGCAGGAAACACGCGAATGGTTCAAAGGACCGATCGCGCTGTCAGGATCCATTGCAACCGGTGACGCAGTGCTGGCGGCCGAAGCGATGGGTGCTGACTTCGGTTACATCGGATCGGCCTTCATTGCGACCCGGGAGGCCAATGCGGTCGAGGGCTACAAGCAGATGATCGTGGACTCCAGCGCCAAGGACATCCTCTACAGCAACCTGTTCACGGGCGTGCACGGCAACTATCTGCGCCCGTCGATCGTTGCTGCCGGCCTGGATCCCGAGAATCTGCCGCAAGGCGACCCGAGCAAAATGCAGTTCGGTTCGGGCGGAAGCGCCAAGAGCAAGGCCTGGCGCGATATCTGGGGTTGTGGCCAGGGGATCGGCGCAGTGCGTGAGGTGCTGGGCGCGGGCGAATACGTCGCGCAACTGGTTGCGCAGTATCAGGCTGCGCGGGCCCGGCTTGGCCTCCCAATGCGCTCGTCCGTCGCCGCCTGAGGGGCGTTTCAGATGACTTCTGCATACAGCCTGCGGCGCCATCTTCCGGATCGTCGCCGCCTCCTGAGCGGGCTATCGATGGCCGCGTCTGGTCTGGCCATGCCCGCGTTGCTGCGCGCGCAGGAAACCTGGCCCACGCGCCCGGTCAAAGTAATTGTCCCGTTTCCAGCGGGCGGCGTGGTTGATCTGGTTGTTCGCGCGGTGACCGACCGCCTGGCGATCACGCTGAAGCAACCGTTCGTGATCGAAGCCCGGCCCGGTGCAAACGGCAATATCGGGACTGAAGCCGCCGCACGCGCAGCCGCTGACGGCTACACCTTGTTGGCCGCAACCCCGGCAACTGTGACCCAGCCGCTGCTCTCGAATACCGCCAAATTCAAATCAACCGACTTTGTCGGCTTGGGTCTGGTGGGCGCGCCACCCAACATCTTTTGCGTCTCGCCCAGCCTGCCGGTGCGCTCGATGCGCGAACTGGTGGACTATTCGCGGGCCCGACCGGGCCAGTTGAGCGTCAGCAACCCCGGTATCGGTACCTCCAATCACCTCGCGCAGGAACTGCTGTTCTCGCACACCGGATTGCAGATGGTCCAGGTGCGTTATCCGGGTCAGCCCCAGATGATTCCTGACCTTGCCAGCGGGCAAGTGCATTTCGGGGCAGTGACCTCGGCGCTTGCCTTGCCACAGGTGCGTGACGGGCGCTTGCGCGCATTGGCGATCGGCTCGCCCAGGCGCTGGTCAGAACTGCCGGATGTGCCCACCCTGTCAGAAGCAGGCTTTGGAGAGGCCACCTTCGTCCCATGGTACGGCCTGGTCGCGCCTGCAGGCACGCCACGGGCCATCGTCCGCAAACTGTCCGATGAAATCAGTGCCGCACTGACCAACCCGGACGTGATCACTCGCCTGGAAAAATTGGGCACCCAGATTACGCCGGCTTCAGCGGATGAATTCGACCAACTCATGCGCAGCGAGGTCGAGCGGTGGAGCCGGGTGATCCGCGAGCGCAACATCCGGGCTGATGCCTGATCTGAATCTGCATTCAATCACTCTGTCCACTGACCTGTCGGCATGAGTTGCCGACCACACTGCCTGAGGGAGCCGCGACATGGGCGCTATCGAGAACCTTGAACCGATCGAGCAATTGGGGCGCTATCTGCCGCAGATGACCGAGTGGCGCAGGCATATTCATGCGCACCCGGAGACCGCCTTCGAGGAAGTGGGCACTGCCGCTTATGTCGCGGAGCGATTGCGCAGCTTCGGTGTGGATGCTGTGCACGAGGGGATTGCAAAAACCGGCGTGGTTGCCTCGATCCGGGCGGGTACCAGCACGCGCGCCATCGGACTGCGTGCTGACCTTGATGCACTGGACATGCAGGAAGCCAGCGGCGTGCCCTGGGCCTCGAAGCACGCTGGCAAACATCACGCCTGCGGCCATGACGGGCACACCACGATGCTGCTCGGCGCCGCACGGCATCTTGCCTCTACCCGCAATTTCGATGGAACGGTACATCTGATTTTCCAACCGGCCGAAGAAAATGAGGGCGGCGGACGCGTCATGGTTGAGGAAGGGCTGTTCGATCGCTTTCCGGTAGAAGCGGTCTTCGGCATGCACAACATCCCTGGCATCGATGCCGGCCGGATCGCCGTCAAAGCGGGGCCGATGATGGCGTCCTATGACATTTTTGAAATCACGCTGACGGGCCGGGGTTCACATGGTGCGATGCCCCACAAGGGCATTGATCCGATCGCCATTGGCGCCGAACTGGTTCAGAAGCTGCAGACGATCGTGAGCCGGAACGTCGATCCACTGGAGCCCACTGTCGTCTCGGTCACCAAGTTTCATTCCGGGACCGCATGGAACATCATCCCCAACGAGGCGGTCATCGGCGGCACGGTGCGCGCGTTCAGCGAACAGGTGCAAGAGCAGGTGGAGCAGCGCATCCGCCAGTTATGTGAAGGCACAGCGCTCTCGCATGGCGCGCAGATCAGCGTGCGCTACGAACGACGGTACCCACCCACAGTCAATCACCCGGACGAAGCCGCGCTGTGTCTGCGCGTCGCGGAAGCGCTGGTGGGTACAGACCGGGTGATCCGCGATCCGAAACCTGCGATGGGTTCTGAGGATTTTGCCTGGATGCTGAAGGCACGCCCGGGCGCCTACGTTTGGATCGGAAACGGCACTGGCACCACAGGTGGGTGCATGGTGCATAACCCGGGCTATGACTTCAATGACGCCATCCTGCCGATCGGCGCGGCCTTCTGGGTGAAACTGGCCGAAACCGCTCTGGCACGCCCATGATCAACGCACAGGCGTGAGCTGACGAGGTGCGGTGCTCAGCCTTGCCGGGCGGCCTGCACCAGAATTTCGGCAAACACTGTGCGGACCTCAGCACGCACCATCTGCCCAGTGGACCCTGTCCCCAGGAACTGTGCGGCACCGCCGAGCGCGAGGTAATAAGCGATCGCAAATTTCCGGGCTCGCGCAGGCTCGGGGGTCAGGTCACGGAACACGGTCTCGAGAACCTTCAACCGCTTCTTGTCGATTTCCTCCAACCGCAAGGCTGCTGCTTCATTCCGACGGGCAAAGGCGCGCAATGCCAGACCAAATCGCATGTGCGGAAAATCAGATCCAGGCGCGCTGTGCATCAACGCATCAACCCAGCCCATGAGTGCTTCGACGGGGTCCGTCGGCCGCACGACCACGAAGTCTTGCATTCGCTGAGCTTCCTGAACACACCAGCGATCGATCAGCGCGTCCACTAGCTCGCCCTGGCTGCCGAAGTGCCAATAGAAACTGCCGCGCGTCACCCCGATGACTTCGGCCAGTGTAAGAACGCGCACGGCGCTGAAGCCGCCCTCGACTACCGCGGCATAAGCGGCATCGATCCAGTCTTCACGGGACAGCCGTGTTGACGAAGATTGGGCAGATGCAGACCGGTTGGCAACTTTGGAATTCATAGCAACGCAAGTCCTAAGGAAATAGAAACTGCAAGAGGAAGAAATTGCAAGAAGACTGCAACCGAAAAATAACTTTTTACTACGCTCAGGATACCATTGAGTCGCGTGCAGCGGTGCACTTTTTACAAGAACGTCCGAATGCTCCAGTTCATTTCTCA
>DGIT01000045.1:4079-10085 GCA_002386465.1 Burkholderiales bacterium UBA4615 | reverse complement strand
GTCTCGGCCACGCTCATCATCGGGGTGGCGATCCTCTTTGAAGCCGGTCTGAGCTTTCTGGGCCTGTCGGACCCCAATGTGATGAGCTGGGGCCTCATGATCGGCTCGAACCGCAAATACGTGCTCGATGCCTGGTGGGCGGTCACCTTTCCTGGCATCGCTATCTTTCTGACAGTGCTGGCGGTCAGCCTGGTGGGCGATGGCCTCAACGATGCCCTCAACCCGAAGATGCATCAGCGATGACTGCAAGTACACTTTCATCGTCATTCAGCAGTGTTGCTCCACTGCTGGATGTGCACGATCTGTCTGTGGAGTTCGAAACGCGCAAGGGCATCGCCCGTGTGCTCGAATCGGTCTCGTTTTCGCTGGCACGCGGTCAAACGCTCGGGCTGGTTGGTGAATCCGGCTGCGGCAAGAGCATGACCGCTTTGGCCATCATGAGGCTGATCCCGAATCCACCCGGGCGCATCACCTCGGGTCAGGTGCTGTTCGATGGTTCGGATCTGCTGGCGCTGAGCGATCCCGCCATGCGCGAGATCCGCGGCAATCGGGTGTCCATGATTTTTCAGGAGCCCATGACCTCGCTCAACCCGGTGTTCACGGTGGGCGAACAGATTGCCGAAGCCGTGCGCTTGCATCAGCGTCTGGACCGCAAGGCGGCCCATGAGCGAGCCGTGCAAATGCTGGAGTCGGTGGGCATTCCGGCTGCGCGCACGCGGGTCGATGAGTACCCGCATCAGTTTTCAGGCGGCATGCGTCAGCGCGTGATGATCGCGATGGCGCTGGCCTGCAACCCCGGTGTGCTGATTGCCGACGAACCCACCACAGCGCTCGATGTAACCGTCCAGGCGCAGATCTTTGATCTGATCTCAGACTTGCGCCAGCGCACCGGCACGGCCGTGGTGCTGATCACGCACGACATGGGCGCCATCGCCGAGATGGCCGACCGGGTGGCGGTGATGTATGCCGGGCGCATCGTCGAGGAGGGCACGGTGGCCGAGGTGCTGGAGCATCCGCTGCACCCGTATACGCAGGGTCTGATTGCCTGCGCGCCTGGCCGGCGCACAGCGCGTCATGGCGAGCCGCTCGAGGAAATTCCGGGCACCGTGCCTTCGTTGCTCGAGCGGCGCGGAGGCTGTGCCTTTGCCGATCGGTGCCGACATGTCATGCCCCGCTGCACGGTGGGCCTGCCGGCTGAAACACGGCTCGACGGGGGGCAGCGCCGTGTGCTGTGCTGGTTGCATGCACAAGGTGCCGACGCCGCACTCGAGGGCCAGGCATGAGCGCGCCGGTACTTCAGGTCACTGACCTCAAGGTCCATTTCCCGATCGGAGGTGGACTGATCGGCAAACCCAAAGCCTGGGTGCGGGCAGTCGATGGCATCAGCTTCAGCGTGCCTCGCGGCACGACCTTCGGCATCGTGGGCGAGAGCGGCTCGGGCAAGAGCACCACTGCGCTGGCGGTCATGCGACTGGTCAAGCACACGGCCGGGGAGATCCTGCTCGATGGCGAGGATATCGGGCGAGCCGAGGGTGAATCGTTGCGGCGCGCGCGCAAGCGCTTTCAGATGGTCTTTCAGGACCCCTATGCATCACTCAACCCGCGCAAGCGTGCGGGCGATACGGTGCGCGAGGCGCTGCAACTGATGCAGGCCGGCGCGCCGAACACCTTCGATGCGCGCGTGGCCGAACTCTTCGCGCAAACAGGTCTGCGCCCCGAGCAACAGATGCTGTTTCCTCACCAGTTTTCAGGGGGGCAACGCCAGCGCATCGTGCTGGCCCGTGCCTTGGCAGCGAACCCCGATCTGGTGGTCTGCGACGAGCCGGTCTCGGCTCTGGACGTGGCCATCCAGGCGCAGATCCTCAATCTCATGCAGCGGCTGCAACGCGAGCTGGGTCTGACGTATCTGTTCATCTCGCACGACCTGGGCGTCATCCGCCACATGTGCGATCAGGTGGCTGTGATGTACCTGGGCGTGATCGTCGAGCAGGCCGCCCGAGAGTCTCTCTTTTCACGCCCGCTGCATCCTTACACGCTGGCGTTGTGGTCGGCGGCGCCGTCCTTCGATCCCAAGGCACGGGCGCGCGCTCAACGCATTCGATTACAGGGCGACCCGCCCAGCCCCATCCATATTCCCGCTGGTTGTCGCTTTGCAGGGCGTTGCCCTTTCGCGCAGGAGCGCTGTCACCAGGAGGTCCCGCTGCTGCGCGAGGTGCTTCCTGGCCACAGCGTGGCCTGTCACCGTGTGGGCGAGGATGGCCAGGTGCTCTACGACATCAGCCAGCCGTCCTCGTCGCGCTGACCCCTTGCAACGTTCCAATCACACCGACATCAGGAGCCCTGTATGAACCGCGTCGACAACAAAGTAGCCATCGTCACGGGCGCAGCCGGCGGCATCGGCTCGGCCACCTGCCGACTGCTGGCCCAGGGCGGCGCCACGGTCATTGCGACCGACCTGCGAGATGCCGATGGCCAGCGACTGGTGGCCGAGATCCTTGCAGCGGGTGGCAAGGCCCGCTTCATCCGCCACGATGTGACCGACGATGCGCAATGGGCGCTGGTGTTTGCCACGGCCATCAAGGAGTACGGCCAGGTGGACATCCTGGTGAATAACGCCGGCATCTATCGGCACGGTCGCACCGAGGACGCTACCGCCGCCGCTATCCAGGAGATGTTCGACATCAATCTGAAGAGCGTGGTGCTGGGCACCCAGCATGCCTTTCGGGCCATGAAGCAGCGCCCGGCTGGCTCATCGGCTGCTGCCATCGTGAATCTGTCATCGGTCGCTGGCCTGATCGGCTCGCCCAACTCCACGCTCTACAACCTGAGCAAGGGCGGTGTGCGCCTCTTCACCAAAGGCACCGCCATGGAAGCCGCTGCGCTGGGCTACAACATCCGCATCAACTCGATTCACCCCGGCATCATCGACACCGACATGGCCCGCCAGGGTGTTGCAGGCGCCATGCTGCAGCGAGGCGTGTCCGCCGAAGTGGTCGCGCAGACCATGGCGGCTGCGCACCCACTGGGCCGCATGGGTCGGGCCGAGGAAGTGGCTCGCGGCATTGTCTACCTCGCCTCGGACGATGCCTCGTTCATGACCGGCTCGGAGCTGGTGGTCGATGGCGGCATGACCGCACGGTAAACACGGCAACAACGCCCAGCAAAGCTACGCATCGGTCGTACCGGAGGAGACAGTCTGCGTAGCGACTTCAGCCGCCAGGCTGCGGAGCAAGCAGGCTGTCACCACCGGCGCGACCCGCTACACCGGCCACCGACCAAACCTTCCCCCGAGCATCCCTATCGGTCGTACCGGAGGGGACAGTCTGCGCCGCGACTTCAGCCGCCAGGCTGTGGAGCAAGCAGGCTGTCACCGCAGGGGCGACCCGCTCAACGGATCACTTCACCGGCCACCGCATTGCCGCGCTCGAATCCAGCGCACCTTCCCCCCGCGCAATTGCCGCATCAAACAGGGCAATCACCGCCGGCATCACGGCCAGATCCACACCATGCCGCTTGGCCTCTTCGACCATCAGCCGCGCATCCTTCTTGGCCATCGCCACTTCAAATGAAGGCTGATCGTATTTTCCATTGACCAGGCGCGCAGCCCGAGCAGGCAGCATCGCGCCCGGATTGAAGTGCTCAAACAAGGTCATGGCTTCGGCCGGTGCGATGCCCACTGAATGTGACAGCCGCGCCACATCGCCCAGCACGCCTGCCATCCCGATCAGCACCAGATTGCCGAACAGCTTGAACGAGGCCGCGCGCTCGGGCGCCTCGCCCATGTAGACGATCTTGCCGGTCATCTCCTGCATCATCGGCGTGATCGCATCGCACAGGGCCTTCGACCCCGACAACAGCATCAGGCCCGTACCATCGGCCGCATTGGCGGGCCCCATGAAGACCGGCGCATGCACGAAGCGCACACCGCGCGCAGCCCAGCGGGCAGCCCGCTCGGCCGTCGGCGTCGTGGCCGTGGTGGTGTGATCAATGATCCAGGTGTTGCGGTCCACTGCACCCGCCAGGGGCTCGAGCACCGCATCAACCGAAGCGTCATCGGCCAGCGAAATCTGCACCCGATCCACACCCTTGACCGCGTCCGCAGCAGAGGCAAACGCCCGCGCGCCCTCGGCCACCAGCGGTTCCGTGCGCGCTGGGTTGCGGTTCCAGACATGCACTTCATGGCCTTTCGCGAGCAGGCGACGCACGAATCCGGACCCCATCAGGCCGGCACCCATAAACGCAATTTTCATGTTGCGACACTCCTTGAAGACATCAAAAAAAAAGCGCTGCGGTGTGGATCGCAGCGCCCGTAAAGACTGAACGCAGCCTCAGAACTTCGAGAGCACCGCGCGCAGCGTGTCGGTGATGCGATCGATGTGCGCTTTTTCGGCAATGAAAGGCGGCGCAATGATCAGGGAGTCGCCCGTGGACTTGAGATTGAGATTGGCGTCGTACAGCGCTTTCTGCGCCTCGTGACCCCGTGCGCCAGCCGCCTGCCCGGCAGGCGAAATTTCGACTGCCGCCATCATGCCGATGTTGCGGATATCGACTACGCAGGGCAGATCACGCAGCGAATGCATGGCGGTCTCGAAGTACGGAGCCATACCCGCGGCACGACCAATGAGGTCTTCCTTCTCGAAGATATCCATCATCGCCAGGCCTGCCGCACACGAGGCCGGATGCGCCGAGTAGGTGTAGCCGTGGAAAAACTCGATCCCCTTGGCAGGCCCGCCATCGGTGATGGTGTCGTAGATCTCCTGACGCGCTGCGATGGCGCCCAAGGGCTGCGCACCGTTGGTGATCGCCTTGGCCATGGTCATGATGTCGGGCGTCACGCCAAACTTTTGCGCACCGAACGCAGTCCCCATGCGGCCCCAGCCGGTGATCACTTCATCAAACACCAGCAGGATGCCGTGCGCATCGCACAGCGCACGGATGCGATCGAGGTAGCCCTTGGGCGGCGGCAGGCAACCGAAGCTGCCTGCTGCCGGCTCGACAAACACCGCGGCGATGTTGTCTCCGCCGACCATCGCACAAATGCGGGCAAGATCATCAGCCAGGTCTGCGCCGGTTTCAGGTTGACCCTGCACAAATTTGTTTTCCGGCAGCGCCGTATGGCGCATGAAGTGCACCCCAGGCAGGCCCACACCAAAGGTGCGCCGGTTGTTGACCATGCCCGACAGCGCGACGCCACCCAGATTGACGCCGTGATAGGCCCGCTCACGCGACACGAACAATTGCCGATGGCCTTGTCCGCGGATACGGTGATACGCCAGCGCCATCTTCATGGCCGAATCGATCGACTCCGATCCGGAACAGGTGAAGAACACGCGGTTCAGACCCTCGGGCGTGAAGGTGCTCACGCGCTGAGCCAGCTCGAACGCCTTGGGATGCGAGCGCGTGAACGGCATGGAGTAATCGAGCGTCGTGAGCTGCTCGTACACAGCCTTGGCAATTTCCGGGCGGCAATGGCCAGCGGCCACGCAAAACAGACCCGAAGAAGCGTCGATCACCTGCTCGCCGGACGGCTTGTAGAGCCACATGCCCTCGGCACGCACGAACATGCGAGGTTCCTGCTTGAACTCCTTGTTCGGCGAAAACGGCATCCAGTAGTTCTGGCGTGCCTCAAGTTCGATCAGCGGATCGGCGTGTCCCATGATTCAACGCTCCGTTCAGATGGGGATGGGGGAATGGGGGCGCGCAACATGCTCGCCCCGAGCGGCTCTGGACAAAGATAGTACGCCGGTCAAACGACCGGTCGCATCACCAGTCGATGGTCGCTGAAATGGCCTCGGCTGCGTTGCGCAGCTGGGGCAGATACTCCAGACCCTGCTCCGGGCGCATGCGGGTCAGCGGCGCGTGCACCGCAACGCCGGCCACCACTTTGCCGTCACTGTTGCGCACCGGCACGGCCACGCAGCAAATGCCCGGCAGGTATTCCTCGTTGTCGATGGAATAGCCGCGCTCACGGATGGCGCTGAATTCGCTGGTCAGCCGCTTGGCATC
>DGIT01000045.1:0-3932 GCA_002386465.1 Burkholderiales bacterium UBA4615 | reverse complement strand
GCACCCAGCTGCAGCTGCAGCGGCCAGGCGGTCTCGACACGGTCCAGGTACAGCACCGTGCTGCCGTTGGGAATGGTCAGATTGCAGGTCTCACCAATCTGCTCGACCAGTTCTTCCAGGATGGCATGGCGGGTGGAGCGATTGGGCGAACCCAACAGCACGTCGCCAGCGAAGCGATTCAGTCGCTCTGCAAAGCCGTAACGCTTGGTGTCCGGCTCGCGTGCAACCAGTCCGGCATGCTCTAGCGTGCGCAGGATGCGCAACACGGTGGGCTTGGGCAGACCCACGGCCTGTGCGATCTCGGCAAGTTGCGGTGGGCGCTCATGCTCGGCAAGGGACTCAAGGATACGGATCGCGCGCAGGATGGCCGAGCCGGCCGGTACGTCGTAGGTATCTTCTTCAGGAATAACGGGGCTGTTCATAGGACTCTGCGTCTCCTCTGCGTCATGTCGTTATGAGTGGCCAAGGGTCTGACGCCCATGCCAGTCGCTATTTTATCTAGAAAATGAAATTCTTGCAGGAAGTAATCGGAACCTCGCTGACTGCATCGGTCGAACGATCCGCTTGCCGGGCATAAAACGCCATGACAGAGTCGCCCACCGGCCATCACGGCTCGGCCACTCAGCACTGCGCACAAGGAGTCCACTCGCATGAACAGCCCGATCCCCGTCAATCGTCAGGTCGTGCGCGGCCGTCACAAGATGACCCCCTCCGAGGCCTTCGTTGAGACCCTGGTCGCACAGGGCGTGACCGACGTCTTCGGCATCGTGGGCTCGGCCTACATGGATGCACTCGACCTCTTTCCGGCGGCGGGCATCCGCTTCGTGATGGTGGCCCACGAGCAGGGTGCCGCCCACATGGCCGATGGCTATGCCCGCGTCTCGGGCAAGCATGGCGTGTGCATCGCGCAAAACGGCCCTGGCATCACCAACTTCGTGACCGCCGTGGCCGCCGCCTATTGGGCGCATTCGCCGGTGGTGGTGGTCACACCCGAAACAGGAACCATGACGCTGGGACTGGGCGGCTTTCAGGAGACCGAGCAACTGCCGATTTTCTCCAAGATCACCAAGTACCAGGCGCATGTGAACAACAAGGCGCGTATGGCCGAGCTGACCGGCCGGGCCTTTGACCGCGCCCTGCTGGAACTGGGCCCCACGCAGCTCAACATCCCGCGCGACTATTTTTACGGCGATATCGAATCCGACATCCCCACCCCGATTCGTATCGAGCGGGGCGCAGGCGGCGAGGCTGCGCTGGCTGAAGCCGCCGATCTGCTTGCGAACGCGCAATTCCCGGTGATTCTGTCGGGCGGCGGCGTGATCAATGCCGACGCCTGGCCAGAAGCCATTGCGCTGGCCGAACTGCTGCAGGCACCCGTGGCCAGCAGTTATCTGCACAACGATTCCTTCCCTGCGAGCCATGCGCTGGCCGTGGGCCCATTGGGCTATCAGGGCAGCAAGGCCGCCATGAAACTCATCGCCAAGGCCGATGTGGTCCTGGCGCTGGGCACCCGCCTGGGCCCCTTCGGTACGCTGCCTCAACACGGCATGGACTACTGGCCCAAGAACGCGAAGATCATCCAGATCGATGCCGACGCAAAAATGCTTGGTCTGGTCAAGCCGATTTCCGTGGGTCTGTGCGGCGACGCGAAATCCGCTGCGGCGGCGCTCACGGCCCGTCTGAAGGGGCGCGCGCTTGCCTGCCAGGCCAACCGCGATGCGCGCCTCGCTGACATCCGGGCCGAAAAAGCCGCCTGGGACAAGGAACTCACCGATTGGACCCACGAGAAGGACAACTGGTCCATCGAGATCGCCAAATCGTCGTCGTACATGCACCCGCGCCAGATGCTGCGTGAACTGGAGCGCGCCATGCCGGCTCGCGCCATGGTCTCGACCGACATCGGCAACATCTGCTCGGTCTCCAACAGCTATCTGAAATTCGATGCACCGCGCTCCATGTTTGCGGCCATGAGCTTCGGTAATTGCGGCTACGCCTTTCCCACCATCATCGGTGCAAAGCTGGCCGCACCCGACCGCCCGGCCATCGCCTATGTCGGCGACGGCGCATGGGGCATGAGCTTTGGCGAATTGCAGACCTGTGTGCGCGAGAACATTCCGGTCACGGCCGTGGTGTTCAACAACGGCCAATGGGGCGCAGAGAAAAAGAATCACGTCGACTTTTACAACAACCGGTTCCTGGGTGTGAACCTGGACAAGCAGCCCAGCTGGGCGGCGGTCGCGCGTTCGATGGGCGCAGAAGGCATCGTGGTCGACAAGGTCTCGGATGTGGGCGCTGCGCTGGCTGCCGCCGCCAAGGCGCAGCAGCAGGGCAAGACCACGGTCCTGGAAATGATGGTGACCGCTGAACTGGGTGATCCGTTCCGTCGCGACGCCCTGTCCAAACCCGTGCGCCATCTGGACAAATACAAGGCCTTCGTCTGATCGGCTGAAGCAGGCACCAAGGCGCTGCCGAGCGCCTTGGTGCCTGCGTGTCCCAAGCGGCCCGACAGGGCGCGCGGCCGCTGGCAGCCAATGGGTTTCGGGCGATAATGACGGGTTGAGCGGCGCTTCCTGCGCTGCAGTCTTTCGCGCGCAACCCATCCCCATGCAAGAACGTTATCTCCCCGCCGACGTCGAATCGCAGGCTCAGGCGCACTGGTCGTCTATCGATGCCTACCGTGCCATCGAGCACGATCCCCGATTCCCCAAGGGCAAGTACTACGCCTGTTCGATGCTGCCCTACCCCTCGGGCAAGCTACACATGGGCCATGTGCGCAACTACACGATCAACGACATGCTGGCCCGTCATCTGCGGATGCAGGGCTATAACGTGCTGATGCCCATGGGCTGGGATGCCTTCGGCCTGCCGGCCGAAAACGCGGCGATGAAGAACCGGGTGCCGCCCGCGCAGTGGACCTACTCCAACATCGCCCACATGAAGGCGCAGATGCAGGCCATGGGTCTGGCCATCGACTGGAGCCGTGAAGTCTCAACCTGCGATCCGTCCTACTACCGCTGGAATCAGTGGCTGTTCCTGAAGATGCTGGAAGCTGGCATCGCCGAGCGGCGCACGCAGGTGGTCAACTGGGACCCGGTCGACCAGACCGTGCTGGCCAATGAGCAGGTCATTGACGGCCGGGGGTGGCGTTCAGGCGCGGTGGTGGAAAAGCGCGAAATTCCTGGCTACTACCTGAAGATCACCCAGTATGCGCAGGAGCTGCTCGACCATGTGCAGCACCAGCTGCCCGGTTGGCCCGAGCGCGTGAAGCTCATGCAGGAGAACTGGATCGGACGCAGCGAAGGCGTGCGATTCGCCTTCACGCACGACATCCGTGGCGACGACGGCACGCCGTTGCAAGACGGGCGGATGCATGTCTTCACCACCCGCGCCGACACCATCATGGGCGTGACCTTCTGTGCAGTGGCCCCGGAACATCCGCTGGCCATGCATGCCGCCCGTACCCGCCCCGAAGTAGCCGCCTTCATCGAGGCCTGCAAGGCCGGGGGCACGACCGAGGCCGAGCTCGCCACCCAGGAAAAGGAAGGGGTGCGCACCGGCCTGCAGGTGACCCACCCCCTGACCGGCGCGCCGATAGATGTCTGGGTCGGAAACTATGTGCTGATGAGCTACGGCGACGGCGCGGTCATGGGCGTGCCCGGCCATGACGAGCGCGATTTCGCCTTTGCCATGAAGTACGGCATCCCGATCAGGCAAGTCATCGCGGTGGCCGGAGAAAGTGCTTACGATGCGACCCGCTGGCAGGAGTGGTACGCCGACAAGGCGCGCGGCACGGTCATGGCCTCGGGCGCCTATGACGGTCTGAGCGTCAAGGATGCGGTCGATGCGGTTGCGCGCGATCTGGGCAAACAAGGCCTGGGCGAAAAGAAAACCACCTGGCGGCTGCGCGACTGGGGCGTCAGCCGCCAGCGCTA
>DGIT01000054.1:1531-8490 GCA_002386465.1 Burkholderiales bacterium UBA4615 | reverse complement strand
CCCACTGCCTCGAACTCAGCCAGAGCAGCGCGCATACGCAGGACCGCCTGAGCGCGGTCTTCGCCCCAGACGATGAGCTTGGCGATCATGGGATCGTAGTGAGGCGTGATGGCATCGCCCTGTCTGATGCCACTGTCGATACGCACCGCAGCCGGACGGCCGTCTGCGTCGGCGCCCACGGTAAACGTGGCNNGCCGCCGCCGCAGCCGCCGCCGGCGTCGCTCGTGCTGATGGCACCGAGCGGTGATCAGGCGCTGGCGATGGTGGGGATGGACCTGTACGCGATCACCGTCGCGCAGACGGGCGCCACGGCGCCCACGGTAAACGTGGCGGCCGCGGGCGTGCGCAGATGCATGAGTGTGCCCGTGGACGGCAGAAAGCCGCGGTCGGGGTTCTCCGCGTATACGCGTGCCTCGATCGCATGCCCCCGAATCGCCAGATCGGATTGGGTGCGGGGCAACGGCTCGCCGGCCGCCACCCGCAGCTGCCACTCGACCAGGTCCAGCCCGGTGATCATCTCGGTCACAGGATGTTCCACCTGGAGGCGGGTGTTCATTTCCATGAAGTAGAAATCGCCACTGCCGTCGACGATGAACTCCACCGTACCGGCGCCCACGTACCCCACTGCACGTGCGGCAGCGACCGCGGCTTCACCCATGGCCTCACGGCGCACCGCATCCATGCCGGGGGCCGGTGCCTCTTCGATCACCTTCTGGTGGCGCCGCTGGACCGAGCAGTCGCGCTCAAACAGGTGCACCACATGGCCATGCGTGTCGGCAAAGACCTGAATCTCGATATGCCGCGGTTTGCTGGCATAGCGCTCGAGCAGCACCGCGTCGTTGCCAAACGCCGACACCGCTTCACGTCGGCACGAGGCGAGCATCGGGGCAAACTCTGCAGCCTCACGCACGATGCGCATGCCCTTGCCGCCGCCGCCCGCGCTGGCCTTGATCAGCAGCGGGTAGCCGATGCGCTCGGCGTGTTGCGCAAGCAGCGCATCGTTCTGATCGGCGTCGTGGTAGCCGGGAATCAGCGGCACGCCGGCCTGAGCCATCAGGCGCTTGGATTCGGCTTTCAGGCCCATCGCCCGAATGGCCGATGGGGGCGGTCCGATGAACACCAGACCCGCATCAGCACAGGCCTGTGCAAACGCCTCGTTTTCAGACAGAAACCCGTACCCGGGGTGGATCGCCTGGGCGCCCGTGCGCAAGGCTGCTTCGATGACTGCATCGCCACGCAGGTAGGACTCGCGTGCGGCGGCCGGGCCAAGGCGCAGGGCTTCGTCGCAGGCACGCACATGCTGCGCCAGGGCGTCGGCATCGGAGTAGACGGCGACGGTGCGCACACCGAGCTTTCGAGCGGTGGCCGCCACGCGGCAGGCGATTTCGCCTCGATTGGCGATCAGAATTTTTTCGAACATGGTGGGATGTCCCCGGGCAGGCGTTGGCCGCCATCACGCGTGGCGTGTTACGGCTGAACAGCGCCCGAGGATACCCTGTCGACGCCGCAGCAGTGGCGGCGTGAACGCGCGCGCCGCCATCCGTCCCTGCCTGACGCAGGGCAGGTATCCTGCGCCCCGTGCAACAGTCTGCGTAGAGAGGCTCAGATGGCGGTCTTCACCCGGGTGACGCTGTTCACCGATACCGATGGGCGCGCAAAGTTTCGCGAGGAGCCGATCGACCTTGATCAGGGCACGCCGGCGTCGATGCTCTCAGCGCCGCAGCCTGTCAGTGCGCTGCAGCTGCGCCAAAGCCCGGTCGGATTTCGCAGCAGCTTTCACTGCACCGGTTCACCGCAATGGGTGTTCATCCTGAGCGGGCAGATGGAGATCGGGCTTCAGGATGGCAGCTCACGCGTGTTCAGCGCCGGCCAGCATTTCTATTCCGCCGATGTGCTGCCCGAGGGTGCGACGTTTGATCCCGCGGTGCACGGGCACTGGAGCAGACAGGCCGGGCCCGACCCTCTGGTTACGGCGTTCGTGCGCGGCTGAGCGGATCATTCCTGCGGTCGCCAGCGCCGCGCCCGCTTTTCCAGAAACGACGCGATGCCTTCGCGGCCCTCCTCGCCCGCGCGGGTCTGCGCGATGCGCTGCGCGGTGTCGCGAATGAGTGCATCGTCAATCGGGCGCCCCGGAATATCGCGCAACAGCCGTTTGGTTTCGCTCATGGCGCCTGGTGCGCCTTGCAGCAGCGCGCCCAGCATGCGATTGACCGCATCGTCCAGCTCAGCCCCCGGCAAAGGCTGGACCATGGACCCGCGCGACCGTCGGCTTGGGTGATTGCGCGAGGGTGCGCAGCAAAGTCGCCAGTGCCATGGCATCGGCTTCGTTTTCCGCTGCACCGTAGCTGGAGGCGGCCTTCATCCAGTTCAGGTCTGCGCCGGCACAAAATGCGCTGCCATGACCCGCCAGCACCAGGGCACGCACATCGGGATCTTCCGAGGCCGCCCCGATCGCGTCGGTGAGTTCGGTGATCAGCGTCAAATTCAGCGCATTGCGCACCTCGGGCCGGTTCAGCCAGATGACGGCTACGCCGTGCTGCATGGTCGTTTGAAGGGTGGAATAAGTCATGGTGTGGACATCGTGGCGCGTTCAGCCAAGGGGAGGAGGGGTCGCACAGCGCCATCTCTATGGAGAATGGCATTCGGCGGGCAGCATACCCCGGACGACCCGCCGCAATTTCGGCAAGCTGCATTTGACAGATCGACGACCGCACCTCACCGTAGCGGGGTCATCGACAGGCTGGCTGCATCACGTTCGCAGCGCACAGCCGAACCATTCGCATACCGACACAAGGAGACCTCATGGCGCACGATATCGTGATTCGCGGCGGACAGATCGTCGACGGCACCGGCAACGGTCCCGTTCAGGGAGACGTCGCCATCGATGCAGGATTAATCACAGCAGTCGGTAAGGTGGATGGGCGCGGCAAACGCGAAATCGATGCACAAGGTCAGACGGTGACGCCAGGGTTTGTCGATATTCACACCCATCTGGATGCCCAGATCGGCTGGGACCCGCACTGCACGCCGGTGAGCTGGCATGGTGTGACCACCGCGCTGCTGGGCAATTGCGGCGTGACGTTTGCACCCTGTCGCCCCGGAGACAAGGAAGTGCTGGCCGGGATGATGGAATCGGTCGAGGACATTCCCCGGCAAGCCATCCTGAGCGGCCTGCCCTGGAACTGGGAAGACTATGGCGGCTACCTGGACGCCATCGAAGGCTTGCGCCCCGGTATCAACGTGACCGGTCTGGTCGGGCACAGCGCCGTACGCTTCTACGTGATGGGCGAGCGCGCCGTGGAAGAGCAGGCCACCGCAGACGAGCGTCGCCAGATGGCGCGCATCGTGGGCGAAGCAGTGGACCGCGGCGCGGTGGGCTTTTCGACCAACCGTTTTGCGCCCCACACGCTGCCCGATGGGCGCCCCATTCCAGGCACCTTTGCCGACCCGGCCGAGCTGGTCGAGATTGCCCGCGCGGTGGGCCCGCGCGGCGGCATCATGCAGGCCGTGGGCGCCGATTTCGAGGTGCTCAAGGCGCTGGCCGATCAGGGTGGCAGCCGTGTGCTCTTCAGCTACAACGTGGGCCCCGATGGTTCGCTTGCCGGTCAGCGGCGCAGTGCACTCGAGACCCTGTGCGCAGGCGCCGGGCGCGACATGACCGCAGTGGCGCAGGTGCGCAGCTCCGGCCTGGTGTTCGGTCTGCAGACCAGCCTGCCGATTGCCACGCGGGGTGAAGCCTGGAAAGCGCTGCGGGCCATGCCCTTTGCGCAGCGCCTGGCCACGATTGATGATCCGGTCAAGCGGGCGGTGCTGGTCGAGGAAGCCAAGCAGCTCGGGTTCCCGGTGATCCTGGGCGCCAGCATCGAGAAGGTCTTTCACATGGGTGACGGGCAGGTTCCCGACTATGCTGCCGGCGAGTCGTGCCAGCTGCTGGCCATGGCTGCAGCGCGCGGTGAGCACTGGATCGAGACCTTCATGCGCATGAACCTCGCCTCGCGCGGCAAGGTGCTCTATACCCTGCGCATGTTCAACCCCGACATGAACGGACTGTCGCACCTGATCAGCAGCCACAACGTGATCCCGGGGCTGGGTGATGCCGGCGCACATGTGTCGCAGGTGATGGATTCAGGCTGGTCCACGTTCATCCTGTCGCACTGGGTGCGCGAAAAAGGTCTGTATTCGCTGGGTGAGGCCGTGCGGCGCATGACCTCTGCGCCGGCGCGCGTACTGCGTCTGAGCGACCGCGGCGTGCTGGCCCCGGGCATGCGCGCCGATGTGAATGTGTTCGACGCGTCCAGGGTGGCCGAGCTGCATCCTGAAGTCGTGCACGATTTTCCGGGGGGTGCCACGCGCTACATCCAGAAGTCGGTGGGCTATCGGGCCACGCTGGTCAATGGTGAAGTCAGCGTCGAAAACGGCGAGTTCACAGGTGCGCGCGCCGGTCGCGTATTGCGCCATCAGTCCACCCAGCATGCCCACTGATCTCACGCAGGCGAGCGCCGCCGGATTGTCGCGGCTGTATGCTAGTGGCAAGGCCTCGCCCTCGGAAGCCCTGACGGCCATCCTGGCGCGCACCGAGCGCGTCAATCCGCTGATTAATGCGTTCAGCCATATCGATGCCGATGCGGCGCGGCTTGCCGCACGCGCCTCGGAGCGGCGCTGGCGACGCGGGCGCCCCCTGTCTGCACTCGATGGCGTGCCGGTGTCGATCAAGGAGCTGGTGGGCGTGCGCGGCTGGCCGCTGTCGATGGGCAGCCGGCTGACCGGTGCAGCCAGAGCGACCGAGGATTCGCCAGTGGTGGCGCGGCTGCGTGAGGCCGGTGCGGTGCTCTTTGCACAAACCACCAGCCCGGAGTTCGGCCACAAGGGCGTCACCGACTCGCCGCTGCACGGCATCACCCGCAATCCCTGGAAATTAGACCGTACGCCTGGTGGCTCGTCCGGGGGCTCGGCGGCAGCCGTGGCCGCGGGGCTGGGTCCGCTTGCGATCGGTACTGATGGCGGTGGGTCGATCCGAATTCCTGCGAGCTTTTGCGGCCTGGTGGGCGTCAAGGCCACGTTCGGGCGTGTGCCGGCCTGGCCGCCCTCGCTGGTAGGCGACCTGGCCAATACCGGCCCCATGGCCCGCACCGCACTGGACTGCGCGCTCATGCTCAATGCACTGAAGCGCCCGGATGCCCGCGACCCGTACGCCCTGCCTCCAGACGACACCGACTACAGCCGCCTGACCCTGCGCCCCAAGTCACTGAAAGTAGCGCTGGTGATGAAAATGGGCGCCCATCCGCTGGACCGTGAGGTGGCGGCCAAGGTACGCGCGGCCGCACAGCGTTTCGAGGCGATGGGTTGCGCGGTAGAGGAGGTAAAGGCGCCGTATCCCTTCGAGCAGGCGATGCGCACCTTCGGCATTCACTGGTTTGCGGCCATGCAGCGCCTGATGGCGCAGTACCCGCAAGCCCGGCACGCCGAGTTCGACACCAGCCTGCAGGCGCAGGCCCGCGCCGCGCAGGCTTATACGCTGCGCGATTTCGCCGATGCCCAGGCCGCACGTCGCGATTTGGCGTTTGCCTGGTCGCAGCTCTTCACCCGGTTTGATCTGCTGCTGACCCCGATGGTGGCCGTGTCGCCCTTCGCGGTCGGCCTGACCGCACCGCCTGGCGCGCACGGCAAACCCAATGCCTTGTGGACGCCCTATTCATCGACCTTCAATCTGTCGCGCCATCCGGCTGCCACGGTGCCGTGCGGTCTGACGCGCGACGGTTTGCCGATCGGGCTGCAGATTGTTTCAGGCCATTATCGCGATGCGCTGGTTCTGGCGGCCGCTGCGCGCTATGCCCAGATCGACCCGCTTGTCTTTCCTGAAATGCCCACCGACTGACCACACAGGACACCACCATGAGCACACTGCCCGCGTCCGTCACGATCACCGACGACACCATGCGCGAAGGTCTGCAGATCGAGAGCGCCAAAATTCCTGTCGACGCCAAGCTGCGCCTGCTGGATGCGCTGGGCGACACCGGCGCCAAGGTCATCTCAATCGGCTCGTTTGCGCATCCTAAATGGACGCCTCAGATGGCGTGTATCGATGAGATCGCCGAGCGCTTCCAGCCCAAGCCCGGCGTGAAGTACACCGCCGCGGTGTTCAACAAGGCCGGCTACGACCGCGCCGACCGCTACTTCCCCAAGCTGGATGTGCGCAAGAAGTCCAGCCTGCCTGGGACGTCGGTGGAGTTGTGCGACACCTTCGCACGGCGCAACTACAACCGCTCGCAGGCGCAACAGATCGCTGCGCTGGATGCCACGGTAGCGGCTGCCAAGGCAGCGGGTGCCACGCAGGCTTCGGTGGGTATCGGCAATCCGTTTGGCTCCAATTTCGAAGGGCTGTTCTCACTCAAGCAGCGCATGGACCTGCTCGAGCTGATGTTCAACAAGTGGAAGGATGTTGGCATCGAAGTGACCCGCGTGGCGCTGTATGAAGCGATGGGCTGGAACCTGCCGCATACCGTGCGAGAGACCATGGTCGCCATCCGCGAGCGCTGGCCCCAGGTGAAGAGCTTTCACATGCACCTGCACAACCAGCGCGGCTCGACCATCGCCAGCTACTACGAGGCACTGCAACTCGGTGCCACCGACTTCGATACCTGCCTGGGTGGCATGGGTGGCTGCCCTTATTCGGGCAACGGCCGTTCGGCGGGTCATGTGCCGACCGAAGACTTCGTCGATCTGTGCCACGAGATGGGCATTCAGACTGGCTACAAGCTCGACAAGCTGATCGAGGCGGTGGCTGTGGCCGAAGAAGTGGTGGGCCATTCACTCTGGGGCCATGTATCGAAGTCGGGCCCGCGCCCGCGCGGTGATCAGCTCTTTCCGGCAGACATGCCCTTCATCGAAACGCTGGAAGAGGCCGCCCATTTCCGAAAGGGCCCAGGCGTGTATGCCGGGCAGATCTCGCCCTGGCGTGA
>DGIT01000054.1:0-1452 GCA_002386465.1 Burkholderiales bacterium UBA4615 | reverse complement strand
GCTGCGTCCGGACCGACGCTTTACCACTGCACCCGGGCGCGTTCGATGCGTCCGTTGTGGACCCTGCTGGAGCTGGGTCTGCCGCACAAGCTCGTGACCATGCCTTTCCCGCCGCGGGTGCTGCAAAAGGACTATCTGAAGATCAACCCGCTGGGGACGATCCCCTGCCTGATCGATGGCGATGTGTTCATGACCGAGTCAGCGGGTATCTGCCAGTACCTGGTCGAGCGCTATGGGCCAACGCCGCTTGCTGTGCGCCCGGATGAATCTGATTACGGCGCGTATCTGAACTGGCTGCATCGCAGTGACGCCACGTTCACCTTCCCTCAGACGCTGGTCCTGCGTTACACCCGCCTGGAGCCTGAGGAGCGGCGCAATCCGCAAGTGGCCGGCGACTACCGCAAGTGGTTCCTGGCCCGCATGCGCAGCGTCGAGGAGGCGCTTGCCACCCGCGAGTACCTGTGTGCCGGGCGCTTCACCATCGCCGACATCTGCGTGGGCTATGCCGTCGTGCTGGCCAACAGCCTGGACATCCAGGAAGTGTTCACACCCAACGTGAAGCGCTGGTTCGACCGTCTTGCCGAGCGGCCTGCCTACCGCAAAGCCTTCGATCTCTGAGTCTTTTCCGGAGTTTTCATGTCTGTCATCGAGTCGACACTCGACACGCGTTCGGAGCGGTTCGTACAGAACCGCACCGAGATGCTCGAGACGCTGGGCGAACTTGACGCCCTGCACGAAGAAGTCGCTGCCGGCGGTGGCGAAGATGCCATGAAGCGGCTGCGCGCCCGCGGCAAGATGCCGCTGCGTGAGCGCATTGCGCTGGTGCTGGACCCCGACACCCCGTTCCTTGAAATCAGCCCCCTGGCGGCCTGGCGTTCGGAATTTCAAGTGGGCTCGGGCTTTGTCGTGGGCATTGGCGTGATCGAAGGCGTGGAGTGCGTCATCCTGGGCCATGACCCTTCGGTGCGTGCTGGCGCCTTCAATGCGTTCAACGCCAAAAAGCTGATGCGCGGGCTCGAAATCGCCCGTGACAACCGCATGCCCTATGTGCAGTTCGTGGAGTCGGCAGGCGCCGATCTGCGGGGCGATTCGGGTGGTGACCCGGAGGCAGCGATTCGCCGTGAGACTGGCCATTTTGCCGAGTCCGGGCGCCTCTTCTACGAGATCACTGAACTCTCCAAGATGCGCATTCCGACCATCTCGGTGGTATTTGGCGCATCCACCGCAGGTGGGGCCTATCAGCCCGGCATGAGCGACTACAACATCTTCATTCGCGGCCAGTCGAAGGTCTTTCTAGGCGGCCCGCCGCTGGTCAAGATGGCGACCGGCGAAGACGCCGACGAAGAGAGCCTGGGTGGCGCGCAGATGCATTGCACGATCTCCGGGCTGGGTGACTATCTGGCCGAGGACGAGACCGACGGCATTCGCATGTGCCGTGAGGTCGTGTCGCAT
>DGIT01000051.1:12483-12635 GCA_002386465.1 Burkholderiales bacterium UBA4615 | reverse complement strand
GCGCTGATCGAGCGCGAGGCGCAGGCGCTGGCCGCGCCCAAGGATGCACCCGGGATCGATGTGCTGGCGACAGCGGTCGCGCGCATTCTGTGCGATGAGCGCGAGAGCGCCGACCCACGCGATCCCTGGTCCCAGCCCGACGGTTTTCGCGT
>DGIT01000051.1:12174-12421 GCA_002386465.1 Burkholderiales bacterium UBA4615 | reverse complement strand
CTGCGATTCACCGTTGACGGCGCACCGATAGCGGTCGAGGTGCGTTATGCATCAGGCGGCTGGACCGTGCGATACGCAGATGACAGCACCTGCCTGTCGTCCTTGCGCCGCGACGGCGCGCGGCTCACGGGGCTGCTTGGCACACAACAGCTCAATGCGTCCGTGGTGCGGGATCGTGATGCGCTGCATGTGTTCACACCACAGGGGCGTCGTGTGCTGAGCGATGCATCGGCACCGCAGCTTGCGG
>DGIT01000051.1:11874-12159 GCA_002386465.1 Burkholderiales bacterium UBA4615 | reverse complement strand
CGATCAGGCCGATGCGGGCGCCAGTCTGAGTGCGCCCATGCCGGGCAAAGTGATCGCATTGTTGGTCGAGGCGGGAAGCAAGGTGCGCAAAGGCCAGCCCTTGCTCGTCATGGAAGCCATGAAAATGGAGCACACCCTGTCTGCGCCGGCTGATGGACTGATCGAGAAACTGCCGTTCAGAGTTGGCGATCAGGTGGGCGAAGGCGCGGCGTTAGTGGGGTTTGTGGCGAGCTGAACGGCGGGCGCGGCAACTTACTCGCGCTCGAAAAGCATGGCGTGCGGCCT
>DGIT01000051.1:0-11846 GCA_002386465.1 Burkholderiales bacterium UBA4615 | reverse complement strand
AGTCATCACCGGGCGCCTCGTAGTCCAGAACGAGCCGGCCCTCCCAAAAGCCCATGCGTCGGACACGTGCGAGCCGATCCAGAAAGCGGCTTTCAGTGACGGCGGCGTCACCCTCACAGGCCATGCGTGTGAGGCCCGGCGTGGCCACTTTCACATCGCCAGGCAGATCGCCCCGGGCCGTCACTTCGACCATGAACCGATTGCAGCCCGAGTGACCCACGAAGCGTCCGTCCTGATGCGACAGGGTCAGCGGCGGCTGTGCTGCGGCCGCCTCGCCCGAGCGCCACTCCCGCAACACCCAGTTGTTGCCGCCCAGGGTGGCTGGGCCCAGACGCGACACAGGCGGGACATCCTTGATCGGCACCAGTCGGCCGCGGCTCAGGGTCCACCCAACGGACGCCACTTCGCCAGGGCAGCAGGCCGGGTCATCCGGGCCTGCGCGTACCACGTCCAGCCAGATGCGCCCGTTCTGCACACGCACATCGCGCACCTGGACCCGATCACCGACTTGTGTCGCGGCCAGACTGCGCGGCTGACCGCGCCGCGCGCCCGCCACCGCAACATGCAGAAATTGGCCGCTGCCGCCCGTTGACTGGGTCAATAGCATCACCGCCTCGGGTCGACCGTCCCGGTCAAGATCGCCATAGGCGATCGGACTGCGCATCAGCGTGACCTGCGGCGCTTCTGCACCACCCTTCACATAGGGCTTGCCCTGCCAGGCGCCGTCTCGCAGCGTGACCTGGGGCGTATCAGGCAGGCCGCGAAGGGTCATGTTGGACAGCGCAGAAACCGACAGTGCCGCCGGCACGGCGCCGCCTGCAGCATACGGCACAGCCTGGGCGCACGCGGCATGGCTCAGCGCAAGGCTCAACACCAGCAACACGGGGCGAAAGAAGGTCATGGCAGTAGATCCTCAAGCAGCGTTCAACGGCACGGGCATCAAATATGCATGACTTTTGGCGAGCCGTTCCCTTTGCTGCCTTATTGCCGACCACATTCCGAACCCAGGGCCCCCATGAACAGACCCTCGCATTCCAATGGTGCGCACCGTGCCACGCCTCAGGCCGCGCGTACGCGTCAAGCCGCGCGCGCCTCGGCCGGGCCGCAAGTGCCCGCCATCGGCACTGCACTCGGCCCGGCTGCGGGAGATATCGTGATGGCGGCCTGTCAGCGTTCCTTCGCGTTGCATGCGCACTGGATCAACGAGAGCGTGAACAGAACGCTCGAGCATGCCGCGCTGCATGCAAGTGGCGAAGCCGCAGCCAGTCCGGCACAGCATGGCGAATGGATGCGGGCGACGCTGTTCGAGCCCACCTGGCATTACATGGTCGGGCTGATGTCCCTGGGGCGTAGCACTGGCGATTCGCTGGTCACCCTGATGAGCTCACAAATGCGCGGCGCTCAGGATGAATTGGAATCACTCAGCCGCGAAGCACATGAGGACGCAGTCGATGCCGCCCGCACCGCCGCCAGCGCTGCAGTGGCCGCGATGTCGTCTTGCGCGCAGGCCGTCAGCCAACTTGGGGAGCGCGCCACCCAGGCCGCGCAACACGCCGTCCGGGCTGCTCAGGGATCCGCTCAGGAACCGTAGCGCGCCAGCCCGGACACCGCCTCCCGAAACCCGTTGACGGTCTCCTGAAGAATCTGCGAGACGGTCTTCACCGCATCGATGCGCCCGCACACCTGGCCTGTGAGCGGCACAGCCGCTTCCATGTCGCCGCCAAAATAAAGGTCCAGCACGCCTGCAAATTCAGCCCGCATGTTCTCGGGCGGTTGCGCTTCGATGCGGGTGGTGCGCTCGGTGCGCAGCGCGCGCAATGCGGGCCCCTGGCCTCCCCGATTGAGGAAGACGGTGTCAGTTTCCTGGGCTGCCACGATCGCCTGCTTCCAGTTCATGTGCGCGGGCGATTCGGCCGACGACAGCATGCGCGTGCCCATCTGGATACCTTCTGCGCCCAATGCGAAGGCCGCCGCCATCGAGCGGCCGTCGGTATAACCGCCCGCCGCGATCACCGGGACCTTCACTTTCGAGCACACCAGCGGCAGCAGCACCATGGAGGCGACATCGCGCTGGTTTTTGAATCCACCCCCTTCTGCACCCTCGACAATCAGCCCGTCGACCCCGGCCTCTACGGCCTTGAGCGCAGCCTTCAGGGTGGGCACCACATGAAACACCGTGAGTCCGGCCTCCTTGAGTTCGGCGCAATAGCGGCTCGGGTCGCCCGCCGAGGTGGTCACGAAGCGCACGCCCTGGTCGACTACGAACTTCACGATGTCGGGGTCGCGCACGTACATCAGCGCGATGTTCACGCCGAACGGCTGATCGGTGAGATCGCGCATCTTGCGAATCTCACCGCGAATCGCATCCAGCTCTCCTGAGGCAGTCTCGATGATGCCCATACCCCCGGCATTGGAGACGGCAGAGGCCAGCTGCGCCCGTGCGATCCAACCCATTGGCGCCTGCACGATCGGATAGCGTACGCCCAGCAGGCGGGTCACGCGATTGTCGAGCGGCTGCGCCTGATGGTCCGGTGTGTTTGTTGCCTGTGCGCTTGTCATGTCAGTCCACCTTCGCGCCGGAGATGCGCACCACTTCTTTCCACTTCGTAGTTTCAGCCGCAATGAAGCGGGCCAGTTCAGCCGGTGTGCCACCTACCGGCTCGGCGCCCAGTCCGCGGAAGCGTTCCGCGACATCGGGCTTTTTCAGAATGCGATCGACCTCGGTCGAAACGCGGGTCACGATGGCATCGGGCGTGCCGCGCGGGGCGACCAGTACGAACCACGACTCGGCCTCATAGCCGGGCAATACGCTGGCAATGGTGGGCACATCGGGCAACTGCGCGCTAGGTTTGGCCGAGCTCACGCCCAGGGCCACCAGTCGGCCGGAGCGGATATGCGGAATGGCGGAGGGCAGGTTATCGATCGCCATCTGGATCTGACCGGCCAGCAGATCCTGCAGCATGGGGCCGCTGCCGCGATAGGGAATATGCGTGATGAACACCTTGGCGCGGGTCTTGAACAGTTCGCTCGACAACTGCCCGGTCGAGCCATTACCGGGGCTGCCGTAGGACATCGCGCCCGGTTTGGCGCGGGCCTTGTCGATGAACTCCTGGATGGTGCGAGCGCCCACGGACGGATGCACCACCAGCACATTGGGCACTTTCACGGCGAAGGAGACCGGGATCAGGTCGCGTTCGGTGTCGTAGGGCATCTTGGGGTACAGGAACTGATTGATCGCCTGTGTACCGGGTGTGCCCATCAGGAAGGTGTAGCCGTCGGGCGTTGACTTGGCCACTTCAGCAGCCGCGACGTTGCCACCTGCGCCGGCCTTGTTTTCAACCACCACGGGCTGCTTGAGGACGGGCGCCAGCTGCTCGGCCAACACGCGGGCCACGATGTCGGTAGTGCCGCCGGCGGCAAAGGGCACGACGATGCGCACGGGGCGCGCGGGCCAGTCGGACTGCGCATGGGTCAGCGCTGGCGTCAGCGCCGCAGCCAGGAGGAAGGTCAGCGCTGTGATCTGCGCGCGTCGGCCGGACAAGATGGAAACGGTTGGCAACATGAGCGGTCTCGATTCGTTGATGAGTGCTGTGGCGCGCAGCCGCCTGCACCGCCCGCAGCAGGAGATGGTAGCGCGGCCCTGCCCGCAGCCTGGGCACGCGGTGAGGACACGGTAGTCATCGCCTATGATCGAGCCCATGAATATCGTTGTATCGCATTGCGAAGCCGGCAGCGGACTCGCCTGGCAGCGGTCGCTGGCGCAGCATCTGCCGCAGGCGCAGATCGGGCTGGACCGTGGGTCGCCGGATGGCGCGACACCCGCTGAGCCAAGACTGACCTCTGACGCCGCGCTGGCCGTCGTCTGGAAGCCTCCAGGCGATTTCTTTGCGCGGCATCCCGGCCTGCGGGCCTTGTTCTCATGCGGTGCGGGCGTGGACCATTTGCTTGCGCATCCGGGCTTGCCTGCCTCGCTGCCGATCTATCGGCTCGAGGATGCCGGCATGGGTGCGTACATGGCGGATTACTGCCTGCATGCATTGATGCGTGTATTGAGTCGCGAAGACGCGTATGCCGCGCAGCAAGTTCAACAGCACTGGCAGGAGCAGCCCTGGCTGACCCGAGCCGAACTGCCAGTGGGCATCGTCGGCATGGGCGTGCTGGGTGTGCAGGTGGCGCGCGCGCTGACGGCGCAGGGGTTTACGGTGCGCGGATTTGCGCGCACGCCGCGCACCGTTCAGGGGATTGAGGTGATGGCGGGCCCGGCAGACTGGCCGCGCTTTCTTGCGGCCACGCGCGCACTCATCCTGCTGGCCCCCCATACCCGAGCGACCGAGAACCTGATCGACGCGCCCGCCCTGGCCGCCTTGCAGCCCGGCGCATGGCTGATCAATGTGGCACGCGGTGCGCTGGTGGTGGATGACGCCCTGATCGCGGCGCTGGACAGCGGCCAGCTCGCTGGGGCCATGCTGGATGTCTTTCGCCAGGAGCCGCTGCCGGCCGGACACCCGTTTTGGCATCATCCGCGCATCCGCATCACCCCTCATATCTCCGGGCCCACGCAGGTCGCTCAGTCGGCCAGGCAGGTCGCGGATAAAATGAAGCTTCTGGCCCAAGGTGCTGTGCCAAGCGGCCGAGTGAATCCCGACACAGGTTATTGAGACTCCCATGCAAGCATCCCTGCCCAAGCGTGTCACGCTGATTGAAGTCGGACCGCGCGACGGACTGCAAAACGAACAGTCGCCCATCACCACCGACGTGCGCATCGAACTCTGTGACCGCCTGACCGATGCAGGCTTTCCGAATGTCGAGGCAGGGTCGTTCGTGTCGCCCAAGTGGGTGCCCCAGATGGCCGACACAGCCGAGCTAATGCAGCGCATCCGGCGCAAACCGGGCGTGGTGTACTC
Source organism: Burkholderiales bacterium UBA4615 (assembly GCA_002386465.1). GTDB lineage: Bacteria > Pseudomonadota > Gammaproteobacteria > Burkholderiales > Burkholderiaceae_E > UBA4615. The sequence goes on along the minus strand of DGIT01000051.1, from coordinate 6,942 downwards.
GGTGCTCACGCCCAACATGAAGGGCTTCGAGGGCGCGCTGGCCGCACGGGCCGACGAGGTGGTGATCTTTGGTGCAGCCTCGGAAGCCTTCTCACAGCGCAACATCAATTGCTCGATCGCCGAATCCATCGAACGCTTCGAGCCCGTCGCCCGCGCGGCCAAGGACCATGGCATGCGGCTGCGCGCCAGCGTCTCGGTGGCGCTGGGTTGCCCCTATCAGGGCGAGGTCACACCGGCTGCCGTGGGCGAAGTGGTCAGGCGCTTTGCCGACATGGGCAGCGACATGATCGACATTGCCGATACCATTGGTACCGGCACACCGCGCGGCACCCAGGCGGCCTTCGAGGCTGCGCTCAAGGTGGTACCTGCCGAAAGACTCTCGGGCCATTTTCATGACACCTACGGCATGGCGCTGGCCAATGTCTACGCCAGCCTGGAAATGGGGATTGCCACGTACCACGCTTCGGTCGCCGGACTGGGCGGGTGCCCCTATGCCAAGGGCGCCACGGGCAATGTCGCCACCGAAGACCTGCTCTATCTGCTCGACGGACTGGGCATCGAGACCGGCGTGTCGCTCGAGAAAATGGTGTCGATCGGGCAATGGATCTCGGGGCATATCGGGCGCAAGTCCATCTCGCGGGCAGGCAGTGCGCTGGCTGCGAAGCAGGCTGGCTGACGCATGATGGCTTCCATGGGCTATCCCGATGCACGCAGCCTGCGCGAGGCGGCCCTCAAGGGCCAGCCGGTGCCGTCGCCTTGCATTTCCATCTGCCGCATCGAGCCCGCGACAGGCCTGTGCGAGGGCTGTGTACGCACACTCAACGAAATCGCCACATGGGGCACTCTGTCAGGGCTTGAGCGCGCCGACGTCTGGGCACGCATCGAAGCGCGCCGCGCACAGGCCGCGAACCCGCCATCCTCACGATGAAGTCGGCCCGCTGGACCTTCGACTTCATCTCGCCCTACGCGTATCTGCAAAGCGCGGTCCTGCAAAAATTTGAAGGGCTTGCGCAGATCGTCTACCGGCCGGTGCTCTTTGCCGGACTGCTCGAGCATCACGGACAAAAAGGTCCGGCTGAAATCCCCGCCAAGAAGATCCACACCTTTCGTGAAGTCGTGTGGCGCGCACATGCGCGGGGCATTGCACTGAATCTGCCGGCGGCGCATCCGTTCAATCCGTTGCCGTTGCTGCGTCTTTCAATCGCACTGGGCAATCGGCCTGATGTGGTCCAGGCCCTGTTTCGCTATGTCTGGGTCGACGGCCATCTGCCCACCGACACGCAGGCGTGGGCGCAGTTGTGCCAGGGGTTGGGCGTGAAAGACCCGCAGGCCCTGATTACCCAAGCCCAGGTCAAGGACACTCTGCGGCAGAACACGGAAGATGCCATTGCCGAGGGCATTTTTGGCGTGCCCACCCTGCAGATCGACGATCAGGCGTTCTGGGGCTTCGACATGACCGATGCCGCACTCGCCTACCTGGCCGGTGATCCTGTGTTCACGAGCGCAGCGATGCAGCGCGCGCAGACACTGCCCGATGGGGTGCAGCGGCGCATCCGATGAGCCAGACCCCCACCGCCATGGCCTCCGTGGCCGCGCTGCCTGCCTGCATGCGCTTCATCGAACGCGATTGGCTGTCGGCTAATGGGGTGCTGTTCGATGACGGTACGCAGACTGCACTGGTCGATACCGGATACACCACGCATCGCGAGACCACACTGGCCGTCGTGCAGCACCTGCTGGGTACGCGCCGCCTCGATTGCATCGTGAATACCCACCTGCACTCGGACCATTGCGGTGGCAATGCGCTGCTGCAACGCACCTGGGGCTGCCGCACGCTCATCCCGTCAGGCAGCGCACAAGCCGTGTCGCAGTGGGATGTCCATCAGCTCACCTTCGAGGCCACCGGCCAGCGCTGCGAACGCTTCACCTTCGATGACGTGATCCGCGACGGTCAGATGCTTGAGCTGGGCGGCATGCCCTGGACCGTGATCGCCGCACCGGGTCACGATCCCCAGATGGTGGTGCTCTACTGCGCGCCAGCGCGTGTGCTGATCAGCGCCGATGCGCTCTGGGCCAACGGTTTCGGCGTGATCTTTCCGGAACTCGAAGGTGCTTCGGGCTTTGCCGAACAGCGTGCCATCCTGCATCGCATCGCGCAGCTCGACGTCGATCTGGTGATCCCCGGGCACGGGCCGATGTTTGCGGATGTGCAGGGTGCACTGCAACGGGCGCACAGTCGCCTGGATCATTTGAGTGCAGACCCCGCCCGCAATGCGCGACACGCCACCAAGGTGCTGCTGAAGTTTTTGCTGCTGGAGCATCGTCAGGTGCCCATGGTGGACGTGCCTGCCATCATGGACACGATCCCGCTGATCGCGACGGCCAACCGCCTGTACATCGGCATGGAGCCTGGGGCGCTGGCCGAATGGGCCGTGGCCGATCTGGTGCGCGCTGGTGCGGCAGCCATCGAGCATGACCTCCTGATCGACCGCTGAGTACCGCAATCGCCTGCGCTATATTCGACTCCATGCATGCGCCGACGACGCCCCTGATCCGCGACAGCCTGGACGGCGATCTGCCACATATCCAGGCGATTTATGCCCACCATGTGCTGCACGGCACAGGCAGCTTCGAAATTGACCCGCCTAGCCTGCAGGAGATGACCCAGCGGCGTAGTGATGTGCTGCGCAACGGATTTCCCTACCTGGTCGCCGAAGTCGACGGCCGGGTTGCCGGCTATGCCTACGTGAATTACTTTCGACTGCGCCCGGCCTATCGCAACACGGTCGAGAACTCGATCTACATGGACGAGGCGCTGCGCGGCCGCGGCATCGGACAGGTATTGCTGCGTGCGCTGCTGGCGCGCTGTGAACAGATGGACTGCAGACAGGTGCTGGCGGTCATTGGCGACAGCGCCAACACCGGCTCGATCGCGCTGCATGCCCGCTGCGGCTTCAGATTCGCCGGTACGCTGCGCTCAAGCGGCTGGAAATTCGAACGCTGGCTCGATACCGTGATCATGCAAAAGGAACTGGGCACGAGCGACCAGGCTGTGCCCACCCGCCCCATCCCGCGCACCTCATGAGGACCGCGGGCCGCTCGCGCGCGGAATGCGAAGCACTGGATACACAGGATCCGCTCGCCTTTGCGCGCACCCGATTCGCGCTGCCCGAGGGCCTGATCTACCTTGATGGCAATTCACTGGGCGCCATGCCGCTCGCCGTGTCGCAGCGGCTGCGCGATGCCACTGATCTTGAATGGGCGCAGGGCCTGATCCGCTCCTGGAACGAAGCGCACTGGTATACCGCTCCGCAACGCGCGGCGTCGAAAATCGCTCGCCTGATCGGGGCTGACCCGGATGAAGTGATCGTGGCCGACTCCACCTCGGTCAATCTGTTCAAGCTGCTCACCGCCGCTGCGCAAGCTCAGCGCGAACGCGATCCTGCCCGTACCGTAGTGCTGACTGAGCGCGGCAATTTCCCCACCGACAGCTATCTCAATGCATCGGTGGCCGACCTCCTGGACATGGAACTGGTGCGGGTCGATGCCCACGAACTGCCGCAGGCGATCTGGACCCATCGCGCACGGCTAGCCGTACTGCAGCTCACGCACGTGGACTACAAGTCAGGTCGGATCCACGACATGGCAGGACTCACCACACACGCCCAGATGCACGGTGCGCAGGTGCTCTGGGATCTGGCCCATACCGCGGGTGCCATGCCAGTGGCACTGGACGCGCTACGGGTGGACTTCGCGGTGGGCTGCGGCTACAAGTACCTCAACGGCGGGCCGGGCGCGCCTGCCTTTGCTTACGTAGCGCGCAGGCATCTGGCCACACTAAAGCAGCCGTTGGTTGGGTGGCATGGCCATGCTCGGCCCTTTGCCTTCGAAGAAGACTGGCAGCCTGCAGCTGGCATCGAGCGGCTGCTGTGCGGCACGGCTCCGCAATTGTCATTGCTGGCACTTGAAACTGCGCTGGATGCCTTCGATGGCGTGGACCTGGATCTTTTGCGCGCCAAGAGCATGGCACTGACCTCGATCTTCATCGAGCAACTGGAATCGGCAGCCGCATTCGAGGCCGATGACGGACTTGCATTGGCCAGTCCGCGCGTAGCACAGGAACGCGGCAGCCAGGTGGCGCTGCGCCACCCGCAGGCCTATGCCATCGTCCAGGCCCTGATTGACCGTGGTGTGATTGGCGACTTTCGGGAACCCGACCTGATGCGCTTCGGCTTCGCCCCGCTCTACGTGCGGCATGTCGATGCCTTCGATGCAGCCCGGGCACTGCACGAGGTGATGCAGGGTCGCACCTGGGATCAGGCGCGCTACGCGCAGCGTCGCACGGTCACCTGAATGGGCGCGCTGGCGCGCCGCCTGACACCCGGGCGCCGCGCCGCCAAAGACTTACCTGGTCTTGCCGCTCAGCTTCCGGCTGAGCTCCACACCCACGGCCTTGTTGACAAACTCGGTGGTGTAGACCTTGCTCAGATCCACTTCGCCCGCCTTGAAGAGGCCCGACTTCACCATCTTGTCGTGGAAGTCCTTCACCTTGGCCGGGTCGATCGCCCCGATACCGCGCGCCTGCGCGTCGCCTGAATCAACGATGCCCAGCTCCTTGAGCTTGGCCACACCACGATCAAGCTCTTCCTGCGTGGTCTCGGGATTGAGCTTTCGGATCATTGCATCAGCCGCTGCACGATCACCGTACAGATAATTGACCCAGCCCAGAATCGAGGCTTCAACGAACTTGCGCACCATCTCGGGCTTGGCCTTGATCAGGTCGGGCCGGGTTTCGATGGTGGTCGAGTATGTGGACCAGCCGTGATCGGCCAGCAGGAAAACCTTGGGCGGCGTGCCAGTCACTTTCTCGATCGAGATCGGTTCAGCCGTGGCATAGCCCTGCTGCACCATGCGCTTGTCGGCCAGGAACGGGGCGCTGTTGAAGTTGTAGGGCTTGAGCTGCTCATCGCGAAAACCGTCGGTCTTCATCCACTGCCACCAGCTGAACTGCGAGTCGCGTCCGATCAGCATGGCAGGCGCTTTTTTCAGGTCGTCCCAGCTCTGATACTGGCCGGGGTGCGCAATCAGCACCTGCGGATCCTTCTGGAACATGGCAGCTACCACGATCGTGGGCACCTTGTTGCGCACATTGTCGAAGGTGTGGAGCAGATTGCCGGTCATCAGGAAGTCCAGCCGGCCTGCGGGCAGCAAGGGCCGATTGTTGACTTGCGGGCCGCCTTCGCGGATGTCCACATCCAGCCCGTAACGCTTGTAGGTGCCGTCGACCAGCGCCTGATAGAACCCGCCGTGCGCAGCCTGGGCTTTCCAGTTGGTGGCAAACACCACTTTCTCCTGAGCCTGAGCCGACGCCGGCGTGCTCAGGTTTGCTACGGCCGTCGCGAGCATCGCGACTACAGTCAGCACAGTGCGGCGCCGACGCAGCGGGCGAGCGAAGGATGATGAGACGTTCATGTGCGTGCTCCAGAAAATGCGGCGACCGGTCAGCGACCCGGCAACTCACTGTCGTGCCACCGGCCTAGCAGGCGGCGTGCCAGCAGGTCGAAAAGGAAATAGATCGCAATGCCCACGAGCGAGACCAGCACCAGCGCCGCGAACATGCGGGGAATTTCCGTGCGAAATGCCGCTTCAAGGATGCGCGAAGCCAGCCCGGTTTCACGGCCGGCCGCGCCCGCCGCAAACTCGGCCACCACGGCACCAATCAGCGCAAGGCCGCCGGCAATTCTGAGGCCGGCCAGAAAGTAGGGCAAGGCGCTGGGCACGAGTAACCAGCGCAGACGCTGCCAGGGCGTTGCCTGATACAGGGTGAAAAGATCGTGCAGGTGCGTATCGGCACTGCGCAGTCCGGTCACAGTATTGGCCAGTATGGGGAAGAACGCCACGATGAACGCGCACAACAACAGGGCTGCGGTGGTGGACTCGACGTAAATCAGAATGAGCGGTGCAATCGCCACGATCGGGGTGACCTGCAGCACGATCGCCAGAGGGAACAATGCGCGCTCGATGCGACGCGACATGGCAAACACCGCAGCAATGGCCACGCCCCCGGCCACCGCGAGCAGCAGGGCCCCAATCGTGATGCGCACGGTGAACCACAATGAAGGCAACAGAGAGGGCAGGTCCTTCCACAGCGTCGCTGCGACCAGTGAGGGGGCGGGCAGGATGTAATGCGGGATGCCCTGGATGCGCACAACCGCCTCCCAGAGCGCAAGGAAACCCATCCCGACCACCACCGGCAGCACTGCGTCGCGCAGGTCGTTCAGTTTCATGATGCGCTGGCTGCGCGCAATGCAGCCGAGGCCTGCAGGCAGCGCTCGGTGTAGTAAGGATCAGCGCGAAAAGATTCGTCACGCAGGCCAGGGGCGTCCACGTCGATCGAAGCGATGATGCGCCCCGGGCGGGCGCTGAACAGCGCCACACGACTGGACAGGTAGATCGACTCGTACACGCTGTGGGTCACGAAGACCACCGTCAGTGCCTGCTCCAGCCAGATCCGCCTGAGGTCATCATCCAGCCGCCCGCGGGTGATTTCATCGAGCGCTGCAAACGGCTCATCCAGCAGCAGCAAACTCGGCCGCATGACCAGCGCCCGCGCAATCGAGACCCGCATGCGCATGCCGCCGGACAGCTCGCGCGGATAGGCCTGAGCGAAATCGGCCAGACCCACCCAGTCCAGTACCTGCATGACCTCCTCGCGCACGGACGCGGCCGAGCGCCCCTGAATGCGCAGCGGCAGTCTCACATTATCGAAGACATCGGCCCAGGGCATCAGGGTGGGTTCCTGGAACACCAGCCCCAGTCGGACATCGGCTGCGCGCTGCACGTTGCCCGCAGACGGAGCAGTCAGGCCCGCCGCCAGTCGCATCACGGTACTTTTGCCGCATCCAGAGGGGCCGAGCAGGCTCAGGAATTCGCCGCGTCCGA
>DGIT01000119.1:7033-32330 GCA_002386465.1 Burkholderiales bacterium UBA4615 | reverse complement strand
CCACCGCTTTTGCGGCGCCTGCGGCACGCCCACCGAACAGATGCCGCGCGAGCGCGCCAAGCGCTGCCCATCCTGCGGACTGAGTGTGTACCCCCGCATCTCGCCGGCCATGATGGCCCTGGTGACCGACGGCGATCGCGTGCTGCTTGGGCGAGGCGTGAATTTTCCGGCAGGTCGCTACAGCGCGCTGGCCGGGTTTCTGGAAGCCGGCGAAAGCATCGAGGACTGCGTGATCCGCGAAGTACGCGAAGAAACCAATGTCGCAGTTAAAAATCTGCGCTATTTCGGCAGCCAGAGCTGGCCTTTTCCGAATTCACTGATGATCGCTTTCACTGCGGAATATGCGGGCGGCGAGGTCCGTCACGACCCGGCCGAGCTCGCCGATGCGCAGTGGTTCCACATCGATGCACTGCCGCAGTTACCCCCTCGGCACAGCATCTCGCGCGCACTGATCGATGCCACGGTGCGCCGCATCCGAACGGGCAGCTGACCCGTCCCGGATCAGCGCCTGTTGCCTGACCTGGGGAAAGCACGGGCAGCGCTGAGGTGACGCCGGCCTGGCGTGACAGCGCCAGGCGGCAAAGCGATCAGCATGTCCTCGGCAATCGCCAGGACCGATTCATCCGCCTCGGGGCGGATGAGCGCTGTACCGGTGAAGTCGCCAAACGCAGGCAGCAGCGTGCGGTTGGGACCAATACAAAAACAAGGCAGCCGCAGGCTGCGCCCGGCACGCACTGCACACCGCACGGCCGGGTGCACATGCCCCTCAAGCCGATAGCCCGTCCGTGCCTGCGCCGGACCGTGCGCCTGCGTCGTCGCTGGCGCATCGGAGTCGTCATGACACAGATCAAACGGCCCCATCGCATGGGGCGCATCGACCACCTCGATGCCCAAGCCTGCCGGCGGATCCCCCGCATGCTGATCATGATTACCCCGCACCAGCGAGATGCGCAGGTCGGCATGCGCGCCGCGCCAGTCGCCCAACGGCCGCATCACGGCATCGGACTGTGCGGCCCGTGCATGCAGCAGATCACCCAGCACGACCAGATGCGCGGCCGTGCAGGCCTTCACGAGTTGCGACAAGCGCTCCAGGGTGGTCCGGGTGGGGCCCGAGGGCATCGGCACGCCGAGTGCACGAAAGCTTTCGGCTTTGCCCAGATGGACATCAGCCACAAAAAGGGTTCGCTCCCGCGGCCACCACAGGGCGCGATCAGCCAGAAAGCGGACCAATTCGCCAGCCAGCTCACGGTCCAGTCCGGTGCGCTGCGGCGCGTGCGCAATGTCTTGCATAGGGCCGATTCTATCGGGGCCCCTGCAAGTGCTGCTGTCGGCGCCGTTGCAAGGGTGGCTGCGCGGCCCCTCTCATCATCTGCTGTTTGCGCACGGAACCTGCGTTAACCTTGCCCGATGACGACACCGCTCTACCTCGACGACGCCACCGTGCGCCGACTGCTGCCCCTGGAGCAGCTGCTGCCCGCCATGCGCAGCGCGCTCATCGATCTGTCTGCGGGCCGCGTACTGCAACCCCTGCGCAGCGTCGTAGAGATGCCCGAGCGCGACGGGATGCTCTTTCTGAAGCCGGCCATGACGAGCGATGCGCTGGCCACCAAGCTGATCACGCTGTACCCGGGCAACCCCGCCCGCGGGCTGCCGACGCTGCTAGCCACCATCGTACTGATGGACCCGGTCACCGGGCAGACACTGGCCGTCATGGATGGCACCTGGATCACCGAGCTGCGCACCGCAGCCGTGTCGGCCGTGGCAGCCGATGCGATCGTGAGCGCAGGGCCCAAGGTGGTGGCCATGTTGGGCAGTGGCGCGCTGGCGCGCAGCCATGCGCTGGCGCTGCGGGCCGTGCGCCCGGTAAGCGACATTCGCATCTGGAGCCGCAGTCCGGCCAATGTGGCGCGTTGCGCAGCCGAGATCGGCGGGCGCGCCTGCACAAGCGCCGAAGAGGCGGTGCGGGGGGCCGACATCGTCTGCACCGTCACCAATGCGACCGAACCCGTGTTGCGCGCCGCCTGGCTGAAGGCCGATGCCTTCGTGGCCGCGATTGGTGCGCCACGCCCCAGCTGGCGTGAACTGGACGATGAAGCCATGCAACACACCGTCATCGCAGACAGCCGCCATTCGGCCGAACATGAAGCGGGCGACGTGATGCATTCAGGCGCTAGTGTTTACGCCGAAATCGGCGAGATCCTGGCCGGCACACGAACACTGCCCGACAAGGCCGGCATCGTGATCTTCAAGGCACTGGGTCAGGCCGTTGAAGATGCGGTGGCGGCGCGCCTGGTCTACAACGCTGCCATGGCAGAGCGCCCATCACACTGAACCATGACAGAGCAAGCGCCATGACGCGCGAGGCGAACCGATCGCCCTCATCGGCATCGCATGCAACGGATGCGCCTGCAGCCGAGGTACAGACCTGCGATGTCGCCATCGTTGGGGCTGGCATCGCAGGCGCGGCCACCGCATGGTGGCTCAAGCGGCTCGCTCCGCAACTGTCGGTCGTGTTGCTTGAGCAGGACACAGGTTTTTCCAGCGCCTCGTCCCAGCGTTCGGCCAGTTCCATCCGACAGCAATTCAGCAGCCCCGTGAACATCCGCATGTCGCAGTTCGGGCTGCAGTTTTTGCGTGATGCGCCCTCACTGCTGTCCATCGACGGTGAGGCGCCTGCACTGGGGCTGACCTTGCCCGGATATCTGTATCTGGCCAACGCCTCACAGGCGCACGGGCTGCGTGCCTTGAACACGGTGCAACGCGCCCACGATGCGCAGATCGAGCTGCTGAGTCCGGATGCCCTGGCGCAGCGCTTTGACTGGCTCCATTGCGCTGACCTGGCGCTGGGCGCTCTGGGCGATGGCGTGGAAGGCTGGTTCGATGGCCCTGCCCTGCACCACGCTTTATTGCGCAGCGCACGCGCAGCCGGCGTGCGACTGATGCAGGCCACTGTCGCGGGTTTCGAGCGTGATGCCAGCCGCCCGCAACGCATCCAGGCGGTGCGCCTGGCCAACGGGCAACGCATTGACTGCGGCTGGGCGGTGAATGCGGCGGGCGCGTGGTCGCGTGGACTGGCGGCGAGTGTAGGGATCGACCTGCCGGTACATGCACGGCGTCGCACGGTCTTCGTGTTGTCTTGCCCTGTGGCGCTACCACGCTGCCCGCTGGTCATTGACCCGAGTGGCTTCTGGTTTCGACCGGAAGGGCGCGGATTTCTCTTCGGCACCACACCTGACCCTGATACCGATGATCTGCCACTAGACCCGAACCTTGCCGAGTTCGACGAGGCGATGTGGATGCAGCTCGCGCATCGTGTCCCGGCATTCGAAGCTGTGCGCGTGGAGCGGGCCTGGGCCGGGTACTACGAGATGAATCTGTTTGACCACAACGCCCTGCTGGGCCCACACCCCGGCTTCGACAACCTGCTGTGCATCACCGGCTTTTCAGGGCACGGCATGCAACAGGCGCCGGCCGCCGGCCGTGGGATCGCTGAGCAGATTCTGCACGGGCGCTACCTGAGTCTGGATCTGTCGGAGTTGTCGGTCTCGCGCGTGGCGCAAGGCCGTCGCGTGCTTGAAGCGAACGTGATCGGCTAAGTCCACTCAATCGAACGCGTAGGCGTGCATGCCCAGCACGCCGTATGTGAAGCTCTCGTGCAGCACATGGCCCAGCCCGCCTGCACCTGCAGCCACCAGCAAGGGCACGAAGTGCTCGGCCGTGGGATGCGCGCGCAAGGCGTGCGGTGCGGTGTGCGTCCAATCGCGCAGTGCGTTGCGGTCACCTGCGGCGACCGATCGGTTTACCCACTGGGTAAAGGCCTCGGCATAGGGTTCGAGCGGTGCATCAAAGCCTAGCCTGAAGGCATCGCGCAGATTGTGCGTCACAGACCCGGTCGCAAAGACCAGGATACCTTCGTCCTGCAGGCTGCGCAGTGCTGCGCCAACCGCAAGATGCAGCGCTGGGTCCAGGTGCGCATCCAGCGTGATCACCACGACCGGCACATCGGCGTGCGGAAACATCAAGGACAGCGGCACCCAGATACCATGGTCCAGGCCCTCAATGCTGGCCTCGCCGACCTGTGCGATGCCCGCCGCACGCAACCGATGGGCGATGCGCGCCGCGCACGCCGGGTCGCCGGGCGGCTCGTAACGCAGGGCGTAGAGTGCTGCGGGAAAGCCGTTGAAATCGTGCACAGCGTGCAGGCGCGGTGCTGAGCCCACCACCACACCCTGCGCAATGGTGTGCGCACTGATCGCCACGATGGCGCGCGGCTTGCGGATGCGCGCACCCAGAGCACGCAGAAAATCGCGTGCCGGAATGTCGTCCAGTGGCAGGGTGGGCGCGCCGTGCGAAACAAACAGCGCACTGGGGCTCAATGCCTGCGCATCCCCACCCTGGTCAGAATGACCTGCGGTCAAGCCCAGCCACCGGACACGCTGATGCTTTCACCCACGATGAACTCCACTTCGCTGGCAGCCAGAAACACCGCCAGCAGTGCGCTCTCTTCCGGGCGCCCCAGTCGCATGGCGGGCACTTCGCGCTTCAGTCGCTCCTGGAAGGCCGGCAACGCCCGCACTTCCGGGCCGTAATACGTGGGATTCTCGACGAAGTTCTGGGCCAGGATGTTGGCCTGCACGTTATGAGGTGCCACCTCCACTGCCAGGGAGCGCGTCCAGGCCAATTGCGCGCCCCGCGCTGCGGAATAGGTGGTCACGCGCTTCTGACCCCGCAAGGCGGTGGCACTGCCCATCACCACGATCTTGCCTGAGCGCCGCTCGATCATGCCTGACAGCACCGCACGCGCGAGCCGCGGCAGCGGATCCACGAGGTTGGCAAACACCGTACGCCACTCTTCGTCGTCTACACCGGTGGCAGCGGTATAGGGCGATGGCACCGCGAGGTTGGCAATGAGGACATCGACCCGCCCGGCACGCTGCACGACCGCAGCGGAGGCGGCCGGATCGACCAGCGATGACGGATCACCGATCACCTCTGCGCCATGATCGGCAAAAGCCTGCATGAGCACCGGGCCCATGAATTCTTCGCTTTGCGTGATGAGTACGCGCTTGCCTTTGAGGCTGTCACCAATGCGCATCGTGCGCTCCCTTTATTTATTTCATACCGCGACTAAGCATGCGGGTCAGGCTGATTGACCATATCCACATCTTTTAGCAGACGGACCTTGACGGCGCCCCGCTGGCCGGTGGATGTTCGATGACCTGGTGAAGGGATGGGTCCTGCTCGCGTACTTGAGGACGGCGAGGCCTGATTAAAAAATCTGATTGAGTCGTCGCGAAACCTCCCAATAGGCTCGTCTTATATTCAAGAACTCCGCAACGAACAGGCGTTTAGCCCCAGGGTACCCTCTTGGAATAGAGCGCCAAAATTTCGGCGTCAGCATGGTCAGATATGCGTCGATCAACATTCCATGCGTCAGGTGATTGAGAACAGGTTTAGGGAATACGTAGCCCGACCATCCGTCACCGTTTTCCAAGCACGACTTTGGCTTTCGATTGTGGAGTAGATCGACGAAGGGCCCAAATATATCCGCACCCACAACGTTCGCCGCTGTCATGGACCCCCATGGCCTTGGGTTAATTTCCAAAAAAAAGAATTGACCGTCTGCAGCACGAATGAAGTCGACTTGAAGGAACCCGGTCCATTCCATCGTTCGTGCGATCAGGAACAACGCCTCTCGCAACTCACCAGGCGAATCATGGCGTATCCGAGTGGGCGGCCCGATGCGAGGCGGCGATTGCTCCAACTTCTCGTAGAGGTGAACTCTGATCGGCTGACCTTTGAGAAAAAACCCGCTGGCAGCCCATGGATTTCCGTCAATAAACTGTTGTAAAGACGGGTTTTTCGTAGCAAGTCGCGCCCAGCCCTGACTAAGCTCTTCGTTGTCGCGGCAGATCGCAACCTGCGCCCCACCGCAACCGGCCTCTCCTTTCAGCACGCATGGGAAACCTAACGAATGCGACGCCACCATGGCTTCGTTGAGAGAATCAACTGCGAATTCCCTGGGAACGGTGACTCCGAGGCCAGCCGCAAACCTTCCCATCGACTGCTTGCTCAATAAACGCGCCGTGTTGTCTTCAGAGAGCGGCGAAAAAACCTTCACGCTGTTTGGGAGCAGTTTTCTGATCGCCCAGATGGCGTCTTCGAAAAGCGGAATAATCCACTTGACCTGATCATTTTCGCTGTAAGAGCGAATGACGTCGGCCAGGACGGCGGGGTCAAAGCTTTCAACTTGACGTACGTGAAGCCACGGCAACACGTTCGCGTAAGCCCACGCAGTGGAGACAAACTCGACTCTGTACCCTGAATTGAAAACAGCCTCTGCCAAGTAGATGTTGTGAGGCCAATCGGCAGGACCAACCAAGACAACTATTTCCTGAGACCTTTCAGGATGATCGATCGTTCGAGCCCCAAGGTCCTCTCCGGCCGGACCGGCGGGGACGAACTCATTGCGCACCCTGACAGGTAGCGGGGAGCCTTGGTATCTGGCGGGAATCCGAATGGACCGCCGGAGAGTCTGAGTTTTCATATGGGGACCGTCGACTTGTCGCTAGTCCCCGACCGTATCTCGTCAAACAGCACAAGACAGTGCTGCGCATCACAGAACCGGGAAGTTCATCTCGCTCAATTCACAGCCCCATTGAAGTTATCCGACCACTTTTCACTTGGTTAACAGCCCCCTGCAGCGGCCTCGAGTTCGCGCACCATGCGCGCCACGCGGTCCGCGAGCTTCTCTGTGCCGATCTGCTCACGCAGCCGCTCGATCATCAGCGGAAAGGCGAAGGGTCCGGGGCGCTCCATCTGGACCGACACCCGTTGCATGCCGCGCAGACGCTCCAGTGCCCTACGCAGCCGGCCGATCTCCAGCTCCTGCTCCAGCACTTCCTTGCTTGCCTGCGTCAGCAGCAGACTGTCGGCATCGTGCTGGCGGAAGACTTCGTAGAAGAGCCCGGCTGAGGCCTGCAACTGGCGCGTTCGCACGGTCGCACCGGGAAACCCCTGAAACACCAGGCCGCTGATGCGCGCAATTTCGCGAAACCTGCGCAGTGCCAGCTCGCCCGCATTCAGGCTGGCCTGCACGTCCTCGAGCAAGCCCTCGTCTGACAACAGCACGCCCTCGGCAAGGCCTGACCAGTCCACGGGCTCAGGCGCAAGCAGCTCGAGTCCGTAGTCGTTCACCGCGACCGAAAACGTCGCAGGCGTCTGGCGACTCACGCGCCAGGCCAGCAGCGCAGCCAGGCCCAGATGCACGTTGCGCCCGGCGAAGGGGTAGAGGAACAGGTGGTGTCCTTCGCGCGTTCGCAAATGTTCAGCCAGCAAGGTGGAGGGCGTAGGCAGTTGCGACCAGGCCTGCTGCAGCGCGAGCAGGGGCTGCGCCATGCGCATGTCTGCGCCCTCGAATGTTCCGCGCGCCGCGCTCGCGAGTCTGGCCAGCACGGCATCGGCCATCTCCGACGATAAGGGCATGCGCCCGCCGTTCCAGCGCGGCACGGCAGCACGCTTGCCGGTCGCCCGCTTGACCCATGCCGTCATCTCATGGACCCGCGCGAGCTCCAGCAGGCGTCCTGCAAACAGGAAGCAATCGCCACGCTTCAGACGTGCGATGAAACTTTCCTCGACCGTGCCGATGGTGCCCCCGCTCAGATACTTCACCGTCATGGCGGTATCGGCCACGATGGTGCCGATCGACATCCGATGGCGCCGCGCGATCGCAGCATCTGGCACCCGCCAGACGCCCTGTGCATCGGGTGCCACACGGCAGTACTCGGGGTAAGCCACCAGGGACCGGCCGCCACGCGACACGAAATCCAGCGCCCAGGCCCATTCCTCGTCGGTCAGTGCGCGGTAGGCATGACAGCTGCGCACCTCTGCCAGCGCTGCGGCCGGTTCAAAACCCGTGCCGGCTGCGAGCGTGACCAGGTGCTGCACCAGCACATCGAACGGCCTGTCAGGCGCATGGCGCGGCTCGATGCGCCGCGCAGCCACGGCATCACGCGCTGCCGCGGCCTCCACCAGTTCCAGTGCATGGGTGGGCACCAGCGTCACTCGCGAGGGCCGGCCCGGCGCATGGCCGGAGCGCCCAGCCCGCTGCATCAGCCGGGCCACGCCCTTGGCTGAACCAATTTGCAGCACGCGTTCGACCGGAGAGAAGTCCACTCCCAGATCGAGACTCGAGGTGCAGATCACGGCCTTCAACTGTCCCGCCTTCAGGCCGGCCTCCACCCATGCGCGCACCGACGCATCGAGCGAGCCGTGATGCAGCGCGATCAGGCCGGCCCACTCAGGGCGCGCTTCCAGAATCGCCTGGTACCAGAGCTCTGCCTGCGAGCGGGTGTTCGTAAAGACCAGCGTGCTGGCGCTTGACTCAATCTCGGCCACCACCGGTGCGAGCATGCGCGTACCCAGATGACCGCCCCAGGGAAAGCGCTCGGTCGATACCGGCAGCAGGGTATCCACCTGCAGCGATTTGGGCAGCCTGCCCTGCACCAGACGCCCGCCCGGCGCGGCCAGCAAGACCTCCCGCGCGTGCGGGAGGTTGCCCAGAGTAGCCGACAGGCCCCAGGTGATCAGCTGCGGATGAAAGCGCCGCAGACGCGCCAGCGCAAGCTGCACCTGCACGCCCCGTTTACTGGCGATCAGCTCGTGCCATTCGTCGACCACCACCATGCACACGCCGCCCAGCCGGTCGGGTGCATCCGCCTTCGAGAGCATCAGTGACAAGCTCTCCGGGGTGGTCACCAGGGCCTGTGGCAGACGCTTGTCCTGGCGGGCACGCTCGCTCGATGGCGTGTCGCCGGTGCGCACCGCCACCCGCCAATCCAGACCCAGTTCAGCCATAGGCTCAGACAGAGCAAGGCGTGTATCCGAAGCCAGTGCTCGCATCGGTGTGATCCACAGCAGCTTCAGGCCGGCGCCTCGCCAGCGCTTTGACACTGGACTCAGTCCCGGACTCAGGGCCTGACGCAGCGCTGCAAACCAGACCGCGTAGGTCTTTCCGGCGCCCGTCGTGGCATGCAACAGCCCCGACTCGCCAGCCGCTACGGCATCCCAGACTTCACGCTGAAACGCAAAGGGCTGCCAGCCGCGACGCTCGAACCAGGCGTCCGGGTCGACAGGCTCTGTCTCGGACAACCCGGCTGGAAGACTCGGCACAGTCTGTACTGCAGGCTCGGGCCGTGATCGGGGGGATGGCTGAGTGCCAGGCTGAGTGGCTGACCGAGCGGCAGACCGGGCCGATGTCCGCGGCAGAGGTCGGGGTTTGGGGAAGGCGGGCATGCGCGGATCGTATCCGCATGCGGCGCGATCCCAGGCTCGCGCCCCTAAAGATCAGGGGAACCAGAGCGGCTGAGCGGGCCCTTCAGAGCCCCTTCAGACGCCCTGGGTCCAGCCCTGATCGAGTTCGATCACGCCGCTGCCGACCCACTGTGCAATCTGTGCCGGCGGATACCCGAGCTCCTGCATCACCACCTCGGTGTGCTGCCCCAGGCGCGGTGGCGCCAGTCGGATCGAGCCCGGCGAGTCGCTGAACTTCAAGGGCAAGCCCGGCATCGACATCATGCCCAGCCCCGAGAGCTCGACCTGCTGGACCATCTGCGCGGCCAGCACCTGGGGTTGCACCACCACCTTGTCGATGGTGTGCACTGCAGAGCACGGCACCTCGCAACGCCTGAGGGCGTCCTGCCAGTACGCAGTCGGCCGCGTCTTCATGACGGCCGCAATCATGCCGATGAGCAACTGCCGGTTGTCGGAGCGCTGCGTGCCATCGACAAACCGCGGGTCATCCACCCATTGCGGTTGCTCCAAGGCCTCGCACAGACCGCGCCACATGCGCTGATTGAACGCCGCGATCACGATCCAGTCGTCGCTGCCCTGAAACGCCCGGTAGGTGGGACTGCTCAGCGCGCCGCTGCCGCTGGGTCCCGGAACTTCGCCGCTGGCGTAGTAACGGGTGAAAAACTGCGTGAGCATGGCCATCTGGCCTTCGAGCAGCGACGCATCCACACGCTGCCCCTTGCCAGTGACCTGTCGCACCTGCAAAGCCATCAGCACACCCACCGTGGCAAAGAGGCCGGCGCCGACATCAGCCACCGACATGCCCATCTTGGCCGGGCTGCCACCCGGCTCGCCGGTGATGCTCATGCCGCCCGAATAGGCCTGCATGAAAAGATCGTTAGCAGGCTCGGCACTGAGCGGCCCGGTGGCGCCGAAGCCGCTGATCGCGCAGTAGATCAATCGCGGGTTGATGCGCGAGAGGCTGTCGTAGTCCAGCCCACAGCGATCGAGTGCGCCCAGCCGGAAGTTGGTGACCAGCACATCGGCCTGCTCGAGCAGCTTGCGGGCGATGGCCGCGCCTTCGGGCGTCTTGATATCGACCGACACGCTGCGCTTGTTGCGGTTGGCGGCCGCGTAGTAGTAGCTCAGCGACTCATGAAAATACGGCGACCAGCTGCGGCTGTCGTCGCCCACCTGCGGGCGCTCGAGCTTCACGACGTCTGCGCCGTAATCGCCCAGGAGCATGGCGCAAAACGGCCCCGCCATGGCCACGCCGATCTCCACCACACGCAGCCCCTTGAGCGGCTCACGACCATTGGGCTCGAGGGCAGCGCGCGGCGGTGTGGCGGACGATGCAGGGGTCATGCGCTACGCCTCTTGAATGCTGGATGTGCTCAATGCTTCAGGTGCGACGGGTTCATCGGGTGTGACTCAGAGCACCGGCGGCACGAAGGGATAGGGCACCGGCTTGCCACCCCTATAAGGCAGCGCGACCACACCGGCACCGGGCGTGGATTCCTTGCCCTCCTCGTTCACGATGCCCAGCTCCAGGTCGATCAGACCGAAGTCGGGCGCGCGTCGCTTGTCTTTCACCTTGCCCCAGACACGGATCTCCTCGCCCACCAGATTCATCGCGCGAAACTGAAAGCTCGCCTTCCAGACCCAGCCACCTGGCCCGGCCCAGTCCTTGAGGATCTGGATGATGTATTGCTGCTTGAGCGAGCCGTTGATGAGCAGCCCGGGCAGCTTGTCATGCTCCATGGCGAAGGGCTTGTCGTAATGGATCTTGTGCCAGTTCTCCATCGCGGCCGACCAGCGCATCAGGTGCGCGGTGGTGAGCGGCCCCTTAGGCAGGTCAGGGATGCTGGAGCCGATCTCGACATCTTCGAAGAAGGGGGTCTTGCCCATGGCCATGCTCATTTCCTCCGGATGGCGGTGCGCAGCGCCTTGAGCAGCAACTCGCCATCGCCGTTGCGGTATTCGGATTCGATGGTGACCAGCACAATCGGGCCCTTGCTGGTCTGCTTTTCCTGGATGTCGGTGTAGCTGGAGCGCACGGTCACGGTGTCGCCATGACGCGCATAACGGAAAAACTCGACCTCAGAGCCGCCATTGAGCAGGGCATAGCCTCTGAGCGGCAGCAGCTCGGGCAGACCTTCGGATGACGTGGGTGCTGCCACGAATCCGTCGAAATCGGGGTCGCGTGCATTGGCCTGAATCGGGTCCTCGGTGCCGAAGGGCCGCCGAAACAGATGCGTGGGCAAAAGGGGCGGTGCAACCGGCCCGCCATACAGCGTGCTGCCCATCTCCGGCGGGCCGAAGATCGGGTCTTCGTCCATGATCGCCTGCGCATAGCGGCGCACGGCGCCTTGTTCGACCGGATCACAGGCCACCTCAACTCCTGAGGACAGTCCAATATAGGGGCGCAGGGCATCCATCAGTGCGGACATATCACCTCCAGGTGGCGTCAGTCGGCCTTGCCGGCCAGGTAACGGGCAGGACTCACATTGAACTTGGTGCGGCATGTGAGCTTGTCGAAATAGACCCACTGGCCTTCGTGGAACAGTCGCGTGCCCTTGGTGGGATCGACTTCCTTGGCACCGAATGCGGTTTCACCCGTCTTGGTGTCGGCACCAGACAGGTCAATAGGTTTCTTGCAGACCGGGCAGAACATCAGCGGCTCTCCTGCGCCTGGGCGCATCAGTGAGAAACAGGCGGCACCGGGCCGCCGAGAATGACCTGGCCTGGGCCATCAAGCAGCGCACGCGCAATGCGCTCACGGTGCTCGAAGCTGGTCCCCAGGCGCATGGTCCAGGAGGTCACACGCCGGTACCACAGGTGCAGATCGAACTCCATCATGAAGCCGATACCGCCATGAATCGACTGCGAGTTGCGCACCACCGCCACGCACTTCTCGTTGCAGAACGCCTTGGCCTGAGACACCTCGACACTGGCCGGCATGCCCTGGTCCATCTTCCAGAGCGCCTCGTAGGCCAGCAATTCGCCACCGTCGATCCAGATGACCATGTCGGCGCAGGTATGCTGGATCGACTGGAATGCACCAATCGGTTGGCCGAAGGCCTCGCGAAACTTGGCATGTTCGATCGCCATTTCGGCATCCATGCGGGTCGCACCCAGCATTTGCGTACACAGCAGCACCGCGCCCAGGTCGAGCATGTCGCTGATCACCGGCCAGGCTTCGTGCAGTGTGCCGACCAGCCGCGCCTTCGGCACCCTGACATCCTTGAAATGCACTTCGCACAGCGCGTCCTTGGCCAGGCTGTTGAGGCGGGTGACGCTGATGCCCGCAGATTTGCTGTCGACCAGGAACAGGCTGAGCCCTTCAGACTGCGCGCTCGCCGCAGCAGTGCGGCAGGCCACCAGGCACTGGTCGGATGCCGGGAAAAAGTCGACGAACATCTTGCTGCCGTTGAGCACGAAGGCATCGCCCTCGGCGCGGGCAGACATCTGCACGGTCTCGGGCAAAAAACGCGGGTCGCGTTCGGTGAACGCCCAGGTCATAACGCTGTCACCGCGAATGAGCGGTGGCAGAAACACATTGGCGAGCTCCGTTGACCCGGCACGCGCCACCGCGCTGGCCGCCACCACGGAGCAATGCAAGGGCAGCGGCGCCAGGGCGCGTCCAGCCTCCTGCAGCACCAGGCCCAGATAGATGCGAGGCAAATCCTGACCGCCCAATGCTTCGGGCAGGCACATGCCGATCCATCCCATCTCGGCCACTTTTTTCCACAGCTCGCGCGAGTAACCCAGTGGGTCAATCTCCATCGCGCGCACAAGATCGGTGTCGCATTCGCCCTCGAAAAACTCGCGGGCACTGCTCACCACCATCTCTTCTTCCTGGTTCAGCAAGACATCCATGATTGACTGTCCGATCGCTCTGTATGAGATACCCGGCGCACGCAATGCCTGCGCCGAACGCCGTGTCAGGTCTTGGCCTTGAGCTTGTTGGCCGACGGCATGCCCAGGCCACGCTTGGCCACCTGGTCACGCATGATCTGCACGCTGCCGTGATTGATGCCAGACTGAAACGCACCCATGGTGTTGTGCGCAAAGACGCCCTGCTCCACCGCATGCGGCGAACCATTGAGCAGCTGCGCGTACGGCCCCAGCATCTGGGTAATTGCTTCGGTGGTGCGCACACCGTGCTCGGGTGCGAACACTTTCTCGGCCGAGCCCTCGTAGGTGAAGTTGCCGCCGTGCTGCACGATCGACATGCTGCGCAAGGTCATCAGGCGGCAGACCTGCGCTTCGATCCAGAGCTCCGCAATCTTGTCGCGGATCGCAGGATTGTCCTTGGGCGAAAATCCGCCGAAGTCCTTGGACTTGACCCAGTTGACGATGTCCTCGTCGCGCTGCACCGAGCGCAGGTAGCGCCATGCACCCACGCGATCGAGGTTCAGACCCATGGAGCCAACGCGCCAGCCTTCGTTTTCCTTGCCCAACAGCGTGGACTCGTGCAGGCGCACGTTTTCAAAGAACACTTCGTTGCTGCGCGCCTCGCCGTAGCAGGTGCCACGCGGCGCGCGCGGATTGTTCTGAATGGTCCACAGCGGGCGCACGGTCAGCCCGGGCGTGTCCATGGGGAACAGAAAGATCGAGATGCCATCGTGCTTCTTGGCACTCGGGTCGGTGCGTGCCATCAGGTACATGTGCGTGGCCACATGCGCTGACGTGGTGTACATCTTCTGGCCATTGATGACGAAGTGATCGCCATCGCGCACCGCACGGCAGCGCAGCGAGGCCAGGTCGGCTCCGGCCTGGGGCTCTGTGAAGCCCAGCGCAAATGAATATTCCAGCCTGATGAGCTTAGGCAGGTAGTAGCGCTTCTGCTCCTCGGTGCCGGCTGCCATGATGGCGGGCCCGCCACTGCCGGCCAGGCCGATGTGAAAGCCTGCGCGCAGAAACTCTTCTTCGATGATGTTCTGGCTGACACGGTCACCGTCCTGGCCGCCGTACTCCTTGGGATAGCTGTAGCCCAGCCAGCCGCGCTCCCAGATTTTTTCATAGAACGCAGCCAGCAGCGGCCCGCGGCGCACGGTCTGGCGCCCCTGCGTGCTGCCCTCGATCGTGGCCTCGGCTGCATCGAGCTCTTCCATCAGCTCCGGATTCACGTTGGCCGCGATGAACTCGCGCAGGTCTTTGCGCAGCTGTTGCTGCTCGGCGGTAAATCCAAAATCCATCATCGTCTCCTGTGTGCCGTGCGAGGTCGCACTGCGCGGTCGGGGTCAGGCCCGGGGCGTTTCCCTGACCGCGTTCAAGGCTGCAATTCTGCCAAAGGCAAAACACTCGCCAATATTGCCAGTGCCCTGATACAGATAACTGAAAATCGAGCCGAGTTCCCCCGCGCTGTACAAGCGTGCGATCGGCGAACCATCGGGACGCAGCACCTGGGCTTTTTCGTTACGACGCGGCCCGCCCTGGGTGTTGAGCATGGAGGGCGACAGCTCTACCGCATAGTAAGGCCCGCCATCGAAACGATTCCTCATCTTCGTGCGTCCGAACGCTGTGTCAATGCCGGCTGCGCAGTGCGCATTCCACGTCGCCACGCTCTGCGAGAGCACATCGGGCGGCAGATCCAGTTGTGCCGCCAGTTCGGGCAAGGACGCGGCACGCTGAATCCATCCCTTGTCCAGCTCCACCCGATTGTCGCGACTCCAGGTGTAGCCGATCATGATCGGCGTCCAGCCTGAAGGCTGTGTGCCGTCATAGAGCGGTTCGTTGGAAAAGAGCGTGTGATCGAACACCATGTACATCGGACACGGTGTGCGCAGCGGCATCCATTTGCCCGATTGCCAGATCTTGCCGTGACGGGTCTTGTATTTTTCGTCGGTGAAGCGCTGACCGTCCGGCCCCACCACGATCATGCCGCCGCGCAGCTCGTGGCTGAAATGCAGCGGGCGCATCGAGAGCGTGGTCGGAAAGTCCGGCACCTTGAGCGCCATGGATGGGCCCGCATAGTTGTTCATGTGCCAGAGGTCGGCCCCGATCTCCATGCTCATGCGAATGCCATCGCCTTCGTTATACGGCGTGCCGGATGTGTAGCAGTAGGGCAAACCCGGCAGAAAATTGCGGATCATGTCCTGGTTGTTTTCGAAGCCGCCGCAGGTAAGCACCACCGCCTTCCGGGCCCCCACGCGCAGCGTGCGTCCGCCCTGCTCGGCCAGCACACCAATCACCTCACCGCTCGCAGGGTCCTGGATCAAGCGCCTGGCCGGCGTCTCATAGCGCACGTCGATATGTCGTTGCGTGACCGCATCGGCCAGCGCCTCCCAGGTCTTGGAGAATCCCAGGATGTCGCCGTGATGGAACTTGTGCACGCAGTCGGCGCCCGGCAGATCCGGAAATTCGATGCCCGCCGGCTGGTGCTGGTGCTCCTGCGGATCGCCGCCCATGCGCGCGAACCAGTCATTGTTGCGGCACATCTCTTCAGCCCAGACGTCCACCATGGAGGACGGCACGGTGTAAGGACCGCATAAGGCATTCAGATACCTGCGCGCCTTGTCTGCACTGGAGGTGTTGAGGTAACCCTGAGCCGCCACGCGCGTGTTGCCGCCTTCTTCGCCGCGAGGCGCCTTTTCAAGCAGGATGACGCTCGCGCCGGCTTCATGCGCCGTCAGTGCGGTGGCTGCCCCGGCCCCGCCGTAGCCCACCACGATCAGATCGGCTTGCGCATCCCACGGGCCATGGGCATCAATTCTGTTCGTCTGCATGGGAGACCAGGACCCTTCTTGTTCGGCCCAGACCGGGCAGGAGCGCACTCACCAGCAGCACCGCCGCCAGCAGCAGGAACGCAGCGGAGATTGGGCGAGTGAGAAAAATGGAGAGCTTGCCCGACGAGATGATCAGCGATTGACGCAGGGCATTTTCAAGAATGGGGGTGAGCACGTAAGCCAGGATGAGCGGGGCAGGCTCATAGCCGAACTTGCGCATGAGATAGCCGAGCACACCAAACCCGAGCATCAGCAGCAGATCGACTTCGCTGCCGTTGATCACGTACGCGCCAATCAGGGCGATGAACAGGATCAACGGAAAGAGCACGCCATACTGCACACGCAGCAAACGCACCCAGAGCCCGATCAGTGGCAGGTTGAGAATAAGCAGCATCAGGTTGCCCAGATACATGCTGGCCACCGCACCCCAGAAAAGGTCGGGGTTCTTCTGGATCATCAGCGGGCCAGGCGTGATGCCGTGAATCATGAGCGCGCCCAGCAAGATGCCCATCACGGCATTGGCCGGCACGCCCAGGGTCATGAGTGGGATGAAGGCCGCTTGTGCCGCCGCATTGTTGGCGGCCTCCGGCGCCGCCACACCTTCGATGGCGCCATGCCCGAACCGCTCGGGCGTGCGTGACAGGCGCTTTTCAGTCCCGTAAGCAATGAACGAGGCCAGCACTGCGCCACCGCCCGGCAAAATGCCCAGGAAAAATCCGAACAGCGAACCGCGCGCGATCGGCATGCCCGAGGCTCGCCAGTCGCTGCGATCGGGCAGCAGACTGCCCACCTGACTGACCACCACACCTTGCTTGATGCGCTGCTCCACGTTGAGCAGGATTTCCGAGACCCCGAACAGACCCATCGCCAGGGGCGCAATGCCGACGCCATCGAGCAAATCGGGGATGCCTGCGGTAAAGCGCGGCATCCCGCTCATATTGTCCAGCCCAACGAGGCCCACCAGCACACCGACCCCGGCCATCAGCAGCGACTTCACCATCGATTTCTGGGCCAGATAGGTCAGGATGACCAGGCCCAGAATCATCACTGAAAAATACTCAGGCGGGCCAAAGCGCAATGCCAGTGAAGCGAGAGGCGGCGCCAGCAGCATGAGCCCCAGTACGCCCACCGTGCCCGCGATGAACGAGGCAAAGGCCGATATACCCAATGCCGGGCCCGAGCGCCCCTGCAGTGCCATCTGATGGCCGTCCAGCGTCGTCACCACCGAGGCGGCTTCGCCTGGGATGCCGACCAGAATCGACGTGGTCGACCCGCCGTACTGGGCGCCGTAATAGATGCCTGCCAGCATGATGACCGCCGTGACCGGCGAGATCCCGAAGGTGATCGGCAGCAGGATGGACATGGCCCCCACCGGACCCAGGCCTGGCAGCACACCAATGAGCGTGCCGATCACACAGCCCACAAAGCAGAAGAACAGGTTATGCCACTGGAACGCCACGCCAAATCCGGTAGCGATATTGGCGATCAGGTCCATCGGCGTGGCGTCCGATCAGAAGCCCAGCAGGCCAGTGGGCAGAGAGATGCCGAGCACGCGCTTGAAGAGGAGCCAGGTCATCAGCACGGCGACCACAGGAATGGCAAGCGCGGTCTTCCAGGGCAGGCCTTCAATCCAGCGCATGATCACGACCAGCAGTACAAAGCTGCTGAGAAAAAAACCGACGTGCTCCAGCGCGAAAATGAACGCGAGCGTGAGTCCTGCGACCATCAGCGCGCGCATCCAGTTCACGTCGGACCATAAGTCGGCGAGCCTGCGGCGTGCAGCCGGATCGGCGCCGAACGATTGTGCAAACACGATGATCGCCATCAGGGCGACAAAACTGCCGGCCACACAGGCCAGGAACCCCGGTCCAGGCTCACCGGTGCTGCCCAGGCCAAGCTCGAGTCCGCCCGCCACCGCAGCAGCCCCGAATAGGAGCCAGAACACACTGCCCACCCGCTCGGCGTTCATCGGCGATCTGTCCCGTCCCTGTGTTGTCTGGTGTCTCGTGATCGGATCGTCTGCCGCAGCGGGCAGAGCGTTTGATCCTAGGTTGCGGCCCAAAGCCTTGTCAATTAACCTGACCGGAAACCATCAGCAGGAGACCCGCGCCATGTCGGATATGCCCAAACGTGTACGCATTCTGGAAGAAGGTCCGCGCGAAGGTTTTCAGATCGAGAAGGGGCCGATCACCACAGCGCGCAAGATCGAGTTGGTCGACAGCCTTTCGCAGACCGGCCTCGAACAGATCCAGGTCACCTCGTTCGTGAGCCCTCAGGCCGTGCCCCAGATGGCCGATGCGCTCGAGGTGGTCAATGGCTTCACGCGCAAACCCGGGGTGCGCTACACCGCCCTGTGGCTCAACGACAAAGGGCTCGAGCGCGCGCTGGCCACACAAAAACTCGATATTCGCGGGTCGCTCTCGCTGACCGCGTCCGAGAAGTTCCTGCTGCGCAATCAGAAGCGCACCCTGGCTGAAAATGTGAACGCAGTGCGCTCCATCATCGGCATGTACAAGCACTACAACGTGACGGTGGACCGGGCCAGCATCATGGCCGCGTTCGGGTGTAATTTCGAAGGCGAGATCTCCACCGAGCGCGTGCTCGACATGGTGCGCCAGCTCTTCGAGCTGGCCGAAGAAGGCGGCGTCACACTCAAAACCCTTTCACTGGCCGACACCATGGCCTGGGCCACGCCCGGTTCGATCAAACGGGTGGTGGGTGCCGTGCGCGAACGCTACCCCGATCTTGAACTCTCACTGCACCTGCATGACACGCGCGGCATGGGTGTGGCCAATGCGTACGCAGGCATGCAGATGGGTGTGACCACCTTCGATGCGGCCGTGGCAGGCCTGGGAGGCTGTCCGTTTGCGGCACATGCGGCGGCTGCGGGCAATGTCTGCACCGAGGACCTGGTGTTCATGTGCCAGGAGATGGGCATCGAGACCGGCGTCGACCTGGAAAAGCTGATCGAATCGGCTTTGCTGGCCGAGGACATCGTTGGCCACCCGCTGCCGGGGTCGGTGATGAAGGGTGGGTCGCTGGCCAAGTTGCGAGCCAAGGTGGCGCAGCAAGTCCAGGCACAACGCGCAGCCTGAATCATTGAATCGGGAGACGGTCATGCAGGACATCACGCGCGCGCTGGGCGCATTCGTTGCCAACCTGAAATTCGGTGCCATCCCTCAGGAAGCGCATGAGGTCATCCACACCGGCTTTGCCGACTGTGTGGGTGTCATGCTGGCCGGCGCCCATGAGCCGCCCACCACCTTGCTCACCGAGGTGCTCAATCCCACCGCGGGGCCGGCCACGCTGGTCTTTGGATCGCGCACAGCGCAGGCCCCCGAGGCGGCCTGGATCAACGGCGTGGCGGCGCACGCGCTCGACTATGACGATGTCGCGCTCAAGGGGCACCCCAGCACCGTGCTCGTACCCGCCATTCTGGCCGAGGCGCAGGCACTGGGTTCGAGTGGTGCCGACATGATGACCGCGTACGCGGCAGGCTATGAAGTGTGGGCCGACCTGACCAGGCGTGACCCCGATCACTATCACAGCAAAGGCTGGCATCCCACCGGCATCCTGGGTGCCATCGGTGCGGCGGCGGCCTGCGCCTCGCTCCATGGCCTGGACGCCGAACGCGCGGCCGTCGCCATCTCCTTAGGCGCCTCGCAAAGTGCCGGCATCATGGCCAACTTCGGCACCATGACCAAGCCGTTTCATGCTGGTCGCTCGGCGCATTCTGGCGTCATGGCGGCCCGCCTGGCGAAGGCCGGTTTCACCGCATCCCTGGATGCACTCGAGCATCCGCAGGGCTTTCTGTCGGCGGTGTCGCCGGCAGGGCGGATTGATGTGGACACCCCGGTTGCTGCAGGGCGCGAATGGCGTATGACCAGCCTGCGGCTGAGCGTGAAGAAATATCCGCTGTGCTTTTGTACGCACCGCGCCCTGGACGGCATGCTGGACCTGCTTCAGACGCATCCGATCCGCGCCGAGGACATCGAGAGCATTCTGGCGATGACCAGCCGGCGCAACACCAAGGTCCTGCGCAACCACGCGCCGCAAACCGGCCTGGAGGCCAAGTTCAGCATGGAATTCGCGATGGCCTCGTGTGTGGTGGCGGGTCGTGCCGGCCTCAATGAACTGACCGACGACTTCGTGCAGCGCCCGCTGATCCAGGACCTGATCCGCAAGGTGGAGGTCGTGGCCGATGACGCCGAGGATCCGAACATGCCGGGCTATTCACCTTTCGATCGTGTCACGGTCAAGCTGCGCAACGGTCAGGTGATCGAGAGCCGTGAAGTGGTCACGGTGCGGGGTGGGCCCGAAGAGCCGCTCAGCCATGAGCACCTGTGGGCCAAGTTCGACGACTGTGCCACGGCGGGCGCAAGCACGGTGGCGGCTCGCCAGCTCTTCGATGCCCTGATGCATCTGGAGTCTGTGCCCAGCGTGCGGCAGATCCCGGGCCTGGCTGTCACGTCCTGAGACCTGCGTCCTCAGCGACGTGCGTCCCTCAAGGCGCTCGCCCTGCTGAGGACGCCGCACCGGTTGCAGCGCTTCAGTTCTTCAACACGCCTGCCTTCTGGAAGTAGTCGCGATACCAATCGGACTCCGCCTTGAGGTCCTTGTTCAGAGCCTTGCTGTCGCGAAAGTCGTAGGGCAGATAGTTCTTCTTCAGCATGGCCTTGAAATCGGCTGACTGAATGACCTGTGTGAAGACGTCTTCCAGCCGCTTGGCCACCGCAGGCGGCAGGCCCTTGGGCGCGGACACTATGATCGTGGCATTAGGTGGATAAGCCCAGTCGCAGCCGATGTCCTTGAGCGTAGGCACATTCGGAAAATTTTCGTCGCGGTTTCTCTGAAAGATCACCAGCTCCTTGAGCACGCCATCGGCCACCAGCTGCAGATGCGAGCCCGACCCCGAAGTGAAGTCGATGTGCTTGCCCATCAGCATGGTGTTGGCTTCGCTGCCGCCCTTGGTGGGCACGTGCTTGAACTCCAGGCCGCGGCACTTCTTGAGCGCCTCCACGCCCATCTGCTGAGAGCCGGTGGCAACCCCACCTGCGCCCGCCGTGCCATAAGACATTCCAGGGTTGGCCTTGGCATGGGCAATGAAGTCTTCAATCGTCTTGAAGGGCGAATCGGCGCGCACGACCACCGATCCGTTGTGAAAATAGCTGTACTGAACCAGACCTTCCAGGCTGTTGAGGTCGTAAGACACCTTGAGAATGAAGGGGCGCACGGTCAGTGATGCGGATGAACCCACCAGCACGGTATAGCCATCGGGTTTTTTCGCAGCGGCCAGACTGGCCGCAACCGTGCCACCACCACCAGCCTTGTTTTCGACGGTAACCGGCACGCCCAGAATTTTTTCTGCGCCAGCCGCCAGGGCCCGTGCCGAAATGTCGGTGGTAGCACCCGCGGCATAGGACACATACATTGTGATCGGCTTATCCGGCCAGGCGGCCTGGGCAACCGACGTTCCAAAGGTGGCAGCAAGAACCAGAGCCATGCGGGATGCGAGCTTCAAGCGAGTCTCCTTGTGTGTCGTTGATGATCGCCGCAGTGCACAAGCTTACGGCTTAGGATATTGAGCTGACACGATACGATCGGCTTGGCCTGGCAGGCAAGTCGGGCAACGCACGACCCTCAGAACACGGCATGGTCACCCCGCTCAGGCATCGCCTCGCCGCTGATCAATCGCGCGTAATAATCGAACAGCGTCTGCTGCCCGGTTGAGGGCGTGGCGTTCGCGTCATAGCGGCCGGTCTGATGATTGAGCACCAGCATCGACTCGGTGGCGTAGTAGCGGCCAATGCGCGCCAGCTCCGCTTTAGCAGCCAGTGAAGGCAGCACACGCCCTGCGGTGCCCAGCACGCCGATGATGCCGTCCAGCAACGCGATCGGAACCTGTTTGAACCTGGGCGCGCGGCCGGTCAGCGCAAACAGCTGCTCGCCCTGCTGCCGGGGGGTGATGGCCTCGCCTGGACCGCCGATTGGCAGGATGCGGTTGTGACGCGTCTCATTGTCAATGCAACCCACCAGATACTCGGCCAGATCGGCGTCGCTGATCGGCTTGCAGGCTGTAAGCCTGCCGTCGCCGAACATGACAAAGGGCTTGCCCTCACGCACCCGCTGCACCTGTCCCGAGAGCGACTTGAAAAACGCCGTCGGCCTGACGATGGAATACCGCAGACCTGATTCGATCAGCGCCTGCTCGAACGCCAGCTTGGCATGCTGAAACGCCAGCAGTGGCTTTTGCACGCAGATGGCCGAAAGCAGGACCATGTGCCTGACTCCTGCAGCCTGCGCTGCCTGAAGGGCATGGACATGGGCCTGATGGTCGATCGACCAGGCATCTGCCGGCACGCCGGTGCGGGAGGCCAGACACGAGACCAGCACGTCGAATCGCTCGCCCCTGAAGCCATCACGCGCGATCGACACCGGATCGGTGACATCGCCGGTACGCACTTCGGCGCGGCCCAGCAGCGTCGCCCGGTGTTCGGGCAACAGCGTGCCGCCTACACCCGCGCGAGGTCGCACGAGACACACCACTTCATGTCCACAGGTAAGCAGGGCACGGACCGTCGCCTGCCCGATGGTGCCGGTCGCGCCCAACACGAAGACGCGTTGACGCGCGGGCGTGACCAGACCCGAGGTCTCAGGTGCGTGCATCGGCGGCGTTGCGGGCAGCCATGCGGCGCGGAACACGGTCGGATCGGTCGAGCCGTTCAACCGGATCGGCGGGGCGCCGCGCACGAACGCTGTCCGCCCCCAATTCGCTTGCAGCCGATGGGCTCAGTACGCCCTGCAGGACCGGGTGAACATACAAGGCATCCACCGTACTGAGATCGACATGACGGACCCAGCGAGGCAGCTCGACCGCGGCGTTGATGGCTTGCAGCAGGTATTGCGCCGTGACCGACTGATCCAGCACCCGGATCGAACCATCCTGCATGCCCTCAATGAGCAGCCCTCCCATTCTTTCCTGCAAACGCCGGATCGCCCGGGCCACGGCATCGCGCTCAACCGGGTCGGTCACCGCGCTCACCGCTGACCATCGCAACAGCGGCCCCGCCTCGGACATCTGATGGCGCATCAATGCGCTAGCCATCGCCTGCAATCGCTCGGCACCACTTCCCTGGGCGGATGCAGCCTGCCGCAGTGCATACCTCAACACCTCGAAGCTATGCTTGAAGCAGGCCACGATCAGATCGTGTTTGGTGTCCAGGTGATGGTAGAACGAGCCTTTGGTGAGGTTCAGGCGCGCAGCAATCTGCTCGATCGACACGCCGCGAAACCCTTGTTCGTTAATAAGGTGCGCGGCCACACGCAGAAATTCAGACGGCGTGTCGCCAGCGGGCTGCTCGGGCAGTCCCATGTCCAGATCCACCGCGCGGCCGTTGCTGCGCCCGGTGCCGACTCCGTGCAACAGGACGTCCACCAGATGCTCTACCCGGGATGGATAGTCGTCGGGCTCATATCGATTGGCCCAGCTGCGAAACGCGTTGAATGCCGACAAGGTCAGATGGGCGCGCGCATTGAATTCGGTGGTACTGAGCCCTGCGGTGGCCGGTCCACGCAGCAGTTCGCGCATGCGACGAAACATCTGCGTGTAGGCCGCAAACACTGTGTCGGCCGCGGGTCCTGTCAGCGCCCGAACGTCATTGAAGGAAATGAGCTGAGGATGCGCACCGGACTCAATGTCGGTGAGCAGGCGGCCGAAATTGCCAGCAAACCGCGCAATGCGTGCCTCCACACCCGACGCGCTGGCCGCCTCTTCAGCGAGCTGGCTGAATGCGTCGATCGCTCGCAGCATGCAGGCGGCGGTCAGGTCTTCCTTGCGGCGAAAGTAATAAGTGACGCTGGTGGTGCCCAGCCCAACGCTTGCACCGATATCGGCCAGGCCCGCACCGCGCACGCCACGCTCATTAAAGCAGCGCGCGGCGGCATCCAGCAGGAGCTCGCGTTTTTCCAGATGGCGAGCCGTCGGTGCCTCGCCGGCTCTTGAGGCCACTGGGCGGGGGCGCAGGTCAGGGCGTGCAGCCATCGAACAGGCTTGCAGGCGCTGCGTTCAGGCGGCAACCACCGGAATGCTGCGTGCCGCACCCGAGACCGTATGCAGATGGCAGGCCACCAGGCGCCCTCCCGGGTCACCCACCAGCTGCGGCACCTCGGACTTGCAGCGATCCATCGCCTGCGGGCAGCGTGTATGAAACCGGCACCCCGAGGGCGGGCGCAGTGCGCTGGGCACTTCACCGCTCACCACCACACGCTCTCGACGCGCCTCCACCGCAGCGTCAGCCACCGGAATGGCGGCCAGCAGTGCCTGGGTGTAGGGATGCAAGGGGTTGCGATAGAGCTCGTCGCGCGAGGCAATTTCCACGATTTTGCCCAGGTACATCACCGCGATGCGATCGCTGATGTGACGCACCACAGCCAGGTCATGGGCCACGAAAATGTAGGACAGACCCAGGCGTTCCTGCAGGTCCATGAAGACATTGACCACCTGCGCCTGAATGGACACATCGAGTGCCGAGACCGCCTCGTCGCACACGATCAGTGCAGGGTCGAGCGCCAGCGCACGGGCAATGCCGATGCGCTGGCGCTGGCCGCCTGAAAACTCGTGCGGATACCGCTCGGCCATGTCGGGCAGCAGGCCCACGATGGACAGCAGAGTGGCAATGCGCTCGCGGTAAGCCTTGGCGTCGGTATCCAGGCCATGCACCTGCAAGGGCTCGCCCACGATGTCGCGCACTCGCATGCGCGGATTGAGCGAACCGTACGGGTCCTGATACACCATCTGCATCCGGCGGCGCATGGCGCGCATGCGATTGCGATCGAAGCGCGTGATGTCTTCGCCCTCGAAGACGATGCTGCCCGCCGTGGGCTCGAGCATGCGCAGCACCGCCAGGCCGGTGGTGGACTTGCCGCAGCCACTCTCACCCACCAGGCCGAGCGTCTCTCCGCGCTTCAGATCAAACGAGATGCCGTCCACTGCGTGCACGGTGGCCACCTGCTTTTGCAGGATCACGCCCTTGAACACCGGAAAGTGCACCTTGAGGTCGCGCACGCTCAGGATGGTGTCTGCTGCGGCGCCCTTTGGTGTCGCCGCATTCGGCGACGAAGAGTGAGAGTCAGTCATCGATGAAACACGCCTTCTGGTGTCGGGGGCCGATCTCGCGCAGGGCCGGGCGCTCCTGCAGGCACTGCGGCTGCGCCTGGCGACAGCGCGGCGCAAACGCACAGCCAGGGGGCAGTGCGGCCAGATTCGGCGGTTGACC
>DGIT01000119.1:4867-6953 GCA_002386465.1 Burkholderiales bacterium UBA4615 | reverse complement strand
CGGGTATAGGGATGCGAGGGCTTGGCGTAGAGCTGCGCAGCCGGCGCCGTCTCGACCACCCGGCCGCCATACATCACGATCACGCGGTCTGCGTAGCGGGCCACAACCCCCAGATCGTGCGTGATCAGGATGAGCGCCGAGCGGGCCTTCTTGGAGAGGTCCTGGAGCAGGTCGAGGACCTGCGCCTGCACGGTCACATCCAGTGCGGTGGTGGGCTCATCGGCAATGATCAGCTGCGGTTCGCAGGCCAGTGACATGGCAATCATGGCGCGCTGACGCATGCCGCCCGAGAACTGGTGCGGGTACGCATTGACGCGAGTGGCCGCATCAGGAATGCGCACCAGGGCCAGCAACTCGCGGGCCCGCTCGAGCGCCGCCGCCCAGGGCGTCTTGCGATGCAGGTTCACCGGTTCAGCAATCTGTCGCCCGACGGTCAGCGAAGGATTGAGCGATGACATCGGCTCCTGAAAGATCATGGCAATGCGGTTGCCGCGAATGGCGCGAATGCCGGCATCGTCCAGCTTCACGAGGTCGACACCGTCAAACACGATTTCGCCCGAGAGGATTTTTCCGGGCGGATCGGGGATCAGCCGCAGGATGGACAGCGCAGTCACACTCTTGCCCGAGCCCGATTCGCCCACGATGGCCACGGTCTCGCCCGCCTCCACGTCGAAGGACACGTTGTCGACCGCGGTGACCGTCCCGCGTTCGGTGCGAAAGCGGGTGGTCAGCCCGCGCACGCTCAGCAGTGGATCAGCCATCGTCAGTTGAATCCCATTTTCTTTTTCAGCTCCTGGTCGATCCAGATGCGGGCGTAGACAGGGCCGGGACGGCCGCCACCGCCACGCTGTTCGCCACCATAGTTCTTCACCCAGGGCCACCAGGCCGAGTACTCGTAGGGCGTGGGCAGCCACACATACGGAGCGAGGTCGAGCAGTTCGCGCGTCATCTCCTTGAGAGACTGCTGACGCTTGCTTTCCACGCGATCCGAGAACATGGCCAGCATGCGCTTGTCCATGTTGGCATCGGCGTACATGGAGGTGTTCCACTGCTGCTCGGAGCGGAACAGTTTGGTGATGGAAATGGTGGGGCTGCCGTGCGCCGTGCTCATGAGGTAACCGGGCGCGTGGGACTTGTTGCTCATCGTAGACAGGAAGGCCGCATACTCCATCTGCTGGATCTGCATCTTCACGCCCACCCGCTCGAGATAAGCGGCCAGCATCGGCAGCAGATCGACCAGCGTCGGGCTGCCCGAATGCACCTGCACCTTGAAGGTGAAGCCATTCGGATACCCGGCCTCGGCCAGCAGCCGCTTGGCCTTGTCAGGGTTATAGGTAAAGAGTTCTTTCACTGACTCGGGCATGGCCGAGAGCGGCTCGTAGTAGCCCTGCCACTCGGGATGCATCGGAAAGCCCAGCATCTCGGCGTTGCCGCCATAAAAGCTCTTGATGATTTCGGCCTTGTTGATGGCCATGTTCATGGCCCGGCGCACCCGAATGTCATCGAAGGGTTTCTGGTCCATGCGCAACGAGAGGTAGTTGCCCTCGCTCGCCACCCAGCGCTCCCACTTGAGGGCGGGCGAGGTCTTCTTCAGGTCATCGGCCGCGCTCCAGCGAATGCGCTCCAGGATATCGAGCTTGCCGGTGCGCAGTGCCGCATGCTGCGCCGACTCGTCCTTGATCGTGCGGTACACCAGCCTGTCGACAAACGGAAGCTTGTACTCCGCGCCACCGACACGCTCCTTGTCCCAATAGCCGGGATTTTTCGTATAAGTGTTGGCATTGCCGCTCACGAAATCGGTGAGCATGAAGGGGCCGGTCCCGTTATGGTTCTTCCAGTTGGCCGCGCCTGCCGCGATCATCTCTTTGGGAAACACGCCGGCGTAGTGGCCATAGCCCGAGCGCATGTCCCACTCGGCGTGAAAGTCCTTGAAGGTGTACTGCACCGTGTGGCGGTCCAAGGCTTCGACCTTGACCACGTTTTCCCAGTAGGTCTTGATCGCCTTGGGGCTCTTGGCCATGTAGTCGTAGCTGAAGACCACATCCTCGGCGACCAGTTCGCGCGCAGGCATCACGCCTTTCTTCTC
>DGIT01000119.1:717-4760 GCA_002386465.1 Burkholderiales bacterium UBA4615 | reverse complement strand
TCCAGCTCTCGGCCAGCTCGCCGCGAATGGCGTCCAGCGGCAGATAGTTGTTGTCGCGAAACGCATACTTGCCGCCATTGCGCCTGGCCTTGCTGAAATCGGCCGCAAACAGGCGCTCGAAGTATTGCCCGGTGTCATCGGCAAACTTCCAGTTCCAGTCGGCTGGCTCCCAGGTAAGCGCACTGAGGGTCACGTACACCGTGCCCACGTTGAGCGTGCCGCCATATTGGGGCCGCTCTACCGTCGCGGCAGTTTGAGCGGCCGCCGGCACGGCAGTCAGGCACGCCAGCAGTGCGCCGGCGCCAAGTACGCGCTGCATGGTGAGGCTGCGCCAGAATTCGAATGTATTCATCAGTCGTCTCGCTTCGCTTTGTCTGGCGCAATCTCTTCTGAGTGGCTTACTTGAAGCCCATCTTCTGCTTCATCTCCTGGTCTACCCAGATCCGCGCATAGATCGGGCCGGGACGCACTGCACCGGCGCGCAGCTCGCCGTCGTAGTTCTTGACCCAGGGCCACCAGGCCTGGAACACATACGGTGTGGGCAGCCAGATGTAGGGCGCTTTGTCGACAATCTCGCGGGTCATGTCCTTGAGCATCTGCTGGCGCTTGCCTTCATCGCGCTCGGCATACATGACACTGACCTTCTTGTCGTACGCCGGGTCGGCCCACTGCGACGGGTTCCAGGTCTGGCCGGTGACAAAGCTCTTGCGGATCGTGGTGGTCGGGTTGGTATGGCCGTTGTCCATGAAGTAACCGGCCGAGTTCGTCTTGGAGGTCATGCGCGACAGGAACGCGCCGTACTCCAGCGGCTCGATCTGGATCTTCACGCCCACCTTCTCCAGATAGGCGCCCACCATCGGTGCGAGCTCCATATGCACCGGGCTGTTGGCATTGACCTGCACCTTGAAGGTGAAGCCATTCGGA
The DNA here is from genome assembly GCA_002386465.1 of Burkholderiales bacterium UBA4615. Lineage (GTDB taxonomy): Bacteria > Pseudomonadota > Gammaproteobacteria > Burkholderiales > Burkholderiaceae_E > UBA4615. The sequence continues at coordinate 3,836 of DGIT01000119.1, read as the reverse complement.
TAGCCAGCCTCGGCGAGCAGCTTCCTGGCCCTGTCGGGGTTGTAGGTGAACAGCTCCTTGACCGACTCGGGCATGCTCGACAGCGGCTCGAAATAGCCGACGTAATCAGGGTGCTGCGGATAGGCAAAGAGCTCGGCGTTGCCGCCCCAGAAGGTCTTGACGATCTCCTGCTTGTTCACGGCCATGTTCAGCGCGCGACGCACCCGGACGTCATCAAAAGGCTTCTGATCGACGCGCATCGACAGGAAGGTGCCACTCCAGGCCAGCGTCTTGGACCATTTGAGCTGCGGCGCGTTTTTCTTGAGTTCGTCGACTGCGCTCCAGCGCACATTTTCGTGCATGTCGATGCGGCCCGTGCGCAAGGCTGCATAGGACGCGGCTTCATCCTTGATGGTGCGGTAGACCACACGATCCACGAAGGGCAGCTTGTAGGACTGGCCGCTGAGCGTTTCCTTGTCCCAGTAATTGGGGTTCTTGGTGAAGGTTGTGGAGTTACCGTTCACAAAATCCGTGAGCTGGAACGGACCGGTTCCCACGTGGGTCTTCCAGTCCTTGATTCCTGCACCCGAGGCCAGAAGCTCCTTGGGCTGGATGCCCGAGTAGTAGCCCCAGCCGAAGCGATAGTCCCACTCGGCGAAGTAATCCTTGAACGTGAACACCACCGTGTGTTTGCCGGTGGCCTCGACCTTTGTCACATGGTCGAAGTACTGCGGAATTTTCTTGGGACTGTTGTTCAGATAGTTGTAGCTGGCGACCACGTCTTCCGCGTTGAATTCACGCGCGGCCATGACCCCTTTCTTCTCGGGGAACATCACGCCCTGACGCAGCTTCACTTCCAGGCGCAGCGGGTTTTCAGACCATTTCCAGCTCTCGGCCAGCTCGCCGCGCACAGCGTCCAGTGGCAGGTAGGCATCAGCCACGAACGGGTGCTTGCCACCGTACTTGCGCGACTTGGACAGATCGGCCGCAAAGAGCTGCTCGAAGTACTGTCCAGTGTCGTGGTTCGCTTTCCAGTTCCAGTCGGCGGGGTCCCAGGTCAGCGCAGAGATGGTGTAGTAGATGGTGGCGATATTGAGCGTGCCGCCGTACTTGGGCGCCTCGGCCTTATCCATCGGCACGGGCGCATTTTGGGCTTGCAGCGTTGCGCTGCCTGCCAGCAAGGCGATGCCTGCTGCCAGTCGGCCCAGCGTGACACGCAATTCGGTGGTCTTCATCTGGTTTCTCCTGTTGGAACCGTTCGGATCAGGGTTCGGTTTTGGAAAACAAGTCCATCGTTGAATCGCCGCGCACGCGGCGCAAAGCCGTTCAGCGTGAGCCGCGCAGCCGGGGGTCGAGCAAGTCTCTGAGCGCATCACCAAACACATTGGTGGCGTACACCACCACGGTGAGACACAGGCCTGGCGCCAGCGCCAGCCACGGGCCCTGGAACATGTAGGTGCGGCCGCTGCCGGAGAGCAGGCCACCCCAGGTGGGTGCGGGAGGCGGCACGCCCAGGCCCAGAAACGACAGCCCTGATTCAGCCAGGATGACCGCGCCCACGCGTGTGGTGAAGAGCACGATGATCGGGGGCAGAATGTTCGGAAGGATGTGCTTCCAGAGAATGCGCGGAGTGGTGGCACCAATGGACTGGGCCGCGTGCACATACATGTTCTCGCGCACCGACACCACCGCGCTGCGAATGATGCGCGAACCGGCAATGCCCAACAGCAGCCCGAGCGTGCCGATGATCTGCGGCATGCCCGGGCCGAGCACCGATACCACCACGATCAGGATGATCAGCTCGGGAAAACTCATCCAGGCGTCGACAAATCGCTGCACGATCAGGTCGACCTTCCCACCCAGATAACCGGTGCCAATGCCAATGACGACCGAGATCAGTGTGGCTAGCGATGCGGCCGACAGTCCGATGATCACGGAGAGTTGCGCACCATGCAGGCAGCGCGAGAGCATGTCGCGCCCCAGATTGTCCGTGCCGAACAGGTGCCCCCATGACGGCGGCTTCAGACGGTCGATCGGGTTGATCTCGTTCATGCCGTAGGGCGCGAGCCAATCGGCAAAAATGCCGCAAAAGAGGAACAGCAGGAAGATCACCCCGCCCGCAGCCCCCAACGGCTTGTCACGAAAGAGTCGGCGCAAAAAGCCCGCGGGCTTGATGTCGGGTTCGACGGCGGGCAGGGTTGCCGCAGCAGCACTCATGAACGCACCCTCACACGCGGGTCGAGCAGGCCGTAGCTCAGGTCGACGATCAGATTGATGAGCATGACCGCCAGGCCCACCACCAGGAACACGCCGGTGATGATCGGGTAGTCACGCTGATTGACTGCATCGAGCAACAGCGTGCCCATGCCGGGAATGCCGAAGATCTGCTCGATGATGACGGCGCCACCAATAACCAGCGGCGCCTGCAAACCCACCAGCGTGACCACCGGGATCAGCGCATTGCGCAGCGCATGTCGAAACACCACCAGGCGCTCAGGCAAACCCTTGGCCATGGCGGTGCGGATGTAATCCTGACGCAGTACCTCAAGCATCATGGTGCGGGTCATGCGCATGGTGACTGCAGACAGCGCAGCGCCTAGCACCGCGGCCGGTACCAGCATCTGCTTGATATTGCCCCAGGGGTCTTCAGTGAACTTGATGTAGCTCACTTCAGGCGACCAGCCCCAGTAGATCGAAGGGATGACCACCACCATCGTGCCCATCCAGAAGCTCGGGATGGCCAGCAGCAAAATGGAAAAGGAGCGGGCGATATAGTCGCCTGCGGTGTCCTGACGGATGGCTGAGTACACGCCCACCGGCAAGGCGATCGACAGTCCGATCAGAATGGCCAGCAGACCGAGTTCGAAGGTGACCGGCATGCGTTCGGCCAGTCGCTCCACCACCGGCGTGGACTGCCACAGCGAGTTGCCCATGTCGCCACGAAACAGATTGCCGACCCAGGTCAGATACTGCGACCACATCGGCTTATCCAGGCCCAGGGTGGCCACCAGCGCTTCACGGTCCATCTTGCTGGCGCTGATGTCGTTCTGGCTGAGCATCAGATCGATGATGTCGCCGGGGATCAGCCGCACCGTAGTGAAGACGATGATGCTCGCGAACAGCAGCGTGGGAATGAGTGC
>DGIT01000119.1:0-702 GCA_002386465.1 Burkholderiales bacterium UBA4615 | reverse complement strand
ATCAGGCGCCGCAGAATATAGGCCTGCATGGCTCAGCTCCAGACTGGCCAGGCGAGCGGCACAGACAGACTCGGCGTTCGAATCGGGTCGGCGCGCTGCGAACCGCGGTGGGTGCGTCGGATCATGTGTCTCCCTGAATGTCCGGCGTGCATATGGCAAGCGCGGGGCGTTGAGACGCCTTGGCTTGCGTGTTTGTTGGCGGACTCTACCGAGCGCTGGAGCCGAACGCAAGCTGCGGACATGACGCGATGCAGCACACAGCGCCCGGCTGTTCGGCATACCCGGGATTCGAAAGGCGGTGCGTCAGGTTCGATCTCGGGTCCCGGACGTCCGCTGGTGGCGGGTGATCTGATTCCGGTAGGATCACCGCATCGAGGAGACCCACATGACTGAAACCACTGCGGCCGAGTTGGCCGATTTTCGTGTGCAGACGCGCGCGTGGCTTGAACAAAACTGCCCGGCCGAGATGCGCACACCCGCTACCGGCGAAGACGACGTGTGCTGGGGCGGACGCAAAGGCCAGTACAGCGCCGCGCAGCTGCAATGGCTCGAACGCATGGGCGCGCGCGGCTGGACCGTGCCAACCTGGCCGGTTGAATATGGCGGCGGTGGCCTGAGTGCAGCACAAGGCAAAGTGCTGGCCCAGGAGATGGCCTCCTTAGGTTGTCGCTCGCCACACAGCAATTTCGGTATCTGGATGCT
>DGIT01000144.1:77859-100840 GCA_002386465.1 Burkholderiales bacterium UBA4615 | reverse complement strand
CGGTGTCGGTCGCGTTATACCATGCCCACAGGGTCTTCTGCCAGGACGGGATCTTGGAGACGTCCTCGTTCTGGAAGACGTTCAGGAACTCGGGGGTCTCGGAGAAGCCGGCGCCGGGATTGATGCCGCACCAGCGGTATGTGTAGTGGGCGCCGAACTGCCAGACGGCCGCGCCGCCCATGGAAAAGCCGCGGATGAACAGGCGGTCGTCGTCGATGTTGTAGCTCTTGCGGGCGTGGGCGTAGGCCTCCCAGAGGTCGACCTCGCCGGCCATCTTATTGGCGCAGCAGTAACGACCGTAAAGATGGAGCACCAGACGGTTATTTGCCGGGAGCTGGCCGACGTTCTTTCGGCGATCGCTGAGGAACGCGAGTTCGCTCAAGGTCTCACCACGGCCATGGCACCAGAAGTCGAGGCGCATGAGTGAACCGGAGTAGTTGTCGGGAATCACCATGCCGTAAGGCTGCACCGAGCCGTCGATCTTCGACTTGTAGCCTCGGACGACCAGGCCCGTCTGACGAATCCAAGGCGTCTCGCCCTTCAAGAAGGAAGCCGCGCGGGCTTTGCCTTCGGCGACGAGCTCATGGGCGGTCTTGAATTCGCCCTTGTTGAAATACTCGTTGTACTTGCCGGCCCAATCGACCGCCTTGTGGAAGATCTCGATGTCAGCCAGGAACTCCTCGAGGCGAGGATTCTTCGCCTGGGCCTTCGCGGAGGCGTCGATGGCCGAACGGAGTTCAGCGAGCTCCTTGGTCAGCGACACCTTGTCGGCTTCGGGCAAAGCCAAGGCCTTATCGGTCGGGGGGATCGGTCGGACGGCGGCAGGGATGTTATCCTTCGGACCATCGGCCAAGGCCACGGCCGCAAGAAGAGAAAGAAGGAAGAAGGAGCGCATGGAAATGAATGGGAAAAGGACCTTGGGCAGGCCTTTCCGGGGGTGCCAATGGTCTACACTACGACCCACCTGACCGACAAGTGTTCCTTCCTGCCAGATAACGACACGAATGGATCCAGCTGGCCATTTTCCTCGCCTCCGCCCTTCCCCTTCCCCACATCTCCGGGCAATGGCCCTGCTCAGTCTCCTCGATATCTATGTCAGCTTCGGCGGCCCTCCCGTCCTGGACCACCTGAACCTCCAGATCGAGGAAGGCGAACGGGTCTGTCTGCTCGGTCGAAATGGCGCCGGCAAAACAACCCTGATGCGCATCGCCGCCGGCGAGTCCGCCCCCGACACGGGCACGGTGACCATCCCTGACGGCGTCTGCATCGCCCGCCTGACCCAGGAGATTCCCGAGAGCCTCCCGGGCAATGTGCGCGATATCGTGACCTCCGGCGTCCGGGCTGACGACCATTCCGAAGACTGGGAAAAGGACCTCCGGGTCGACGACCTGATCGCCCGCCTGGGGCTCCCCGAGGACCGTGAGTTCAACGCGCTCTCCGGCGGCCTGAAGCGCCGCTGCCTCCTCGCCAGGGCCTTGGCCGCCAAACCGGGCCTGCTCCTGCTCGACGAGCCGACGAACCACCTCGATGCCGAGAGCGTCGAATGGCTCGAGCAGTTCCTGCACCGCTTCCCCGGCACCGTGGTGGGCGTGACCCACGATCGATACTTCCTTGATAACGCCGCCGAGTGGATTCTCGAGCTTGACCGCGGCCATGGCATTCCCTGGAAGGGGAACTACAGTTCCTGGCTCGATCAGAAAGGCAATCGCCTGAAGCAGGAAGAGTCTTCGGAGTCGGCCCGTCAGAAGGCGCTCAAGAAAGAGCTCGAATGGGTGCGCCAGAACGCCAAGGGCCGGCAGGCCAAGAGCAAAGCCCGTTTGCAGCGCTTCGAGGAGCTGTCGTCCTACGAATATCAGCGACGCAACGAGACCCAGGAAATCTTCATTCCAGTGGCCGAGCGCCTGGGCAATGAAGTCATCGAATTCAAGGGCGTGAGCAAGGCCTTCGGGGATCGGCTGCTCATCGACAACCTGAGCTTCAAGGTACCGCCTGGAGCCATCGTGGGCATGATCGGCCCCAACGGCGCCGGCAAATCGACCATCTTCCGCATGATCACCGGACAGGAAGCACCCGACTCAGGCGAAGTGGTGGTGGGCCACACCGTGCAGCTGGCCTTCGTTGATCAGTCTCGCGATGCGCTGGATGGCAAGAAGAATGTCTGGGAGGAAGTGTCGGGCGGTGCCGACATCCTGAATGTGGGTCGCTTCGAGATGCAGTCGCGTGCCTATATCGGGCGCTTCAATTTTAAGGGCAGCGATCAGCAAAAGCTGGTCGGACAATTGTCGGGTGGTGAGCGTGGGCGCCTGCATATGGCCAAGACGCTGCTGGCGGGTGGCAACGTGCTGCTGCTGGACGAGCCCTCGAATGACCTCGACATCGAAACCCTGCGCGCGCTGGAGGATGCACTCCTTGAGTTCGCCGGCAGCGTGATGGTCATTTCGCACGACCGCTGGTTCCTTGATCGTATCGCCACGCACATTCTGGCTGCGGAAGGCGATTCGCAGTGGGTGTTCTTCAACGGCAACTATCAGGAATACGAAGCCGACAAGCGCAAGCGCCTGGGCGAAGATGCCGCGCGTCCCCATCGTCTGCGGTTCAAGCCCTTGCGCTGATCGCCCGCTGATAGCCCGCTGATCGCCAGTTGTTCGACGTTTCGCGCAGTCGTGCAACCGGCGTGTGGGAGGGCTCCGGTTTGTAGTGTCCCGCTTGCGCCCTTGCCACGCTTGCAGGTCTCGTGACGGCCGCGCCATCCCTACACTGGATCGACACCACCGTGGGAGCAGCCGATGTCGAACCAGCGGGTAATGCGTACCCTCAGCCTGAAGACCCTGCTCGCGGCGCTCCCGGTGCTGGCAGCCGGACCGCTGGTGCTCATCAGCCTGTGGTTCCTCTCGACGTTATGGGAGGGCGGAAGGCTGGTATCGGAGCGCAGTCTCTCGCAGACGGCCGATGCCCTGTCGGTCGCAGTGGAGCGCGAAGTCGCAGGGCTGACGCGCGAATTGCGGCTGCTGGGCGACTTTCCTTTGCTGGATGCAGAGCGCCTGGCGGAGTTGCGTGAACAAGCCAAGCAACTCGTGGCGCGCCGTGAGGGCTGGGACACGATTGCCCTGACCGATCGTGACGGGCGCATGCTGTTCGACACCGAATGGCCATTCGGCAAGCCCGCGCCACAGCGAGACCCATCGCATCTGAAGTTGGCTGTTCAAACCATGGAGCCCGTGGTCTCAGACCTTCATAGGGATGCAATCACGCGACGCATGGCGGTCTCGGTCGCGGTCCCCGTGCCCCGTCAGGGTGAGGTGCGCTGGGTGCTCGAAGGGCGGGTCGATGCAAACAGCTTGTCGAAGGTACTTGCCCCGACGATGACCGACACGAGTGTCGCTCTGATTCTGGATCGCAGCCTGCAGGTGGTTGCGAGCAACCTCGCGTCCGCACCGATCGCGCAGCAGGTCCAGGCGGCACTGATCGAGGCGCTGCAGTCGCAACCCGAGCATGGTGTGAGGCGCCTGAGGATTTCGGACGGCCCGATCCTGCTTGCGGCATGGCGGCGCATTCCGGTGGGCTGGACCGTGGTGGTCAGTGAGCCTGCCGATGTGCGTGATGCGCCGCTTCGGTATTCCCTGGCGCGTATGCTCGCGGCCGGGGCGGTCGTCCTCAGTCTTGGGGTGTCGATCAGCCTTCTGTTGGGGCAGCGGGTGGCGGCGGCCATCACCTCGGTCGCAGCCGATGCGCGCAGCCTGGCTGCCGGTCAGCCTGTGCGCAGCCGACGCTCAGCCATCACCGAGATCTCGGTGATGTTCGATTCGCTGATGGAGGCGGGTCGCTTACTGACCCTCAGTACACACTCTCGCGAGAAAGCGATCACTGCGCTCACGTCCAGCGAAGAAAGACTGATGCTGGCCATCGATGCCACTGAAGCCGGCACACTCGACTGGGATATGGTCGCTAACCACTACGCTGCCTCGCAGCGCGCCCGTGAGCTCTTCGGACTGCCCCCGGATGGCCCGATCGAGAGCGGCAGCATTCTGCAGTCAGTTCATCCCGACGATTTGAGTCGGGTGCAGGCGGCGCTGGATGCCGCCGCGTCTGGCCAGGATGAGGGGCGCGTGCGGATCGATTGTCGGGTGACCGATCGCGCCGGGGCAGTGCGCTGGCTGGAGTGCCGAGGCCAGGTGCATTTCATGAAGGCGCAAGGTCTTACCGTCCCCACCCGCATGGTGGTGCTGGTGGTTGATCAGACCGAACGTCAGCGAAGCGTCGATGCCCTGCATGAAGCCGACCGGCGCAAGGATGAATTTCTCGCCATGCTGGCGCATGAATTGCGCAATCCGCTGGCGCCCATGCGCAACGCCATCAGTCTGCTCCAGCGCACCGTTGTGGCCGATTCACAGGCCGGGCAGGCGGTGGCCATGTCAGCCAGACAGGTGAGCCAGATGACCCGTCTGGTCAATGACCTGCTCGATGTGTCTCGTATCACGCAGGGCAAGATCGAACTGCGCCTTGAGGACATCAGCCTGTCTGATGCAGTGGCCGATGCGCTGGAAGTGATCCGGCCCACTGCGACCGAGCGCGGCCTGAGCCTGGTCGTGCATCAGCCGGATCCCTCGCCGGTCATTCATGCCGACAGGGTTCGCATCACCCAGATCATGGAAAACCTGCTTTCGAATGCCTGCAAGTATACCGATGCGGGTGGCTGCATTACGGTCGATGTTTCGCAGGACCCGGACTGGGCCATTATTCGTGTGACTGACACGGGCATCGGCATTCCAGCCAATCGCCTGACCCAGATCTTTGACCTGTTCACGCAGGTCGACGTGGCGATCGACCGCTCGCAGGGTGGCCTGGGCATTGGACTGGCACTGGTACGCAGCCTGGTGACCCTGCATGCTGGAACGGTGAAGGCCCTCAGCGAGGGCACCGGCAAGGGTTCGACCTTCGAGGTGCGGCTGCCCCGTCTCATGCCTGCCTAGCATCGCAAATCTGATCGGCTGGTTCGCCAAGCCTTCGCGCGCGGTGCATCATCTGCTCCTCACCGATTGTCGACCTTCCCAGGAGCATCCATGGATTACCGCTGCGCCCACCGCTGGGCGTTTCCCAAGTGGGGCGAAGCCCTCGAACTGCAACAGGCGCAACTGGAAGCGCCGACCGGCCATGAGGTGACCGTGCGGGTGACCCATTGCGGGATCTGTCACTCGGATCTGCATATCCAGTCCGGCGGCTTCGATATGGGCGGTGGCAAGACAACTTCGCTTGAACGCGGCGGCACCAAGCTGCCGGTCACCATGGGCCATGAAATCGGCGGAGAAGTGGTCGAGGTCGGTCCCGATGTGAGCAGCGTGAAAGTGGGTGATCGCGTGGTGGTGTACCCGTGGCTGGGCTGCGGCGAATGCCCGACCTGCCAGAGTGGCAACGACCATCTGTGCAACAAGGCGGCGCGCAACCTGGGCATGCAATTGCCAGGGGGCTATGCCGACCTGTGCCGTGTGCCGCACGACCGATATCTGGTGCCGGTGGGTGGGCTGGACCCGGCACGCGCAGCCACCTTTGCCTGTGCCGGCATCACGGCGTATGGCGCGATCCGCAAATTGCCCGAGGCCACGGCCGATGACTGGATCGCCATCATCGGGGCCGGCGGCGTGGGCATGACCGGCGTGGCGCTGGCTTCGGCGCTCACCCGCGCAAAGATTGCGGTCATCGACCCCGACCCGGTGAAGCGCGAATCGGCGATCGCCCATGGCGCCACGCTCGCGGTCGACCCGAAAGAGGCCGATGCCACCCGCGCGCTGCTCAAGGCCACGGGCAACAACATCCTGGGCGTGGTCGATTTCGTGGGCAGCGAGTCCACCTCATCCATGGCAGTGAATATCGTGCGCCGTGCCGGTAAGGTCGTGATCGTGGGCCTGTTCGGCGGCGAATTCCGCTGCGGCGTGCCGCTCTTTCCGTTCAAATCCATGTCGGTCGAGGGCTCGTATGTCTCGGGCCTCAATGAACTGCGCGAACTCATGGCGCTGGCGCAAAAGATCAAGCTGCCGGAAATTCCCCTGACGCTGCGACCGCTGTCGCAGGTCAACCAGTCGCTCGAAGACCTGGCCGCAGGCCGTGTTGTCGGCCGCATCGTCCTCCAACCCTGACTCACCACTTCAGTCACTGACGAGATCATTCAAATGGAACTCGATCCCCAGGTTCGTGCGCTGCTCAAACTGTTTGAAGGCCGCCCTGCGGTCAACACACTTCCGGTGGAAGTGGCCCGCAAGGGTTTTCGTGAATCGGTTGCCAAGCTGGTGCCCACGCCGCCCCTGCCTGCAGGCGTTGACCGGACCATCGACGGCCCAGGCGGCGCGCTGCCAGTGCGCGTGTATCGCGGCGCAGCGCCCGGGACTACCGACGCGCCCCTGATCCTCTTCTTTCATGGCGGTGGCTGGGTGGTGTGCGACATGGACACCCACGACGCTGCCTGCAGACGGCTGGCAGCGGGCGCCGGTGCCACGGTGGTCTCAGTGGACTATCGACTGGCCCCCGAACACCGTTATCCGGCCGCCAGTGACGATTGCGTGGCGGCCACGCGCTGGGCCATGGCGCATGCGGCCGAGCTCGGTGTTGATGCCGGCCGTACCGTGGTGGCCGGAGACAGTGCTGGTGGCAACCTGGCCGCCGCGGTGGCCCTGCAGATGCACAAGGACGGCGGCCCCAAGCTGGCTGGCCAGTTGCTGATCTATCCGGTGACCGCGCACTACACCTCGGAGTTCGAGTCGTACGCCGAGTTCGCCACCGGTTACGGCCTCACGCGCGATGCGATGGTCTGGTTCTGGGACCACTACGTGGGCAAGCCGCTGGATGCCGCCGGCGCTGCAGGCCTGCCGCATACCGCTACCCCAATGCTCGCCCAGGACCTGCGTGGCCTGGCGCCTGCACTGGTGATGACCGCAGCGGTGGATGTACTGCGTGATGAAGGCGAGGCCTACGGCGTTCGGCTGCGCGATGCCGGTGTGCCCACCACCATGACCCGCTACCCCGGCATGCATCATGGGTTTTTCAACTACACCGGCGTGCTCGATGGCGCCGATCGGGCGATGAAGCAGGCCTGCGACTGGATCGTGTCGCTGGCGCGTGTCTGAGTTCTCGCTCGCTTTGCAACGCCGGCGATGAGCTTCACGCTTCGAGAAGACGAAATCGAGCTGACCGCCATCCGCGCCCAGGGCGCGGGTGGTCAGAACGTCAACAAGGTCTCGAACGCGATCCACCTGCGCTTCGATGTGCGGGCTTCGTCCTTGCCCGATGACGTGAAGCAGCGCGTGCTTGAACTGCGCGACACCCGCATCAGCGATGAGGGCGTGGTGGTCATCAAGGCCCAGCGCTTTCGCAGCCTGGAGAAAAACCGCGAAGACGCGATCGCCCGGCTGCATGCGCTGGTGCAGGCAGCAGCTGAAGTGCCGCGTGAGCGGCGCGCAACCCGCCCTACGGCAAGCTCTCAGCGCAAGCGGGTGGAAGAAAAAGTCTTGCGTGGCAAGGTCAAGGCGCTGCGCGGGCGGGTGGCGGACAGCTGAGCGCGCGTGCAGTGCGCGCCCAGGGAGCGGCTTGAGGATGGCTTCGCCGTCTGCATGCAGTCTTTCCGGGTCCAGCGTCGAGTAATGCGCCACGACATCGCTCAGGGTGGTGGCACTGCCATCATGAAAGTACGGGGCCGTGAATGCGGCTCCCCGCAGCCCCGGCACCTTGAACTCACCGAAGTTGCGGTGTGATCAACTCAAGTGGCGGGTGCGCACCGCCGGGTCGTCGGCCGAAGGCTGTGCAGGCGCGTCGACCCAGGGCCCCAGTCGGTTGTACGGATCGGTCAGCACGGCCTGAACACCGCCATGACGCCCGCAGTCGGGGCGACCGGGTGCAGCCATGAAAGGACGTCCGAGCCCATGGAATTCGCCATGGGTGAATGCCGGTCCGGTGTGACAGAGGTTGCAACGTCCTTCGCCCACGAAACGTTGCAGACCGCGCAGCGCATCGGCCGGGTAGGTATGCGCCTGCTTCAGGTCGCCTCGCGCCAGTGCATCGTCATGGCCCAGGCTGCGTGCGCGGCCATCGGTGAATCCTTTTTCCGGCACATGGCAACTCGCGCAGGCCATGCGGCCATCGTGTGAGAGCCGCCGATCGAAGAACAGGAATCCGCCGAGCGCCACCGCAGCCGCTTGCCCCGAGGCGCGGTTGCCCGGGTCGGGCGTGACAGGCTGTGGCCAGGGACCGTGCGCCAGGATGGCCTGCAAGGCATCGGGTGCGAGGCCCAGTGCAAGCGCGACGGTGTTCGGATCAGCGCCTGTGTGTGATCCGATCGCGGCTCGTGCTGTGCCGACTGACGACTGGCCGGTCGTGATGGACGAAGCGGGCATCGCACCCTGCGCAGTGGCTGGCGCAAGCCATGACGCGAGGCCCCAGGCAGATGTCCACAGGCTCAGGCAGACCAGAGCCTGTTTGGGCCAACTGTCCCTGGAAGACGCGTTGCTGCGCCGACTGCTCAGATCAGCGCTGCTTCGATCCGGTATGTGCACCATGGAGTCAGCGCACCACGACATCCTCGGTGATGCGCTGAGCCTGCCCGCTGAGGGTCGGTCGGTAATACATGCCATGTCGGTGATCGGGCATGGTGGCATCCACCGTGATGCGCCCGATCTCACGCCGGGCGCCATGCAATATCCACCGCGTTGCCGGTGATCACTCGAGCCGGTCGCTCGATAAGCGTGGCTGGATTACGCGTTGGATCGGCTGCTCGCGTGGTGGCAGGCACCACCACCTCAGGTGCAGATTGCGCCAGGGTGGTCAGTGCAGATGCGGCGAGCGCCCATGCAGCCACCCTGCGGGTGGTGCGGCACTCAGCCATGCGCCAGCCAGGAACGCGGCACACCCGCCCAGAAACGACTTCTGAGCTGCGAGGCTGCACGCTCCCGCAGTGGCCTGGCGCGGCAAAAACCGGTTTTCGAACATCGGCGCACTCCGCAGACATGTAGGGTCTTCAGCGCAACGTCTTAATCGCGCCCGTGCCTCGCGCACGGCAGCGTTTGACCGCGTCCCCAGCCGCCTGTGTGCGGGCGTCGACGACGATCCGGTCGGAGCGCCCGATGGTTCGACCGGACTTGGGCAGCACCGATACCAGTCTTTAGCGAAGCAGCCCCGCGTTGAACTACATCACGGCACCCAGATACCAGGGCACGAACTCTTCCTGACCGATGCCCAGCGCCTCGCTCTTGCTGGGTTCACCCGAAGCCACGCGCAGGATCATCGCGAAGATATCGCGGCCCTTCTGTTCAACGGTCACGGTGCCATCGACGATGTCGCCGCAGTTGATATCCATGTCTTCGGTCATGCGCTCATAGAGCGGCGTGTTAGTCGCCAGCTTGATGGAGGGGCTGGGCTTGCATCCATAGACCGACCCGCGCCCGGTGGTGAAACACACCAGATTGGCCCCGCCCGCCACCTGTCCGGTGGCCGAGACCGGGTCGTAGCCAGGCGTGTCCATGTAGACGAAGCCTTTGGTGGCAACCGGCTCCGCGTACTGAAACACATCCATCAGGTTGGTGGTGCCGCCCTTGGCCACTGCGCCCAATGATTTTTCAAGGATGGTGGTGAGGCCGCCCGCCTTGTTCCCCGGCGAGGGGTTGTTGTCCATGCTGCCTTCGTTGCGCTCGCAATAGCCCTCCCACCACTTGATGCGGGCGATGAGCTTGTCGGCCACGGCCTGAGACACCGCACGTCGCGTGAGCAGGTGCTCAGCCCCGTAGATTTCCGGTGTTTCGGACAGGATGACCGTGCCGCCATGGGCGACCAGCAGATCACACGCGGCACCCAGGGCCGGATTTGCCGTGATGCCCGAATAGCCATCCGAGCCGCCGCATTGCAGGCCGATCGTGATGTGGCTGGCCGGCACGCGTGTGCGTTGCATGGCATTGGCCTGCGGCAGCATGATGTTGACCGCAGCAATTGCTGCGTCGACGGTTTTTTGTGTGCCGCCCTCGGTCTGGATGATGAGCGGCTTGAGCAGTGGCGATTCATCCAGGTGCTGCGCAGCAAAGAGTGCATCCATCTGGTTGGCCTCGCAACCCAGCCCGATGATCACGATGCCCGCGAAGTTGGCGTGGCGTACATAGCCCGCGATGGTTCTTCGCAGCACATCCATGCCCTTGCCGTTGGAGTCCATGCCGCAGCCGATGCTGTGCGTGATCGGGACCACGCCGTCCACATTCGGAAAGGCCGACAGCCGCTCGGGCGTGAAATGCTGCGCCACGTATTTTGAGACGGTGGCCGAACAGTTCACTGTCGACAGCACGCCGATGTAGTTGCGCGTGGCCACACGCCCGTCGGGGCGCACATAGCCCATGAAGGTGGCGGGATCGGGTGCGGCATGGGTGGGCTTCACGTCCACACCGACCGCGTAGTCGCGCTCGAAGGTGTCAAAGGCCAGATTGTGGGTATGCACATGCTGGCCCGGTGCAATATCGTTCGTCGCAAAGCCAATAATCTGGCCGTACCGGCGCACGGGCTGACCCTTGGCGACTGTGTGTGTGCACAGCTTGTGGCCGGCTGGAATCGCATCGGTGCAACTCAGGCCTTCAGAGTCGATGCGCGTCCCGGCTGCAAGCGGGCGGGCTGCAATCACAACATCGTCGGCTGCGTGCAGGCGCAGGGTGGGTTTGCGGATGACTTGTACAGTGCTCATGGGTCAGGTACTTGTGGGTTGACTTGCTGAGAGGATTAGCGAAACGCAGCGCTATCCCGGTCGGGATTGCGCAGGGGGCCGCGCGGTACCATCGGTTCATTCATACATCGCGAGGATCGCGCGCCATGCAACTACCGGTCAACCATTTCAAACACGCTCTCGCTGCCGGCACACCCCAGATCGGTATCTGGTCGAGCCTGTCTTCGCATCTGACGGTTGAAGTGATCGCCGGCGCCGGCTTTGACTGGGTGTTGCTCGACATGGAGCATGCCCCGAATGATCTGGAGTCCATCCACACGCAACTGCAGGCTGCCGCGCCCTATCCGACGCATCCGGTCGTGCGGGTGCCCTGGAACGACATGGTCATGCTCAAGCGGGTGCTGGACGTGGGTGCGCAAAGCGTACTGATCCCGATGATCGACACGCCCGAGCAGGCGCGCGAAGCCGTGTCCTTCACCCGCTATCCGCCTAAGGGTGTGCGCGGCATGGGCGGGACCACGCGTGCAACCCGTTATGGACGCATCAAGGACTATGCGCAGCACGCCGAGCGTGAATTGTGCGTGCTGCTGCAGGTGGAAACTGAGCTCGCGCTCAACAATCTGGAGGCGATCGCAGCAGTCGATGGCGTGGATGGCATTTTCATCGGCCCTGCCGATCTGCATGCTTCCTTCGGCTTTGCAGGCCACGGTCATCACCCCGAGATCTGGCCGAAAATTGAAGAGGCGATGCGGCGCATTCGCAAGGCCGGCAAGGCGCCGGGCTTCCTGACCCCGGTGGAGCCTGATGCGAAGCGCATCCTGGACGTCGGTGGTTTATTCGTTGCCGTGGGTACCGATGCCACCCTGCTGGCCCGTGGGGCAGATGCACTCGCCGGTCGCTTTAAGGCAGGCAGTTGATACAAATGCATTCGCGCGCAGTCATGCGGCATTGCGTTGACCCGCGGCCATCCACCTTCGTGCGTCCGGTGTGGCGCGGTTTTGCGGATGAGCACGGCTTGCCCCGAGCTCGAATTTCCGCGGTAAGCTGAGGCGAAGTAATCCAGAAAAAGACAGGGAGACGAGATGAGCACTGATGCCGCCCGCCAGGTGCGCACTTGGAGTGTCGTGTGCATGTTTCTGCTGATGACTGTTGCACTGCTGATGCCACAGCCTGCCGCTGCCCAGGCTCAGGACTATCCGGTCAAGCCGATCAAGTTCGTGGTCAGTTCTTCGGCGGGCGGCGTGGTGGATATCCGCGCCAGGCGTTATGGAGCGCGGCTGGGCGAAGTGCTCAAGCAACCGATCGTCGTCGAAAACCGTCCCGGCGCGTCCACCACGATCGGCGCCGAATTCGTAGCCAAGTCGGCACCGGACGGCTACACCGCGCTGTTTGGCGGCAATACCGAGCTGGTTGTGCTGCCAGCCCTGGGCATGCCGCTGCGCTATGACGCGCAGCGCGACTTCATCCCCGTGGCGCAGTTTTCACACGGACATCCCTTGCTGGTGGTGCATTCAGGACTTGGGGTGCGCACCCTGCCGCAACTCATCGAGTGGGCCAAGGCCAATCCCGGCAAGCTGATGTGCGGCACCTCTGGGCATGGCAGTGGCCCGCATTTCAAGTGCGAGCTGCTGGCGCGCATTGCTGGTATCCAGATCCGACCGGTGCACTACAAGGGCACCGGCCCCATGTTGCTGGACACCGCCACGGGCCAGGTGCATCTCACCATCGGGTTTCTGGCCGAGGTCGACAAGCAGTACATCCAGACCGGCAAGGTGGTGCCGATTGGCGCACTCGCGCCGCGGCGCATTTCGCGCTTTCCCGAAGTGCCCACCATGACCGAGCAAGGTTTCCCGGGCTTTGAGGTCGTGTCCTGGACTGGTCTGTTCATGCCGGCCGGCACACCCAAAGCCGTCGTCGACAAGCTCAACGCTGCCGTCACCAAAGTCATTCGTGAGCCCGACTTCGTGGCCTGGCTCGCCGAGACCGGCAGCGAGGTGCCCACCCCCACGCCCGAGCAATTCCGCGAATTTGTGCGCGGTGAGCTGGCGGGTTGGCGCAAGTCATCCGAGGAGCTGGGCATCCGGCTCGAGTAGCGGCGCCGCTCCAGGTCGACTCAGATCAGGCTGCGTCAATCAGTTCCGCCATGGCAATGCCTGCTTCGCCCCTCACGGCATAGAGCAGCCAGGTTCGGCCGTCTTCCTCGAACAGAGCCGGGTCGCGCAGCTGGTGAGCATCGATATCGATGCCACTGCGCCAGGATGGCTCAAGGGGCAGGTCTGCGCCTTCCCAGCCGGTTTCAGGTCGCATGAGCTCGACTGGAGGGCCCGCCCGCCACTGCGCCCAAGGAAGAGACAGATCGATACGTGAATACAGGATGCGTTCGGGCACGTCGCCCACGCGCGTCCAGAACACCTCGAGCTCGTGACCGCGAACGCGCACGGCGCAGTGACGCTGCAAGGGCTCATTGAACACCATTGGCCCGCGCTCGAAATCGGTCAGACCGTCGCGCGATCTCAGGATCAGTCCCGGCATGGCCAGTGCGTAAAAATAGTCCTGGAACCGGAACACCCGGAAATACGTGGGCCCCAGCAGCGGCTCGTGTGGACTGAAGTGCAGCCCGTCGGGCGAGGTGGCTACCCGAGTGCGTTGTATGCCAAAAGACACCAACCCGTGAAAGTACATCACGATGCGCCGTTGGTCATGGTCCACGTGCACATCAGGCGAGGCAATGTGAGGCTGTGTCGCATCGACCATCGCATCGGTGATGCCTGCCATGCCCACAGGCGCCATCCCTGGCCGATCACCCACCACGGACGCATGGGTCGCACCAGGCGGGATGGCCGGCGCCACGGTGGGGTACAGGGAGTCACCCAGTTGCAACGCGCCTGGCCGATGCATGTGCCATGGCCCGTCCAGCGCATCGGCATAGGCCAGCCGGATGTAGTCACCCTTGTGGTCAGCAAAATAGAGGTAGTAGCGGCCCAGCGGATTCGGTATCCAGTCAGGTACGCGAATCAATGACGGGCCCTGCACATTGCGCCCCATCCGATCATCCATGTGACCCCGGATGATCGGATTGCCGGCGAGCCTTCTGACCAGATAGGGCGCGCCCATCAGTCGGCCTGTAGCTTGAGTGCCTTGACCATCACACCGAATCGATCGAGGTCGGCACGGACCGTTCGGGCAAAGGTGGCGGGGTCCAAGCCCAGCAGCCTCAGGTCGAGGCCGGCGATGCGTTCCTGCAGGTCGGATTGGTTCAGGATCGATGTCATGGCGGCATGAATCTGCGCCACGCGCGCCGGCGGCGTGCCAGCAGGCGCCAATACCCCCATCCAGGGCTGGACCGGATCGAACTGAGGCACGATCTCCGCGAGCGCAGGGACGTCCTTCAGCTCCCGAATCCGCTCAGTGCCTGTGATCGCGATTGCCTTGATCTTTCCCGCCCTCAGTTGAGGCAACACGACGGCCGACGACTCCTGGGCGATCTGGATGCGCCCGCCCACCACATCGGTCAGGACTGCGGCGGCAGCCTTGTACGGCACGTGTGTGGCATCCAGTCCGGTGAGCCCCTTGAGCGCCTCCATGTTCAGGTGAGGCACCGTGCCACTTCCTGCAGTACCGTAATTGAGCGTGCCCGGCTGCGCCTTGCTGAGAGCCAGCAGTTCAGCAAAGGTATTGGCCTTGACATCCAGCCCTGCGTACAGGATTCCGGCGCTGGTTCGGGCTACGGCTGTGATCGGCACGAAGTCGGCGATCGGGTCATATCCCACCCGTGTATAGACGTGTGGATTGATCGCAATCGCCGCCATGGCTGAAAACAGCAGCGTGTACCCGTCTGGAGCTGCTTTAGAGACGACCTGCGCACCCAGGCTGCCACCCTGACCGGGGCGGTTTTCGACCACGACTGGCTGCTTCCAGTGCTCGGCGAGTTTCTGAGCCACCGATCGCGCAAGCACGTCGGCGATATTACCGGCGGCGTAGCTCACCACCAGTTTCACGGGTCGGTTCGGGTAAGGCTCGGTGACGGACTGCGCCACCGCGGCGTTGCTCCACATGGCGGGCGCCATCAGGGCTGCGAGCAGGGAAGTCAGGATGGCCGATCGGCGGGGCTGACGCATGTAAGGCCTCATTGGACAGGTGTCGGATGGATCGGATGTTCAGTAGATATCGGGCTCACCTACCGGCGCGCCGAAGGTGGTCTCCAGGAAGTCGAAGTCGCAACCCTGGTCGGCCTGCAGGATATGCTGGCTGAACATCCATCCGTAACCGCGCTCAAAGCGCCTGGCAGGCTGCTTCCAGGCGGCTTTGCGAGCGGCCAAATCCGCATCGCTCACTTCCAGATGAATGCGCCGAGCCGGCACGTCCACCGTGATCAGGTCGCCGGTCTTCACCAGCGCCAGCGGCCCGCCGATATAGGCCTCAGGCGAGCAGTGCAGCATGCAGGCGCCGTAGCTGGTGCCGCTCATGCGCGCATCCGATAGGCGCAGCATGTCACGCACGCCCTGCTTCACGAGCTTGGTGGGGATGGGCAGCATGCCCCACTCGGGCATGCCAGGTCCGCCCAGTGGCCCGGCATTGCGCAGCACAAGGATGTCATCGGCCGTCACGTCCAGATCAGGATCATCCACCGCGTGCTTCATCGCGGGATAGTCGTCGAACACTAGCGCGCGTCCAGTGTGCTTGAGCAGATGTGGCGCGCAGGCGCTCGGCTTGATCACCACACCGTCGGGCGCGAGGTTGCCGCGCAGCACCGCCAGCGCGCCTTCGGCATAGATCGGCTTGTCCAGCGGGCGAATCACATCGTCGTGATGCACTTCGGCGCGCGCGATGTTTTCGCCAATGCTGCGTCCGTTGACCGTGATCACGTCGCGCTGCAGGTGCTGTTCAATGCGCTTGAGCAGCCCCGGCATGCCGCCTGCGTAGAAGAAGTCCTCCATCAGATACTGATCGCCGCTGGGTCGGATATTGGCAATCACCGGCACCTTGCGGCTGAACGCATCGAAATCGTCCAGAGACACTGCGCATCCGGCCCGGCGCGACATGGCCACCACATGGATGATCGCGTTGGTCGAGCAGCCCATGGCCATGGCGGCTGCGATGCCGTTCAGAAAATGCTCGCGGGTCAGCAGGCGTGCGGGCGTGAGATCTTCCCAGACCATCTGCACGGCGCGCCGGCCGCTTTCCGCCGCCATGCGCGGATGGTTCGCATCGGCAGCGGGAATGGCGGCTGCACCAGGCAGCGACAGTCCAATCGCCTCAGTAATCCCCATCATGGTGGCTGCTGTGCCCATGGTCATACACGTGCCATGGCTGCGCGCAATCCCGGCTTCCACCTCCTGCCAATCCGCATCGGTGATGTTGCCTGCACGCCGCTCGTCCCAGTACTTCCACACATCCGAGCCCGAGCCCAGGGTCTTGCCCTTCCAGTTGCCACGCAACATCGGGCCTGCGGGCATGTAGATGCAGGGCAGTCCAGCAGAAAACGCGCCCATCAACAGACCCGGTGTGGTCTTGTCGCAGCCGCCCATCAGCACGGCGCCGTCCACCGGATGGCTACGCAGCAACTCCTCGGTCTCCATCGCCAGGAAATTGCGATAGAGCATGGTGGTGGGCTTGACGATGGGCTCTGACAGGCTGATGGCCGGCAGCTCCAGCGGAAAGCCGCCTGCCTGCAGCACGCCGCGCTTCACATCTTCGACGCGCTGCTTGAAGTGGCTGTGGCACTGGTTGATGTCGCTCCAGGTGTTCACCAGTGCAATGACCGGCTTGCCGACCCAGTCCTGCAGGCCGTAACCCATCTGCATGAACCGCGAGCGATGCCCCATCGAGCGCATGTCGTCCGGTGCAAACCAGCGTGCGCTGCGCAGATCTTCGGGTTGTTTGCGGGTGTCCTGGGAGCTCATGCGTGTCTCGCTTTGTCGTGAGGGGCGTCGATCGGCGTGTCGATTACAGGCCCGATGTTAGCTGGCCTTGCCCGTCGGGGCATGTCGGCCGATACCGCCGGTTTATCCTGTGGCCAGACCACGCACCTTGAGGAGACACCACGATGACCGATTCGTCTGCGCCTTTTACAGTCCAGGCCCTGGAGGATGGCGCCGTTTTCAGGATCGAGCGCGCCTCCAAACTCAATGCCCTCACCAAGCCGGTCCTCGAGGGGCTTGCCGCCTGCATCGATGACCTGGAGGCGCGCAAGCTGCCGCTGCTGGTCATCACCGCAAGCGGCGAAAAGGCGTTTTGTGCCGGCACCGACCTTGCCGAATTGCAAACGCTGACTGATGCACAACGT
Source organism: Burkholderiales bacterium UBA4615 (assembly GCA_002386465.1). Taxonomy (GTDB): domain Bacteria; phylum Pseudomonadota; class Gammaproteobacteria; order Burkholderiales; family Burkholderiaceae_E; genus UBA4615. The sequence goes on along the minus strand of DGIT01000144.1, from coordinate 83,876 downwards.
GCCGCCAAGACCGTCATGGCGCGCGAGTTGCTCGTTCGGTTGTCGCGCTCACGGCTGATCAGCGTCGCCGCCATGAATGGACTCGCCTATGGCGGCGGGCTGGAGCTCGCCATGGCTTGCCTGCTGCGCATCGCGGCCCCCCACGTGAAGATGTCGCTGCCCGAGATCAAGCTCGGTCTGTTGCCTGCTTATGCCGGCACGCAGTTTCTTCCGGCGATCGTGGGACCTGCGCGCGCCACAGAGCTCATGCTCACCGGGCGCCCGGTCGATACCACCGAGGCCCATGCGATCGGGCTGATTCACCGCGTCGCGGCGCCGCAGCCTGCCCTCCTTGAACAGGCCTTGGCATTCGGGCGTGAAGTCAGCGGCTTCAGCCCCTCGGCCGTACAGGGCATCCGCGAGTGCATCGCCGCTGCCGGCCCACAGGTGACCGATGCCGGGCTGGCGATGGAAGACCATCATGTCCGCGCCGAGTTCGGCAGCTACAACGCACTGGAGGGCGTGGCGGCCTTCCTTGAAAAGCGCGCCCCCAAGTTCATCCGCAGCTGACGCAGCACAAGGACGTTCACCATGGCACCCGCCCCCGATCGCTCACGCCCACCGCACCCCGAAACCGCCCGTCTGCAGGACGCCTTCAAGCTCGGACTGAACTTTGCCGATGCAGCCGACTTTGAAGATGCCAAGCGCGGCTTCATCGGCACGATCCCTGAAGGTGAAGTCCTCAATGCCAAGGGACAGGTGGTCTCCACCATGCGTCATCTGGCCTTCTTGCAGGGCGATGAGGCGCCGGCTTCGGTCAACCCCAGTCTGTGGCGACTGGCACGCCTGAACACGCACCACGGGCTCTACAAGGTCACCGAGCGCACCTATCAGGTCCGGGGCCTGGACATCGCCAACATCAGCTTCATCGAGGGCGATACCGGCGTCATCGTGATCGACCCGGCCACCTATACCGAGGCGGCCCGTGCCGCGCTCGAGCTGTATCGCTCGCACCGCGGCGATCGGCCAGTGACCGGCCTGATCTACACCCATAGCCATAACGACCACTGCGGCGGCGCGCGCGGCGTGCTGGACGAGCGCGATGCGGTCTCGGGCAAGGTACCGGTGATTGCGCCGGCCGGCTTCATGGATGCGCTGGTGGGCGAGTCGGTGCTGGCGGGAGTGCCGATGATGCGTCGCGCGGGCTATCAGTTTGGCGGCGGCCTGCCTGCAGGCGAGCGCAGTTATGTCGACAGCGGTTTGGGCAAGGTCACCGGGACCGGGAAAATGGGCCTGATTCCGCCCACCCAACTCATCTCGAAAACCCGCGAGCGTCATGTGATCGATGGCGTGGAGATCGTGTTTCAGCTCACCCCGGGTTCGGAAGCACCCGCCGAGATGCACCTTTTTTTCCCGCAGCTGCGCGCTCTGAATCTGGCCGAAAACGCCTGCCAGCTGATGCACAACCTGTGCCCCATTCGTGGCGCCAAGACCCGCGATGCGCTGGCCTGGAGCCAGTATCTGGATGAAGCGCTGAGCGAATACGTGCCCCATGTGGATGTGGTGTACGCGCAGCACCACTGGCCGGTGTGGGGCCAGGAACGGGCCGCCACGTTTGTGGCCGACCAGCGCGACATGTATCGCTATCTGCACGACCAGACGCTGCGGCTCATGAACCACGGGCTCACACCGCGCGAAATTGCAGCCGAGCTCATGATGCCCAACGCCCTGTCCAAGCGCTGGCACACACGCGGCTACTACGGTGCCGTGGCGCACAACGTGAATGCGATCTACGCCCATTACCTCGGGCCGTATGACGGCAATCCAGCCAACCTCAACCGGCACACACCGGTGGAAGAAGGCAAGCGCTATGTGGCCTACATGGGCGGTGCGGACGAACTGCTGCGCAAAGCGCGCGAAGATTTCGAGCGCGGCGATTTCCGCTGGGTGGTGCAGGCCATGCACCATCTGGTCTTCGCCCAGCCCGATTACCTGCCCGGGCGCGAACTGCTGGCCGATGCCATGGAGCAGCTCGGCTATCAGGCCGAGTCGTCGACCTGGCGCAATGCCTATCTGCTGGGGGCGCTGGAAATCCGGCGCGATCCGGCGGTGCCGCGTGCGCCGCGGCCCATGGTGGGAGCGATGGGCATGCTTTCTTTCCTGCCGACGCATCAGTACCTGCAGCATCTGGCGGTCAGAGTGAATGGGCCCAAAGCGCAGGACCTGCAGGTGCGGGTCGATTGGGTGATGCGCGATGAGGGCAAAACCTACCGCCTGACGCTGCGCAATGGCGCGCTGACCTCGATAGTGGGCAGCCACGGCGAACAGGCCGATGCCGTCCTGAGGCTGGACCGCGCCACGCTGATTGCCGTTGTCGAGGCGCGCAGCGATTTCATGGCGGCCATTGATGCAGGCAAGCTCGAGGCGAGCGGCAATCGCGACGCCCTGCGTCAGCTCTTCGGCTGCATGGATACCTTCGACTTCAACTTCAACATCGTCGAACCCTGAGACCGCCGGGGTCAGGCTTCCGATTCGACCGCTGCCCCCAGCGCCCACTCGGCAGCAGGTTCAGTGACTTCAGTAGCGTGGTTCGGGGCGTATTTCAGCGCCCCTGCAGTGCGAGCCGATGCCGCGCCACGGCGCGCGCCTCGATCGCCGGCCAGTCCCACTCGATGCCGTTGCCCGGTACATCGGGCGCGACCGCCATACCGTCCTCGATGCGGATGCCCGAGCGCGTCACGCCGTCGAGTTGAGGGATGTACTCGACCCAGCGCGAAGCGGGGGTTGCGGCAGTCAGCGAAACGTGCAGCTCCATGAGGAAGTGCGGGCACATCGCCACGTTGAAGCTCTCGGCCAGATGCGCGACCTTCAGCCACGGTGTGATGCCGCCGATGCGCGCCACGTCGGCCTGCACGATCGAGCAGGCCTCGCGCTGCAGGTACTCGCGGAAATGCTGCAGCGAATAGATCGACTCGCCCACGGCGATGGGCAGCGAGGTGGAGGCGGCCAGCCGTGCATGGCCGCCCAGGTCCTCGGCGGGCAGGGGCTCCTCGAACCAGGCCAGATCCAGTGCCTCGAAATGACGGGCCCGGCGGATGGCCTCTGACACATCGAAGCACTGGTTGGCGTCGGTCATGATCTCGAAATCGGCGCCCACCGCCTCGCGCACCGCGCGCAGTCGCGCGACGTCTTCCGAGACATGCGGCTTGCCGACCTTGATCTTGACGCCACGAAAGCCCTGCTCGCGGGCCTGCACCGATTCGCGCACCAGGGTGTCGGTATCCAGTTGCAGCCAGCCACCTTCGGTGCTGTAGACCGGTACGCGGGGCCGGGCGCCGCCGGCCAGCCGCCACAGCGGCAACCCCAGTCGCTTGCCGCGCAGGTCCCACAGTGCAGTATCGACTGCCGCCAGGGCCAGCGCGGTGATGGCGCCCACCGCGGTGGCATGGGTGTGAAAGAAGAGGTCCTTCCAGATGGCCTCGATATCGTCAACTTCACGGCCCAGCAGGCGTGGACACAGATGGTCGGCCAGCAGTGCGACCACCGAGGACCCGCCGGTGCCGATGGTGTAGCTGTAACCGATGCCCTGCGAGCCGTCATCGGCGGTGAGGCGAACGAGAGGCGTCTCCTGCGTCACGAACGACTGGATCGCATCCGAGCGCGCCACCCTGGGTGGCAGATCGACCTGCAGGATCTGGATGTCGACGATGCGGGGCATGGCGTGGCGGGGCAGGTGTCTGGTGTGCGTCAGGGGTAGAGCAGTTTCGGCAACCAGAGCACCAGCGCGGGAAAGAAGGTGATGATCACCAGGGTGGCCAGCAGCGGCACCATCCACGGCAGCACCGCCTTGACCGTCTGCTCGAAGCCCAGCCGGGACACTTTCGCCAGCACGAAGAGCACCATGCCCACCGGTGGCGTCAGCAGGCCGATCATCAGATTGAGCACCATGATCAGGCCGAAATGGACCGGGTCGATACCCAGCTTGATCGCGATCGGCAGCAGCACTGGCACCAGGATGGTGATCGCTGCGATGGTCTCCATGAAGCAGCCCACGAAGAGCAGGAACAGGTTGACCAGGATGAGGAACACCCACTTGTTGTCGGTGATCGACAGGACCCACTGGGCGATCGCCTCGGTCACCTGCGTGGTGGTGAGCACCCAGGCGAAGATCGAGGCCGCCGCCACGATGAACAGGACCGAGGCGGTTGTCTCGATGGTGTCCATGCTGATCTTCACCAGCATTCGCAGGTTGAGCGTGCGGTACCAGACGAAACCCAGGAACAGGGCCCAGGCCACGGCGGCAACAGCGGCTTCGGTCGGTGTGAACAGGCCCGAAGCCATGCCTCCGATCAGGATGACCGGTGTCAGCAAGGCCATGAAGGCCTCGAAGCGCATCAGTCGATCGACGACCAGAACCGCTGCCAGCGGCAGACCGAACTTCATCAAACCGCCGAGCGACTCGTCCTTCCACAGGGTGTAGAGCACCCCGGCCGTGATGATCACGGCGCCGAGTTCGGCAAACGCGCGGCCCATGCGCGGCCATGAGAACGCAATGTCGGCGCCGTAGCGACGCACGTGGGCGTACCACGCGACCATGCCCATCATGAACAGGGCCATGATGGCACCCGGCACGAAACCGGCCGCAAACAATTTGCCGATCGAGGTGTTCGCCTGCACGCCATAGATCACCATCGGCAGAGAAGGCGGGATGATCGGGCCCAGCGTCGAGGACGCTGCGGTGATGCCCACGGCAAAGTCCACCGGATAGCCGTGGTCCTTCATGGCCTTGATCTCGATGGTGCCCAGTCCGCCCGCATCGGCCACCGCCGTGCCCGACATGCCGGCGAACACCACCGAACCCACCACGTTCACATGCCCCAGGCCGCCCTTGAGCCAGCCGACCAGGGCGAGCGCAAAGTTGTAGATCCGGTTGGTGATGCCGGCGGAGTTCATCAGGTTGCCGGCGTAGATGAAGAACGGCACCGCCAGCAGCGGAAAGGAATCGATGCCTCCCACCATCCGGTGGATGACGGTGAGCGGCGGGATGTTGCCCGACATCCAGATGTAGACCAGCGAGCCCAGGCACATCGCGATGGCGATGGGAATGCCCGCGGTCAGTGCGGCCAGAAACGACGAGAACAGCATGGCATTCATGGAGCGGGTCCTGCGTGCGGCGGGTGCGTCAGTCCTGCATTTCCGACGGTCGCTCGAGCAGGCTCCAGCCGCGTTGCGCGTGGCGTTGGGCCAGGACGATCGAGCGCCAGGTCATCAAGGCGAAACCCAGGGCTACGAGGCCATAGACCACACTCATCGGAAAATTGACCACCGTCATGTTCAGGTTGTGCATCTTCGGGACGAGTTCGATGGCCAGCCAGGTGGCATAGGCGAAAAACGCGATGCGGACCCAGTCGACCGCGGTGGACAGGGCACGGCCCACGCGCGCGGGCAGCCAACGGTAGAGAAATTCGACATGGATGTGACTGTTGCGCCGCACCGCCATCGCCGACCCCACGAAGGTGACCACGATCAGCAGGTATCGGGCGATCTCCTCGGTCCATGCCGCCGAGTCGGCCAGCACGTAGCGGGTGAAGAACTGGTAGAAGACCGTGAGTGCTAGCAGCCAGAAGAATGCCAGTGCAAGCCAGTCTTCCCAACGGTAGACCGTGAGGTCGATCGGTTCGTCCTCGGCGTGGAAACGCCCGGAGTCGTCCAGGACGGCGGCCCCACCCAGCGGGTCGTCCTGTTCGGCCGGGCGAGGGGCCGTGGTCATCGGATCACTTCAGGGCCACGATGCGGTCGTAGTCCTTGCGGTCATAACCCAGTGACTCGGGCGTGAAGTTCTTGAGCACCGCGTCGACAAAGCTCTGCCGGTTCACATTGACGATGTTGATGCCCTTCTTCTTGAACTCGTCGACCAGCTCGGATTCGCGCTTGACCACCTTGGCGGTGCCACGGGCCGCTGCCTCCTGGGTCACCTCGACGAAGATCTTCTTATCGGCATCGCTTAGCTTGCTCCACACATGGGGCGCGATCTGCGT
>DGIT01000144.1:0-77692 GCA_002386465.1 Burkholderiales bacterium UBA4615 | reverse complement strand
CGGGGGGTGGCCATGTAGGCTGGCACGTCGGGCACGCGGATCTTCAGTCCCTTCATGCCGGCGCAGTCGGTGAACGGCCGGTTGGAGGTGGTCTGCCGCGCACCGTAGTAGGTGTAGGCGGTCATCACGATGCCGGTTTTCTTGCGGTACTCCTCGGCCAGTTCCTGGAACACCGGGCTCTTCGCGTAGGCGGCCTGATGCGCGGCATCACGGAAGATGAACGGGTAGTAGGCCACGCCGATGCGCGGGAAGTTGCGCGCCGCGAACGAGGGACCGCTGATGATCATGTCCACTGTGCCTAGGGTGAGCCCCTGGTTGATGTCGGTCTCCTTGCCCAGTGAGGACGCCGGGAAGACCTGGATGTCGTATCGCCCGTTGGTGCGCTTCTTGATTTCCTCGGCCGCCCACACCGATTCGGTGTGATACGGCTCAGACACCTCGTAGACGTGTGCCCACTTGAGTTTGGTCTGCGCCAGCGCGGGGGCGGCGGTCACTGCCAGCGCCGCGGCGGACACCAGCAGGGTGGCAACCCGTTTCATCGAAACCATCGACGTTCTCCTTCCTCGTTGTGTATCGCGGCCTTCGGCCAGGGTTCAGGCGCCCGTGGGCACCAGTTGGACTTTCATGCTGATCGATTTGTCGCGAGCCTGTTCGATGGCGCGCGCCGCGTCGCTCAGCGGATGGGCGCCCGACAGCACCGGTCGGACATCGACGCGGCGGCTGGCAATGGCGGATACGGCCTGACCAAAGACATTGCCAAAGCGAAACGAGCCGCGCAGATCGAGTTCGCGCGACATGACGAGGTTGGCGTGCAGATGCAAGCCCTCGGCAGGGAGCGTGCCCACCTGCACCACCGTGCCGCCACGGCGCACGGTATTCAGGCAGGCCGACAGGGCCGAGGGCGCGCCCGATACCTCGAAGGCGACATCGGGTTCACCGATGAGATCGCTCAGGGCCTGGTCAGCCAGCAGTTGATCGGTGCGCACGGTCTGGTCGGCACCGACCTGACGCGCCACCGTCAGGGGGTGGTCCACGACATCGGTCACTGCGATATGCGCGGCGCCCGCCAGCCGCGCAGCCAGCACCATCATGCAGCCGATCGTCCCCGATCCGGTGATCAGGACCTGCCGGCCCAGAAGTGACCCGGCGCGATGAACCGAGTGCAGGGCCACCGAGAGCGGCTCGGACATCGCGATCTCGCCCAGCGACACCGCGCTGGCAACTGGCACACACTGCCCGGCCGGCATGACAAAGTACTCGCTGAACAGCCCCTGCATATGGGGAAAGACGCTGGCGCTGCCCAGGAAACGCATGTTGGCGCACAGGTTCTCCCGGCCCTCGCGGCAGCCGGCACAACGGCCGCAGGGGCGGGACGGATTGATCGCGACCCGGTCCCCCACCCGCAGCCCGCTCACGCCTTCGCCCAGTTCGGCCACGACACCCGAGGCCTCATGCCCGGGTGTCAGCGGCTCACGGATCACAAAGGACCCCACGCGCCCATGCAGGTAGTAGTGCATGTCCGAGCCGCAAATACCGGCTGCGCCCAGGCGCAGCAGGACCTCGCCAGTGCCAGGTCGCGGCACGGGGACGTCGATCACGCGCAGATCCATTGCACCATGCACCTGGCAGGCCAGCACGGGAAGTCTCCTCGAAGCAGAGCGGGCCAACGCCAGGCATGCCGGGTTGCGCGCTCGATTGACCGGATCCTAACCTGTACACTCGATCTACACCACATCCCATGGCCAATGATGCCCGTCGCGCGCATCCAGGCCAGTCCGCCTGCCCTCGACGTGCCGTCACGATGACCCGCATCGCCCGCATTCAGGCCACTCCCGTCACCGTGCCGCTCGAGGCGCCGCTTCGACACAGCAATGGCGCGCACTGGGGCCGCTTCGTGCGCACCCTGGTCGAAATCGAGACCGACGACGGCTATCGGGGTCTGGGCGAGTTCGGCGGTGGCGGACAGGCTGCCAGCCAGGCGGTCGAAAGCCTCATCAGCCTGCTGCAGGGTCACGATGTCTTCCGCCTCGAGGCCATGCGCTTTGCGGTATGCAATCCGACGGCCAGCCTCTACAACAACCGCACACAGTTGCACGCCGCGCTGGAATTTGCCTGCCTGGACATCATCGGCCAGAAGCTGAGGGTGCCGGTCAGTGAACTGCTCGGTGGACGGGTGCGTGATGCAGTGGCATTCGCGTCCTATCTGTTCTTTCGCTATCCCGATCCGGTGAGCGGCGAGGGCGAGGTGCGCACGGTCGATCAGCTGATGGCCCATGCCCGGGCCCTGAAGGCAGAGCACGGCTTTACCTCGCACAAGATCAAGGGCGGTGTGTTCGACCCGGCCCACGAGCTGGCCTGCTACCGGGCGCTGGCCGCGGCCTGGCCCCAGGACCGCCTGCGCCATGACCCCAACTGCGCGTGGTCGCTGGCCGATGCGATCCGCTTCGGTCGCGGCATCGAGGACCTGAACAACGACTACTTCGAGGACCCGGTCTGGGGCATGCCCCAAATGGCGCGGCTGCGCGAATTCGTTCGCATTCCCACGGCCACCAACACGGTGATCGTGAATTTCGAGCAGCTGGCGGCCAATGTGACGCAACGCGCGGTCGACGTCGTGCTGCTGGACACCACCTTCTGGGGCGGCATCCGGCCCTGCATCAAGGCGGCCGGCATCTGCGAGACCTTCGGGCTGGGCGTGGCCGTGCATTCCTCGGGCGAATTGGGCGTGCAGCTCGCCACCATGCTGCAACTGGGCGCGGTTGTGCCCAACCTGGGCTACGCGGCAGACGCCCACTACCACCACCTGCGCGATGACGTGATCGTCGGCGGCAAGATGCGCTACCACGATGGCCGCATCGCGGTGCCCACCGGGCATGGCCTGGGGGTGAGCCTTGACCCCGACAAGGTGGCTCAGTACCACGAACTGTTCCTTGAGCTGGGCCCCTATCCCTATGACCGCGACCCCGGGCGTCCTGGCTGGTATCCGCTGGTGCCCCAGTCCGATTGGGGCGATCCGGACCTGCCGCTTCGGCCATCGCTGACATGACTTCCGTGGGGCCCGATACCCGCGCATGACGCCGCGACTGCACCGCGACACGCTTGAGCGGCTGCCAGCCGGCGTGCAACGTCCGGCGCGAAGCTGGGGCATCACGCCACCCGGTGTGCTTCATCTGGGCGTGGGCAACTTTCATCGCGCTCACCAGGCGATCGCCTTCGAGGACCTGGCCCTGGCGGGTGATGCACGCTGGGGCGTGTGCGGGGTGAGTCTGCGACGCCCGGTCATGCGCGATGCGCTCGTTGCGCAGGACGGCCTGTACACCGTTCTGGAGCGCGATGGTCGCGGCGCTCAGGCGCGGGTGGTCGGCAGCCTGCGCGAACTGCTCGTGGCGCCGGAGTCGCCCGCCACCGTTCGCGACCGGCTGGCCAGCCCCAACACCCGGCTCGTCACCCTGACCATTACCGAAAAGGGTTACGACCAGACGGATGCCGGTAGTGCGCTGGCCCTGCTCGTGGAGGGTCTGGCGGCGCGCCATGCCGCCGGGGTGGGCGGGCTGACGCTGCTGTCGTGCGACAACCTGTCTCGCAACGGAGGCCTGCTGCATGAGCGCCTGATCCGGGCGGCCTCGCCGGTTGTGCGGGATGGCTCCCTCGCGGGTGCGCCCCTGGCCCGCTGGATCGAGCACGAGGTGGTCTGCCCTGACACGATGGTCGATCGGATCGTGCCGGCCACCACCGATGCCGACCGCGCGCAGGCCGAGCAGGTGCTCGGGCTCCACGATGCCTGGCCGGTGGCAACCGAGCCCTTCTCTCAATGGGTGATCGAGGCGCGCTTTGCCGGTGAGGCGCCGCCCCTGGATCGGGTCGGTGCCCAGTGGGTGGATGACGTCGCGGCCTGGGAAGCGATGAAACTGCGCTTGCTGAACGCGGCGCACTCCAGCCTGGCCTATCTGGGTGTGCCTCTGGGCCTGGCAACGGTGGATGAGGCGGCTGCTGATCCCTCGCTGCGCATCTTCCTCGCGCGACTGTGGCGGCAGGTCGAACCCACGCTGCCTGCGTCGGTGCGCGGCGAGGTCGGGCCGTACACCGGCAGGCTGCTGGAGCGCTTTGCCAACCCGGCCCTGCGCCATGCGCTGCGGCAGATCAGCGCCGACGGTTCGCGCAAACTGCCCCAGCGGCTGCTGGTCAGCCTGCGCGAGGCGCGTCGGCAAGGCCTGCCCCATGACGCGCTCCTGCTGGGTGTCGCTGCCTGGTTGCACTTTCTCATCGGTGAGCCCGACCCCCACGCCCGGTCAGCCACCCGGTGGTCGGTGGACGATCCGCTGGCCGGGCAATTGCTGCCCGTGGCGCGCAAGGAGGTGTGCACGCGCGATCGCGTCGGCGCTCTCCTGGGCGTGCAGGCGGTTTTCGCAGACGACCTCCACCAGGACTCGAGTCTGCTTGACGCCCTGACACGGGCACTCGAGCGCCTGCGGACGCAGGGTGCCCGGGCCGCGATATCATCGATCGATTGATGACCAAGAACAGGAGACGCTGATGGGGACACGCCTGCAGGGCAAACGCATCCTCGTGACCGCAGCCGGACAGGGTATCGGCAGGGCGAGCGTGTTGCAGATGGCCGCCGAGGGCGCGCAAGTGATTGCCACCGACGTCAACCCGGCGCTGCTGCAGACCTATCAAGGTGTGGCGGGCGTGACCACCCGCGTGCTCGACATGCTCGACGATGCGCAGGTCAGTGCGGTGATCGGCGCGCAACCCTTGGATGTGCTCTTCAACTGCGCCGGATGGGTCCATCAGGGCGGCATCGAACAATGCGCCGATGCCGATTGGGACCTGAGCTTCAACCTGAACGTGCGTGCGCAATGGAAGGCCATTGCTGCAGCCCTACCCGGCATGCTCGCGCAAGGCGGTGGCTCGATCATCAACATGGCTTCGATGTGCTCGAGCCTCAAGGGCTTCACCAACCGGTTTGCCTATGGTGCGAGCAAGGCGGCGGTCATCGGCCTGACCAAGTCGGTGGCTGCAGACTATGTGAGCCGCGGCATTCGCTGCAACTGCATCTGCCCCGGCACGGTGGACACGCCCAGCCTGCACGATCGGATCAATGCCTTCGATGATCCCGTTGAAGCCCGCAAGATGTTCATCGCCCGCCAGCCAATGGGCCGACTGGCCACCGCTGAAGAAATCGCCCCGATCGCTGTTTATCTCGCCAGCGACGAGTCGCTGTTCGCCACCGGCCAGCCGTTCATCGTGGACGGTGGAGCCATGATCTGACCCCCTCCAAGGAGAGCTACCCATGAAACTCGTGCGCTACGGCAAACCCGGCAAGGAAAAACCCGGCCTCATCGACGCCGACGGCAAACTGCGCGACCTCTCCGGCGTGGTGCCCGACATTGGCCCCGCTCAGCTTGCGCCGCGTGCATTGGCCAAACTGGCCCGCATCAAGCCGGCGAGCCTGCCGCTGGTGCGCGGCAAACCGCGCATGGGCGTGCCTTTCACTGGGTCCACCAAATTCGTGGCGATCGGCCTGAACTATCGCGATCACGCGATTGAAACCGGCAACCCCATTCCCAAGGAGCCGGTGGTCTTTCACAAGACCCTGACCTGCATGCAGGGTGCGCACGACGACGTCATGCTGCCGCGCAACTCGGTGAAGACCGACTGGGAAGTGGAGCTGGGCATCGTCATCGGTACCAAGGCGCGCAGCGTCACGAAAAAAGATGCGCTGTCGCATGTGGCTGGCTATTGCGTCGTCAACGACGTCTCCGAGCGTGAGTGGCAGATGGAGCGCGGCCCCACCTGGGACAAGGGCAAGGGCTTCGACACCTTCGGTCCGATCGGCCCCTGGCTGGTCACGGCCGATGAAGTGGGCAACCCCGGCAAACTGGACATGTGGCTGGACGTCAACGGCGAAAAGCGCCAGCGCGGCAACACCAAGACCATGATCTTCGATTGCGCGGCCCTGATTGCCTACGTGAGCGCGCTCTTTACGCTGTACCCCGGCGACATCATCACCACCGGCACGCCGCCCGGCGTGGCCAGCGGTATGAAGCCCCCGCAGTTCCTTCGCAAAGGTGACGTGGTGACCCTGGGCATTCAAGGCCTTGGCGAACAGCGCCAGCAGATCATCAAGTACGCCTGAGCGCACGACCATGAAGGTGCTCTTCACCGACAACAAGGGGCGCGACGGCAGCATCGAGCGCGAAGTATTCCGTCAGGCCGGTATCGAGATGCTGGAGGGCGACTGCCGCACAGAGGACGAGGTCATTGCAGCCTCGGAGGGCTGTGCGGCCCTGCTGATCCGCTTCTCGCCGGTGGGGGCCAAAGTCTTTGCCGCAAGGCCCGAGATCGGGCTGGTCTCACGCCTGGGCGTGGGCTACGACACCATCGACGACAAGGCGGCTGCGGCAGCAGGCGTGTGGGTGGCCAACTGTCCGGATTACGGCACCGGTGAAGTGGCCACACACGCCTTCGCGATGATGCTGGGGGTGGTGCGCAACATCACCCGCTGGAACGCTGACGTCAAGGCCGGGACCTGGCATCACAAGAGCGCCGGTACTGTCCCGCGAGCGGCGAACATGACGGTCGGTGTGCTGGGCCTGGGGCGCATCGGTAAGCGGTTTGCCCATCTCGCACGCGATACCTTCGGCAGCGTGATCGCGCACGACCCGCATCTGATCGACGGCGACTTCCCTGCGTATGTGAAGCGGGTGTCGCTCGAACAGTTGTTCGAACAGGCTGACGCAATTTCCATCCATTGCCTGCTCAATGACGATACGCGCTCACTCGTGGGCGAGCAGTTGCTGCGGCGCATGAAGCCAGGTTCCTACCTGGTCAACACGGCGCGCGGCGGGGTGATCGATCTGGACGGCCTGACGCGCGTGGTGCAGTCCGGGCATCTGGCCGGAGTAGGTCTGGATGTGCTGCCGGTCGAACCGGTGCCTGCAAACCATCCGCTGCTGGCAGATCCGCGGGTGATTTTTTCGCCGCACTCGGCCTTTTACTCGGTCGACGCCGAAGTGGATCTGCGTACCCGGGCCGCCAGCAACATCGTGCACTGGATCCAAACCGGCCGTCCTCTGTATCCGGTGGTTGAGGGCACCCGCAAGCCACCTGTAGCCTGACAGACCGTCATCGATCCGCGGTGGCGAACCCTGCCGTGACATCACGAGGAGCGCGCGCATGAACAGCATCGATCTGAACGGCCGGTGTGCCGTCGTCACTGGCGGGGCAGCGGGCATTGGCCTGGCGATCGCCAGACGGTTCGTGGCCAGCGGTGCGCGGGTCGCGATCTGGGATCTTGACGAGAAGGCTGCACGCGATGCAGCGACGTCACTGGGCGCGCAATCGCTGGCAGTTGTCACCGATGTGACCCAGGAAGACTCGGTGCAGGCTGCGACCCAGGCCACGGTGAAGGCCTGTGGCGCGATCGATATTCTGGTGTGCAGTGCCGGCATTGCAGGCCCGAACGTGCCGACCGTGGACTACACCACCGAAGACTGGCACAAGGTTTTCGATGTGAATGTGCACGGGCTCTTTTATTGCAACCGTGCGGTGGCCCGGGCCATGATGGCACGCGACTACGGTCGCATCATCAACATTGCGTCCATTGCCGGTAAGGATGGCAATCCCAACGCGCCGGCCTATTCAGCGTCCAAGGCCGCCGTGATCGGGCTGACCAAGTCTTTGGGCAAGGAACTGGCGAAAACCGGCATCCGGGTCAATTGCGTGACCCCTGCTGCGGCGCGCACCGCGATCTTCGATCAGATGACGCCGCAGCACATCGAATTCATGCTCTCCAAGATTCCGATGGGTCGGTTTTGCGAGGTCGACGAAATCGCCGCGATGGTCGCCTGGCTGGCCAGTGAGGACTGCGCGTTTTCCACCGGTGCGGTGTTCGATCTGTCGGGCGGTCGCGCGGTCTACTGAGGTATGACGTGGGTGGAGCCGCTCAGCGCGCTCCTGCAGACGGTGGCGGGCGTCCGAGGCTGAAGCCTCCATCGACCACCATGAGCTGCCCTGTCATCACGCAGGACGGATCAAGCAGCCATGCGATGGCGGCTGCGATCTCCTCGTTGGTGCAGATGCGGCCGGTCAGTGCATGGTCGGCAAATTGCTCGCTCACCCGCGCGAAGGCGTCTTCGCCAATGCCCTCGCGCATCCAGCGCCCGTCGATCATCCCTGGCAACACCGCATTGACGCGAATCCGGGGCGCCAGCGTGCGGGCCAGACCCAGCGTCAGGGCGTTCAGTGCGCCCTTGGACAGCACATAGGGAAAGCTGCTGCCACTGCCCAGTTGCCCCGCGATTGATGAGACGCAGACGATCGCAGCGCCCCCCTGCATGTGGGGCGCAACCGCCCGTGCCATCTGAAACGGCCCGATGGCATTGACCCGGTACAGGTCGATGAATTCCTGGGCATCGACCCGTTCCATTTCGGACAGGGGAACGAAGCGGGTCATGGCGGCGCAGTTCACCAGACCATCAATGCGTCCCCAGCGCTCGATAGCGCGCTCAGCGAGGTTGCGACAGACCGCGTCGTCGCCGACATCGCCTGACACGGCGATGGCATCGGTACCCGCCTCGATGCAGGCGCGCACCACCTCGAGCGCAGCTGGTTCGCTGCGGTGGTAATGCACCAGAATTGCGTGACCCCGGGTGGCGAGCAGGCGTGCCGTGGCCGCCCCCACACCGCTGCCTGCGCCCGTGATGATCGTGACAGGCCGCGCTGCGTCGGGCATGCCCGTGTTGCGAGGCGCCGGCCTTGCGATGGGCGCAGGTGTGGTCATGATGGGTGCCTTGGCTGCATGAGTGGCGCCTCAGGGGGCGATCCGCGCATCCTGACACTTTGATGCGGTATCGTCACGGCCGTTTGAACCATGAGGCTGTGCCATGACCCGACCCGTCCTGTTGATGTGTCCGTTGTACGAACCGACTCAACACGAGCTCGAATCGAGTTGGGCGGTCCAGCGGTTTTATCAGGCGAAAGACAAGGCAGCCTTGCTCTCCGAACTGGCTCAGACCTGTGAAGTGGTGGTGACTGCGGGCGGGCGCGGCATCGAGGCCAGTGTGCTGTCGCAGTTGCCGCGTCTGAAGCTGGTCTCGTGTTTCGGTGTTGGCGTCGACGCGATCGACCTGGACTACTGCAAGGCACATGGCATCGCTGTGACCAACACGCCGGACGTCCTGACCGATGATGTGGCCGATCTCGCGGTCGCCCTCATGCTGGCATCGCTGCGACAGGTGGTGGCGGCTGATCGGTGGGTCCGTGAGGGGCGTTGGGTGTCGCAGGGCGGTTTGCCGCTC
Source organism: Burkholderiales bacterium UBA4615 (assembly GCA_002386465.1). GTDB lineage: Bacteria > Pseudomonadota > Gammaproteobacteria > Burkholderiales > Burkholderiaceae_E > UBA4615. Next base: position 68,390 of record DGIT01000144.1, on the reverse strand, counting down.
ACGACGCAGGTCCGCGGGCGGCGCGTGGGCATTGTCGGCTTGGGTCGTATCGGACACGGGATTGCGCAGCGTTGCGAGGCATTCGGCGCGCAAATTGCCTACCACGGACCACGTCGTAAGCCGGTGCAGTGGGCGTATCACGCCGATCTGGTTGAGATGGCAAGCTGGGCCGATGTGCTGATTGCGGCGTGTCCGGGCGGTGCGGCCACGCGGGGGATCGTGTCGCGCGCGGTACTCGAGGCGCTTGGGCCGCAGGGCCATTTTGTGAATATTGCGCGGGGTTCGGTCGTGGATCAGCCAGCGCTGGTGCAAGGGCTGACCGAGGGGCGCCTGGGCGGCGCAGGTCTCGATGTCTTCGAGGATGAGCCTTGCGTGCCGGCCGAACTGATTGCGCTGCCGCATGTGGTCCTACAGCCGCATCATGGCAGCGGCACCCATGACACCCGAACGGCGATGGGCCGCTTGACTCTGGACAACGTGACCGCCTGGTTTGCAGGACGCCCGCTGCTCACGCCGGTGTAAAGGCGGGTCGGGCAGGTAAGTGGGGCGGGCTTGCCAAGCCGTCGCATGGCGCGTGCAGCGGCCTTGCGGGACGCCTTAAGGCTCGTTGGCCGGCAGGTCCTGTGCAACGGGCGGCGGCGCTTCGGATCCGACTGCCTCACGCGCCCGGTGTGGTGTGCGGGCAGGCCGCACGCTGCCTTCACCGCGCCCGAACAGATGACGTGAGAGTTCCGTGAGGGCGCGTTCGTAGACGTCGCGCTTGAACTCGATCACGGAGTCGAGCGGGATCCAGAAGTCGTGCCATCGCCAGGCATCAAACTCGGGTTGCTCGGTGGCACGCAGGCTGACGTCCGAGTCCTTGCCAACCAGGCGCAGCAAAAACCAGATCTGCTTTTGGCCCCGGTAGTGCCCGCGCCATTCGCGCCTGACCCAATTCTGAGGGACCTCATAGCGCAGCCAATCGCGGGTACGGCCGATGATGCGCACGTGCTCGGGCATCAGACCGACTTCTTCGTGAAGCTCGCGAAACATGGCTTGTTCGGGCGTTTCGCCACGCTTGATCCCGCCCTGCGGAAACTGCCAGGCGTGTTCGCGGATGCGCTTGCCCCAAAAGACCTCGTTGCGCTGATTGACGAGGATGATGCCGACATTAGGGCGATAGCCTTCTTTGTCCAGCATGGGCTACCCCTCAATACTCTAGAATTGTGTCGATTATACGATGATGTGCGTGCCAGCACGCATGCCCCCCGCCCGATGAAAGCCTCCCAGTTCCTTATTTCCACGCTCAAGGAAGCCCCCGCCGACGCCGAAGTGGTCAGCCACCAGCTGATGACGCGCGCGGGCATGATCCGCAAGCTCGCCGGGGGGGTCTACACGTACATGCCCATGGGACTGCGGGTTATCCGCAAAGTCGAGGCGATCATCCGCGAAGAGATGGTGCGTGCCGGCGCGGTCGAATTGCTGATGCCGGTGGTGCAGCCGGCCGAGCTCTGGATGGAGTCCGGGCGCTGGGAGCAATATGGCCCAGAGCTGCTGCGCATTCGTGATCGCCATCAGCGCGACTTTGTCGTACAGCCCACTTCAGAAGAAGTGATCACCGACATCGCGCGCCAGGAAATCCGCAGTTATCGGCAGATGCCGAAAAATCTTTTTCAGATCCAGACGAAGTTTCGCGATGAACGTCGTCCGCGATTCGGCGTCATGCGCGGGCGCGAGTTCACGATGAAGGACGGTTATTCCTTCGACCGCGACCGTGATGCAGCTCTGGTGAGCTATCAGGCGATGTTCGATGCCTACACGCGCATTTTCAGTCGACTGGGTCTGACTTTTCGGGCGGTGGCGGCCGACACCGGTGCCATTGGTGGCTCTGCAAGCCATGAATTTCAGGTGATTGCCGACACAGGCGAAGATGCGATCGCCTACTGCCCCGATTCGGACTATGCGGCCAATGTCGAGCTGGCTGAGGCGCTGCCGCTGCTGAGCGAACGCGCCGGGCCCACGGCGGCACTGACCGACACGCCCACCCCCGGCAAGGCCCGCTGTGAAGACGTGGCGCAGTTGTTGGGGCTGCCGCTTGAGCGCACGGTGAAGTCGCTGGTGCTGGCGGTCGATGAACATGAGCCGGTCAAGGACGGCGATGACACGCCTCGCGCCCCTCGCGTGGTGGCCACGCGCATCTGGCTGCTGCTGGTGCGCGGCGATCACGAACTGAACGAAGTGAAAGCCGCCAAGGTCCCCGGACTGAAGGGCTTTCGTTTTGCCAGCGAGACCGAGATCGTCGAACACTTCGGTTGTACGCCGGGCTACCTGGGGCCGATCGGTACCGCGCGCCCGATCCGCGTGGTGGCGGATCGCACGGTGGCACTCATGAGCGATTTTGTCTGTGGTGCCAACCGGGTCGACGCCCATTACACCGGCGTCAACTGGGGCCGTGATCTGCCATGGCCGGGCAGCCCCGAGGTACAGATCGCCGATCTGCGCAATGTCGTCGAGGGCGACCCCTCGCCAGATGGCAAAGGGCGTCTGGCTATCCAGCGTGGTATCGAGGTCGGGCATGTGTTCTATCTGGGCACGAAATATTCCGAGGCGATGCATGCGAGCTTCATCGACGAGACGGGCAAGTCGCAGCCGATCGAGATGGGCTGTTATGGCATCGGGGTGACCCGCTTGCCGGCGGCTGCGATTGAGCAGAACCATGATGACAAAGGCATCGTCTGGCCCCGCCCGATCGCACCGTTCGACGTCGTGATTACGCCGCTCGGCTACCAGCGCTCCGAAAATGTCCGCAATGCGGCCGACGCTCTGTACGATCAGCTCAGGCAGGCGGGCATTGATGTGATCCTGGACAACCGCGATGAGCGGCCTGGAGCCATGTTCGCCGATTGGGAACTGATTGGCGTACCGCTTCGGGTGACCGTGGGCGAGCGCGGGTTGAAGGAAGGCCAGGTGGAACTGACGGTTCGACGCGGCCTCACGACGACTACCGTGCCTCTGTCCGGTGCCTTCGAGGCGGTGAAAGAATCCCTCAAGGCGTGCTGAAGACTCCCGCGTTCATCTCCAACCGACTGCAGCGCATCACTGACCGATGGGCATCGTGTCGCGTATACGGGCCGTTGCGTGCCGCTCCACGGTGGGCCGCAACAGCTGCCGTGATGGCGATGTCATGGATGTCGCCTGCAGGTACCGCGTATGCCGGGGAGCAGATTTACGAGCCGTTGACGGCATCGGTGCGCAGCGCGCTGGCTGCTGCGGTGCTGGACCGCGCTGCGCCGCAGGCGCGGTTTGCCTCCACCTTCGAGCAGACCGACTGGATGGCCGATATGGCCGCACGCCTGCCCAGCCGCCACAAACCGACGCCCTTCGAGCGCAGCGAATTCCTGCAGATGGCGCGCTACGAAGCGCAACGTGCGGGGCTCGATCCGCATCTGGTACTGGGCCTGATCGAGGTCGAAAGCAATTTCCGACGCCATGCCATCTCCAGTGCCGGGGCTCGGGGCTACATGCAGGTCATGCCCTTCTGGACGCGACTGATCGGCGATGGCGAACCTTCGGGCCTCTTCGATGCGCGCACCAACTTGCGCTACGGCTGCGTGATCCTGCGCCATTACCTCGATATGGAGCGGGGCGATCTCTTTCGCGCGCTGGGTCGTTACAACGGCAGCCTGGGCAGACCGGAGTATCCCAATCTGGTGCTGGCTGCCTGGAAGCGCTGGACGTACAGCAAGGAGGGGGCCATCCGACAGGTATCGGCCCCCGCACCGGCCGTGGCCTCATCTTCCCCCTCGGGCGTCGGACCGACTGCTTCATTGCGCTGAACCGGTTTGCGCCGGTGCGGTCGCGCTGAGCCGCGTCGAACGGGGCTGCGCATGGCGCACACTGAATCGACCGACCATGTCAGCGCGCCGCCCGCTGCAGCATCGATCGGCCTGACGCTCTGGCCGGGCGTGGCCGCGCTCATTGCGGTCATGGGCATTGCCCGCTTCGCCTACACGCCGATTCTTCCAGACATGCTGTCGGCTGGCGCGCTCTCCATGACCGATGCGGGCTGGGTGGCCAGCGCCAATTTTCTTGGGTATCTCGCCGGTGCGCTCGTTGCCACCGCCGTGAAGGATCGGCGGCTCCAGGATCGGTTGCTCTGGTGCGGTCTGGCGGGTAGCGCACTGCTGCTGGCGGCCATGGCCTGGTCGGAGTCGCTGGCCGGCTGGATGCTGCTGCGCACCTTGGCCGGCATCGCCAGTGCCCTGAGTTTGATCTTCATCTCCAACCGGGTCTTCGAGCGCATGGCTGCGATGGGCGCGACCGATCGCACCGTGGGCATGTTCTCCGGTGTGGCCATCGGCATCATCCTGTCTGCGCTCGTCTGTCTTGCAGCAGGCTGGACCGGTGCGCCATGGACCACGCAGTGGTGGCTGATGTCTGTGTGCAGCGCCCTCTTCGGATGGCTCGCCTGGGATGGACTCAAGCGCCTGGAGCGCCGGCCGCAGGCCATTTCCTCTCAGCCGTTGCCCCACGCATCGCCGCCGTCGCATGTGGCCACACCGACCGCATTACCCCGGGCGCCCAAAGCCTTCGCAGCATCGGTGCTGGCCTACGGATGTTTCGGTTTCGGCTATGTGATTCATGCCACGTTCCTGCCCGCAATGATCCGTGCGACCGGTTTCTCGGCAGACTTCGCCAACCTCGGCTGGATCCTCGTGGGCGCGGTGGCGCTGCCTGCGATCGTGTTCTGGCGCTGGCTGGCCGGGCGGATCGGCGCGCGCGCGGCACTCACGGCCTGTTATGCCTGCGAGGGGCTCACCGCGTTGGCGCCCCTGGCCGGGGACTCGTTCACGCCGGCACTCGTCGCCGCGATCGGGTTGGGGGCTGGCTTCATTCCACTGACAGGCATGGCCTTGCCGTTTGCCCGCTCGCTCGATGCCAGTCGAGCGGGGCAGGCGGTCGCCCTGATGACGGTTGCATTCGGCGTAGGCCAGATTGCCGGACCGCTGCTGGCCGCCTATTTGGCTCAAGGCGGCGGGTTTGCTGTGCCTTCGATGCTCTCCAGTGCAGCGCTGCTGCTGGGTGCGCTGCTGATGGCCCCGCGCCTGGATGCGCAGCGTTAGGCCGCGCATCATTGCAGGCATCCCCTGGTGCCACAGGCCCAGCGAGAGCGTGCTCTGACACCCCCGCGAGGCTTAGCCCGAGGTGGGTTGCCCCAGGACGGCCATGGTGATGCGCGAGGTGCAGGTGAGCCGGCCTGCGTCATCGCGCAGTTCGATCTGCCACACATGCGTGCTGCGACCGATATGCACCGGGCGACATTCGCCCGTGACCCAGCCCTCCCGCGTGGCGCGGATATGGTTGGCATTGATGTCCAGGCCGACTGCAGTCTGACCGGCTGGCAGACACAAGGTGGCCGCCACACTGCCCAGTGTCTCGGCCAGCACGACACTGGCCCCACCGTGCAGGATGCCCGCGGGCTGTTTGGTGCGCGCATCAACCGGCATGCGGGCGATCAGCACATCCGGCCCCACCTGCACAAACTCGATGCCCAGATGCTTCACGGTGGTCCCCACATGAAGCGCGTCCAGGCTGGCGACGGTGGCGGGGCGGCGAAAGATCGAAGCAGGCGTATCGGACATGGCAATCAAGCGGGAAAGAGTGAACGTCGATGGTAACGCGTGCCGCAGTTGAGCCAAGGCCGCAGCCATAATTCATGCTGTTCACTGCAGGAGACCGTCGATCATGCAACCTCCCGTTTACCGCAGCTACGACCGCGCCGGTCTTGACGCGCAATACAACAACCGCGCGAAGGTGCCTCATTTCGAGCAGCACATCGCACGCTGGCATGCACAGGGTGAAGAAGCGCGCGCGACCTTGTCGGCGCAGATCAATGTCCCCTATGACGCAATCAGCGGACAAACCGTCAACGTGTTTTCCGCTGCGAGGACTCAGGAGCCATGCCCGGTCTTGATCTACATCCATGGTGGCTACTGGATGGCGCTCAACAAGGAGTCCACCGACTACGTGGCCTCAGGCTTTGTCCCGAGAGGCGTTGCCGTCGTCACGGTGGATTACACGCTGATGCCTCTGGTAAGGATGGATGAAGTCGTCCGACAATGCCGCAGCGCTGCGGCCTGGGCAATGTCGCACGCAAGTTCGTTCGGCGGTGATCCGCAGCGGGTGTGGGTCGCTGGGCATTCCGCCGGGGGTCATCTCACCACGGCGGTGGCAGCCACGGACTGGGCCCATGATTCACGCGTGCCGAACGGGATCGTGCCGGCAGGCGGTTTCGCCTTCAGTGGCCTGCATGACCTGGAGCCGATTGCACTCAGCTATCTCAATGACACCTTGCGCATGGATGCTGCGGAAGCGCAGCGCAACAGCCCGCAGCACATGCCTGCGCCGCACTCGGGCGACTGGCACTTGCTGGTGGGAGGAGCTGAAGGACCGGAGTACCTGCGCCAGAGTGTCGATCTCGCTGCCGCCTGGGGCAGCACATCTTCACGGCGTGTGAGCCTGGAGGTCGTGGCGGGTGCCGACCATTTCTCTCTCGTTGATCCGTTGGCTGATCCACAGTCGGCGATGGTCGCGCGGATGTGCGCGGCCATGGGCGTCGTCTGAGGGGTCAGGCGATCAGCTTGCCCGGATTCATGATCCCCTGCGGGTCGAGTGCCTGCTTGATGGTCCGCATGAGGCTCAGGGCCACCGGCGATTTGTAGCGCAGCAGCTCGTCACGGCGCAGCACCCCGATCCCATGCTCGGCCGAGATCGAGCCTTGTGCCGCTTCCACAGCATCGTGCACCACCGCGTTCAGCCCATCCTGCCACGACAGGAAGGTGTCTTCGGGCACACCAGGTGGCGGAGAGACGTTGTAGTGCAGATTGCCGTCACCCAGGTGGCCGAAGACCACCATGCGCACTCCGGGAAAAGCCTGGGCGATGGCCGCATTGGTGGACTCGACAAAATCGGCAATGGCCGAAATAGGCACCGAGATGTCGTGCTTGATGTTCTTGCCCTCGGCGGCCTGCGCTTCAGAGATGTTCTCGCGAAGGCTCCAGAACTTACGTGACTGCGCGACCGACTGTGCAATCGCCGCATCGGTGATGAGACCTGCCTCAAGCGCGCGCTGCATGAGCGCATCGAAGCGCTCGGTGGCGTGCGCCTCACTCTCGGCGTCGGACGATTCAAGCAGGACGCTGTAAGGCGGCGCCTCTGCAAAGGGCAGGGTGCACTCGGGGTAGTGGCGGGTGACAAGCTGCAGACAGAGCGCCGACATCATCTCGAATCCGGTCAGGGCCGGCCCGAGCATGCTTTGCGCCAGATCCAGCAGGCGCAGCGCTGCATGGGGCGACGCCACCGCTGCCAAAGCCGTCACTTGCGCAGCCGGCCTCGGAAAGAGCTTCAGTGTGGCGGCGGTAATGACCCCGAGCGTGCCCTCTGCGCCGATGAACAGGTCGCGCAGATCGTAGCCGGTGTTGTCCTTGCGCAGCCCGCGCAGCGAATGCCAGACCTCTCCTGAGGGCGTCACCACTTCTAGACCCAGACACAGCTCGCGCGCATTGCCATAGCGCAGCACGGCTGTCCCCCCGGCATTGGTCGACAAGTTGCCACCCACCGTACAACTGCCCTCAGCGGCGAGTGAGAGTGGGAACAAGCGGTCTGCCTGCTGCGCAGCCTCCTGCACCTTCGCCAGTACCACGCCTGCTTCCGCAGTGAGCGTGTGATTGGTGGGGTCGATGGCGCGGATGCGGTTCATGCGTGCCAGCGACAGTACGACCGCGTTGCCGGACGCATCCGGGACCGAGCCGCCGGTCAGTCCGGTGTTGCCGCCCTGGGGCACGATCGGCACGCGGTGCTGCGCACACCAGCCGACCAGTCGCGCCACCTCGTCGGTGGCGGCAGGCTGCACGACAGCGATGGCGCGGCCGAGATAGCGCTTGCGCCAGTCGAGCAGGAAAGGGGCGGTGTCTTGCGGCGCGGTCAGGACGCGGCCGATGTCCTGGGGCAGGGCGGGGGTGCTCATCGCATGCCGCCCGGCATCATGCCGCGCATGCCCCGCATCATCTTGGCCAGACCGCCCTTTTGCATTTTTTTCATCATGGACTGCATCTGCTCGAATTGAGCCAGCATGCGATTCACATCCTGTACCTGAACACCCGCACCCGCCGCGATGCGTCGCTTGCGACTCGCCTTGATGAGCTCGGGCTTGGAACGCTCGCCCGGCGTCATCGAATGGATGATGCCCTGCATGCGCCGCATGTCCTTTTCGGCCTTGCCCATGTCGGCCTGACCGGCTGCGGCCTGCAACTGCGCCGGCAGTTTGTCCATCAATGAGGACAAGCCGCCCATCTTCTTCATCTGCGACAGCTGCGCCAGGAAGTCGTTCAGATCGAAGCGGCTGCCACCCTTGAGCTTGTCGGCCAGGTCCTTGGCGGCCTGATGGTCGACGTTGGCCTGTGCCTGCTCGACCAGGGCCAGAATGTCGCCCATGCCCAGAATGCGGTTCGCCATGCGATCGGGATGAAACGCATCCAGACCATCCAGCTTTTCTCCGACACCCACGAACTTGATCGGGCAGCCGGTGATCGCCTTGACCGAGAGCGCTGCACCACCGCGCGAGTCGCCATCCAGTTTGCTGAGCACCACGCCTGTGAGCGGCACGGCCTGACGGAAGGCCTGAGCTGTGTTCACCGCATCCTGGCCCTGCATGGCGTCGACCACGAAGAGCGTCTCGATGGGCGAGAGTGCGGCGTGCAGCTCGGCAATTTCGCGCATCATGGCTTCGTCGATGCCCAGCCGCCCGGCGGTGTCCACCAGCAGGACATCGTGGTAGTGGTTACGGGCCCACTCGAGCGCTGCGCGTGCAATCTCGACAGGCTTCTGATCGGGCGTCGAGGCGAAGAAATCGGCGCCAGCCTGCCCGCTCACAGTCCTCAACTGCTCGATGGCGGCCGGTCGATAGACGTCACACGATACCGTCAGCACTTTTTTCTTCTTCTGCTCACGCAGCCACTTGGCGAGCTTGCCGACGGTGGTGGTCTTGCCCGCACCTTGCAGGCCGGCCATGAGAATGATCGCCGGCGGCTGGGTGGCGAGATTGAGCTCAGCCGTGGTGCCGCCGATGAGCTCGACCAACTCCCTGTTCACCACGCCCACCAGCGCCTGCCCCGGCGACAGGCTGGAGATCACCTCCTGCCCAAGCGCCTTTTCGCGCACTTTCCCGATGAAATCGCGCACGACCGGAAGCGCCACATCAGCCTCGAGCAGGGCGATGCGGATTTCCCGCAACATCTCCTGGGTGTTGGCTTCGGTGAGACGGGCTTCGCCGCGCATCGTCTTCACGACACGGGCAAGACGCTGAGAGAGATTGTCGAACATGGCCTGCGCTACACTGCGATGAGATGATTGTACTGATTCTCTTCATGCTGCCCGCTGTGCTCTACGCAGTGGCCTGGTCGGCCGCGTGGCAGGCATCCTCCCGCCCGCGGACTGAAGACTCCAGCAGCGCTCCGGCGCCTGCATCGTTGTCGCCCGCGCCGCAGTGGGGCTTGGCAGCGGCCATCGTGCTCCATGGTGTGTCTCTGGCGTGGCCATGGGACCAGGGCGGCTTTCATTTCGGTTTTGCCAAAGCGCTATCAGGCATGCTCTGGATCGGTCTGGTCATGCTCTGGCTGGAGGGGCGACGCGCCCCGCTTGCGGCGATGCACTTGCTGCTGCTGCCATTGGCCGCGGTGGCGCTCCTGTTGCCGCTTGCCTTTCCCGGCACCGATTTCGGCGCAGTGTCGCAGCGCCCGCTCTTCGTGCCCCACCTGGTGATGGGCACTCTGGCCTATGGTGTGCTGATGCTGGGGGCGTTGCAGGCCCTGCTCATGCTCTGGGCGCAGCGCGATCTGCAGCGCCCTGACCGGCCGCGCGCCAGTGGCCTGCTCGGGCGCGTGCTGGGGGGGTTGCCGCCCTTGCTCGTGCTGGAGCGCGTGCTGTTTCGTTTCATCTGGATCGGTTTCGGTCTGCTGCTGCTCACGACACTCAGCGGCATGCTGTTTTCGGAAGAGGTATTTGGGAGGCCGTTCCGGTTCGAGCACAAGACGGTGTTTTCACTGTTATCGCTGGCATTTTTCGGTGTACTGCTGACCGGGCGCGTGGTTCGTGGCTGGCGTGGCCGAATCGCGATGCGCTTTACCCTGTGGGGTTTCCTCATCCTGCTGCTCGCCTATATCGGCACGCGATTCGTGCTCGAGGTTGTGCTGCAGCGCTACTGAATGCGTCGACGGAGGCAGGTTCCATGGGCAAGCTCTTGATCTGGGTGGTGATCGGTGTGGCCGCCTGGTTCGCTTGGCGAATGTTCGTCATCAGCAAGCGGCGCAGTGAACGCGCAGCCGTCAAGCCCGAGGCCGAAACGCCTGCAGGCGCACAGGCACACGACGAGGCATCACCCGATTCGCAACGCATGGCAGGTCCGGAGCGAATGGTGCAATGTGCGGTTTGCGGGCTGCATCTGCCGGCCTCTGAGGGGCGTTTTGCGGCGGGCAAGGCCTATTGCAGCGATGCACATCGCGATCAGGCCGCCAGCGGCGGTCCGGATCAGGTCAAACCGGCTGCAGACAGGTCGTCCGATCACGGCTGACGTGAGGGCCTCCGCCGAGAGGGGTGGCGCATCACAGGGTCCGGGTCTTGCGGCCCGCTGGCGTGCTCTGCGCTACTTTTCGATGGCCCGTGTGGTGGTGGCCGCGCTGCTGCTCGCCTACGTCCCCGCCTTGTATGGCATGCGCGCAGGTCTGACGGGCTTCGATGGCCCGCGTTTCATGCTCATGGCGGGCGCCTATCTTGCGGTCTCGGTCCTCTTTGTTGTGTTGTCCAGGCCGGGCAGGCTGCCGTTGCAGCGTCTGGTGGACTGGCAGCTTGCAGCCGACGTCCTCGCCCTGACCGTGCTGCTCGATGCCGGCGGCCCCTTGCGCGCAGGCCTGGCCATGTTGCTGCTGCTGCCCAATGCCGGTGCAGCCATCCTGCTGGATGCCCGCAGGGCGCTCTTTTTCGCGTCAGTCTCCACGCTCGCGCTGCTGGTTGTCACGGGTTGGCATTGGACGCGTGGCGATGCAGACGACGCATCCATGGCGCAGGCGGGCATGATGGGCGCGGCCCTTATGGCGTCCGTGTTGCTGGTCAACTGGCTGGCAACCCGATTGGACAGTCAGGAACGGCTGGCTGCGCAGCGTGGCGAGGATCTGCGCAACCAGCTGGCGGTGACTCAGGCCGTCATCAGCGAATTGCCCGACGGTGTTGTGGTGCTGAGCTCCACAGGTGGCGTACGTGCCATCAACCGCTCGGCGCGCGAGATGCTTGGACGCCAGGCCACTACGCAGGACGATGCCGCCACGGGCATCTCGTTGCTGCGCCAGGCAATGACGACGGCCTCGTCAGACGTTTTGGGAGCGGAGGGCATTGAACTGACCGTGCCTGGCGGTGCCGGCGTGCCCGTGCGCCGACTGCGCGCACGCCGCTTGCCTGGATCGGATCCGGGCACTGATGCGGTCATCGTGCTTGAAGATCTCGGGCGCCTGGAGCAGCGCGCTCAGGAACTCAAATTGGCTTCGATGGGTCGCATGTCGGCCTCGATCGCTCACGAAATACGCAACCCGCTGGCGGCGATCCGGCATGCCAATGGGCTCCTGGCCGAGGAAATCGAGGAGCCGCGCACACGGCGACTCGCGGCGATCGTGGAGGACAACTGCCTGCGTCTGGATCGGATCATTGAAGATGTCCTGTCGATCTCTCGCCGTGGCGCAGCCGAGCCGGAGCGCATCGATGCTTCACGTTTTCTGCATGAAACGCTCGCAGAGCTGATCGCGCAAAGCGGCGTGGATGCCGAACGCATTCTCTGTCGGATCAAGTGTGTAGAGCCGATCTGGTTTGATGCCGGCCATCTGCGCCAGGTTCTTTTGAACCTGGTGGGCAATGCGCTGCGTCATGCCAGCCCGCAAGCGGGCAGCGTGCGCGTGTACTGGATCCTTCGGGGCGACCGCCCTGTCTTGGAGGTCTCGGATACTGGCCCAGGCGTGGCACCCGAGTCGCGGGCGCACCTGTTCGAACCTTTCTTCACAACGCAGGCCAAGGGCACCGGATTGGGGCTCCATCTGGCCCGCGAGTTATGCTCAGCCAATGGTGCCACGATCAGCTATCGCCCACCTGGCGAGACGCCGGGTGCCTTGAGCGCATTCATTGTTGAACCCGCAGCCCTACCCACCACCACATGAGTGCGACCACCCCAGGTTCTGCCGAGCGACCCAGTGCCAGGACCAGCCGCGCACCCCGCGTGCTGGTGGTCGACGACGAAGCCGATTTGCGCGAGTTGCTGCAACTGACGCTGGTGCGCATGGGCCTTGATGTGGATTGCGCGTCAGACCTCGCAGAGTCTCGTCGCTTCATCACCACGCACCGCTATGACCTGTGCCTCACCGACATGAGGCTGCCCGATGGCGACGGCTTGTCCCTCGTTGCAGAGATTGCTCGCAGTCAGCCCAACACCCCGGTGGCTGTCATCACCGCCTACGGCAGCGCCGAAAGTGCGGTGGCTGCGCTCAAGGCTGGTGCATTTGACTATGTCGCCAAACCTGTCGGTCTCGATGCGCTGCGCGCGCTGGTGCGATCCGCGCTGCGACTGCCGGTGCAGGGCACCGCAGCACAGCCCGTGCCTGACGCCATACCAGTCGATCGGGTCACTGCGATTGACGACACCGCTCAGGCCGTGCGACTCGAACCTTCAAGCTTGGCCGCTGTGCCGACTGCATCGGCAGGCCCAGTAACTGCGCCTGCCGATGGCGGTCTCATTGGCATATCCGAGACGCTTGAGCAGGTGCGCGCCACCATCGCTCGGCTGGGGCGCAGCATGGCGCCGGTGGCCATCACGGGCGAGTCGGGTTCAGGCAAAGAGCTCGCAGCCCGCCTGATCCATCAAAGCAGTCCGCGCGCAGATCGCCCGTTCATTGCGGTGAACTGCGGGGCGATCCCCGAAGCCCTGATGGAGTCGGAGTTCTTCGGTCATCGACGCGGTGCGTTCACTGGGGCCGATCAGGACCGCACAGGCCTGTTTCAGGCGGCCTCCGGCGGCACCTTGTTCCTGGATGAGGTGGCCGATCTGCCACTGGCCATGCAGGTAAAGCTGCTGCGCGCAATCCAGGAGCGCCGGGTCCGGCGCATCGGCGCACCCAATGAGGAGCAGGTCGATGTGCGCATCATCAGCGCCACGCACCAGGATCTTGCGCGTTGCGTGGAGCAGGGCCGATTCCGACAGGACCTGTACTACCGACTCAACGTCATTGCATTGCGCATGCCCCCTTTGCGCGAGCGGCTCGAGGACGTCCCTGCGATCGCTCAGGCGCTGCTTGCGCGCATGGCGGCTCGCGCGGGCCTGCCCGCTGCACCGCGCCTGGCTTCCGTGGCGCTGCGCTATCTGCAGAGCTATACCTTTCCCGGCAATGTGCGTGAGCTCGAAAATATCCTCGAGCGTGCCCTGGCGTTTTCAAACGGCGAGACCATCAATGTCGAAGATTTGGGTCTGCGCCCGGATCTGTCCACCGATACCGAGAACGAACCCGCCTCCGATGACGTCCTGATCGAACCCATGCAGGCCTCGGAGGCTATCGAGCCCGCTGCCTGGTCTGATACCGATCGCAGCACGATGGTGTCTGAGGACGGCATTCCTGTGAGCCTGCCCCTGTACCTGGAATGGCGTGAGCGCGAGGCGATTGCCAAAGCGCTGGAAAAAACCGGCCAGAACCGCACGGCAGCAGCGCGGCTTCTGGGCATCAGCTTTCGGGCCCTGCGTCATCGGATGCAGCGCCTGAACATGCAGTAACACCATGGGTGACCCTTCCATGGCGATGTGCTTTGGCGATGACGGCTGGCTGAGCACGGCCCGCCGAGTGCCCTCTCCCAACCATGACCTCCGACCTGACGGGCTGGCGGTCGATCTTCTGGTGATCCATTACATCAGTCTGCCCGCCGGTCACTTTTCGGGGGACATGATCGAGCGACTGTTCACCAATCGTATCGACCCACATGCCCACCCGAGTTTTCAAGGCCTCGAGGCCTTGAAGGTGTCTGCCCATTTCCTGATCCGACGGCATGGCGAGTTGCTGCAGTTTGTGTCCGGCGACGCCCGTGCCTGGCATGCCGGTGTGTCGCATTTCCTCGGCCGGGATCGGTGCAACGATTTTTCCATCGGCATCGAACTGGAAGGCAATGCGACGAGACCCTTCACTTCTGCACAGTATCGGATCCTGGCGCGACTGACCCGCGCACTCGCCAGGCGATGGCCCCTGCGATATGTGGCAGGGCACAGCGACATCGCACCTGGTCGCAAAGAGGACCCGGGACCCCTGTTCGATTGGAATCGTTACGAACAGATGACGGTTTCTTGCGGGTTGCACCGACCCTTTGCCGCCGATACCCGCACCAACCCTCAAGCCTGACGTCGAAAGCCCCATCTGAGTTGCGTTAGCGGGCGAAGTCGCTTGGAAACCGAGGCCCAGAGCAGGGGGAGCGATCCGCAGCAAGACTCCATGCGGTCTGCGAGGAAGCCTCGCTAAAGCACTGAGCGAGCAAGAACAATTTGTTTCATCGAGACTTGCGATTCAATCATCGAGGCACTAGAATTAGATCGAATCAATCGCCCTGACCCTACATCTAGTGCCCCGAGACACTTCGTCTCGGACCGGCACGGGCGAGGTTTTTGCAGTAACCGGCCATCAGGATGGCGCCAATCATGGCCATCCGGTTGCAGGAAGCGCTTCGCGACACAGTCAGACCCCGCCAGAACGGGCCTTCGAAACAATCATCTGGAGTCACCATCCCATGCACAGGGCCGCAGAGACCGCGCAGCGCCAAACCGCTCGCTCGACGTCCGTTTTTTCAGTTGAGGCGGAAGCCGCCGGGGGGCGCGCCGAGACCGTGCGTCTTGATGACTTCAAGGTGATCCGACGCAATGGATCGGTAGTCAGCTTCGAGCCTGGAAAAATTGCCATCGCCATGACCAAGGCATTCCTGGCGATCAGCGGTGGCCAGGGCGCCGCTTCGGCGCGGGTGCGTGAGCTGGTCGAGCAACTGACTGAGTCCGTCATGGCGGCGCTTATGCGCAACAAGCCCGCTGGCGGCACCTTTCATATCGAAGACATTCAGGATCAGGTCGAACTGGCTCTGATGCGCTCCGGTGAGCATGAAGTGGCTCGTGCCTACGTGCTTTATCGCGAAAAGCGCTCACAGGAGCGGGCTGCGCGGCAGGCAACGCAATCGGGCGCCGGCGCCACCGACCGGGTACGCATCGGAGTGCTGGATGCGGGAGTGGTCCGCCCGCTCGACGAGGCGATGCTGACAGGGGTCATCGAGGCCGCCTGTGCCCATCTGGGCGAAACGGTGCAGCCTGGCCTGGTGCTGAGCGAGACACTCAAGAACCTGTACGACGGCATTCCCATCGAGGAAGTGCACAAGTCAGCCATTCTGTCTGCACGCGCGCTCATCGAAACCGACCCGGCCTACAGCCAGGTCACAGCCCGCCTGCTTCTGCACACGGTGCGTCGCGAGGTGCTGTCCGAAGAGGTCACGCACGCCGAAATGGTCGAGCGCTACGCTGAATATTTCCCGCGCTTCATTCGCAAGGGCGTAGAGGCTGGCCTGCTCGACGCCAAACTCGAGCAGTTTGATCTGCACCGGTTGGGGCTGGCGCTGGATGGTCAGCGCGACAACCAGTTCACCTACCTCGGCTTGCAGACCCTCTACGACCGCTATTTCCTGCATATCGACGAGCAGCGTATCGAGTTGCCGCAGGCGTTTTTCATGCGGGTCGCCATGGGTCTGGCGCTCAATGAGATCGATCGTGAAGCCAGGGCGGTCGAGTTCTACGAGCTGCTGTCGCGCTTCGATTTCATGAGCTCGACGCCTACGCTGTTCAACTCGGGCACGCAGCGATCCCAGCTGTCTTCCTGCTATCTCACCACCGTTTCTGATGACCTGGACGGCATCTACGAAGCCATCAAGGAAAACGCGCTGCTGGCCAAGTACGCAGGTGGGTTGGGGAACGACTGGACGCCGGTCAGAGCGCTCGGCAGCCATATCAAAGGCACCAACGGCAAGAGCCAGGGTGTCGTGCCGTTCCTGAAGGTCGTGAACGACACGGCAGTGGCGGTCAACCAGGGCGGAAAGCGCAAGGGTGCGGTGTGTGCATACCTCGAAACCTGGCACCTCGACATCGAAGAGTTTCTTGAGTTGCGCAAGAACACGGGCGATGACCGTCGTCGTACGCACGACATGAACACCGCCAACTGGATTCCCGACCTGTTCATGAAGCGGGTAATGGAAAACGGTGACTGGACCCTGTTTTCGCCAGCTGATTGCACGGATCTGCACGAGCGCTACGGGCGCGCTTTCGAAGAGGCCTATGTGCGCTACGAGCAGCGCGCTGCCAATGGTGAGCTCAAGTTGTTCAAGAAAGTGCCGGCCGTGTCGCTCTGGCGCAAGATGCTGTCCATGCTGTTTGAGACCGGGCATCCCTGGATCACCTTCAAGGACCCGTGCAACATCCGCTCACCGCAACAGCATGTGGGCGTGGTGCACAGTTCCAATCTGTGCACCGAGATCACACTCAACACGGGCGACGCTGAAATCGCGGTCTGCAACCTGGGATCAGTGAATCTTGTGGCGCACATGATTCAGGGTGCCGATGGCCACTACACGCTGGACCACGACAAGCTGCGCCGCACGATCCGTACAGCCATGCGCATGCTCGACAACGTGGTCGACATCAATTACTACGCAGTCAACAAAGCCCGCAACTCCAACCTCAAGCACCGCCCGGTGGGCCTGGGTATCATGGGCTTTCAGGATTGCCTGCACCTGATGCGTGTGCCGTACGCCAGCGCCGATGCAGTTGAATTCGCCGACCGCTCCATGGAGGCGGTCTGCTACAACGCCTACTGGGCGTCGACGGAGCTGGCGGCCGAGCGTGGGCGCTATGCAAGCTTCAAGGGGTCCTTGTGGGATCGGGGCATCCTGCCGCAGGACTCGCTCAAGCTATTGGCCGAGCAGCGCGGTGGTTATGTTGAGGTCGACGCTTCAGCCACGCTGGATTGGGACGCCCTGAGAGGCCGGATCGCCCAGTACGGCATGCGCAATTCCAATTGCGTGGCCATTGCGCCCACAGCCACCATTTCGAACATCATCGGAGTGGGTGCCTGCATCGAACCTACCTTCCAGAACCTCTATGTGAAGTCGAACCTCTCCGGTGAATTCACTGTGGTCAATGACTATCTTGTGCGCGACCTCAAGGCCCGAGGATTGTGGGATGAGGTCATGATTGCCGACCTCAAATTCTTCGATGGCAGTTTGTCCAGGATCGATCGCATTCCTGCGGAGTTGCGCGCGATTTACGCCACTGCATTCGAGGTGGATGCGGGCTGGCTGGTTGAGTGTGCTTCGCGTCGGCAGAAATGGATCGACCAATCGCAGTCCCTCAACATTTACATGGCCGGGGCATCAGGTAAGAAATTGCACGAGACCTACACCATGGCCTGGTTGCGTGGCCTCAAGACGACGTACTACCTGCGCACTCAAGGTGCTACGCACGCAGAAAAGAGCACGACCGACCGCGTGGGGCAACTGAATGCGGTGTCTGCCGAAGGGGCTGCAGGCGCTTTCTCGTACGGCGCGTCCAGTCAGGCGGCACCGGCACCGGCGCTGACCGAAGATCCCATCGCACCGAAGTTCTGCGCACTGGATGACCCCGAGTGCGAGGCCTGCCAATAACGTTCTAAGGCGTCTACCAAGCGCGAGATTCGTCAAAACGCCGTGGCCTTGACAGGCGAGACGTTTTGTGAGTCTAGAAAATACTGTTGTATGGGCGCCATGTATTTCTGCGCGAAGTCAAGTTTGTAAGTACCAACCCGTTGCAAGCACCCGACGTGCGCCGTAAGATTCGGGCTGTGCATAACAGCCGAATCTTGCGTCGGGTCAAGCAGTTACCTGCTCATTCTGAAGCGAGACATTAAATGCTTTCCTGGGAAGATTCCGTTCCTGCCAACACGTTTAAGCCTGCTGCCGCCCTGGCAGCTGTGCCTGCCGCTGCCGATCTTTTCTCGCGGTCGGTGCCCGTATCGCCCGCCCAAGCGGTGGCCAGCGATGCTTCCCGCCTGCACACCGCCACACAAATCTCGCGCGATACCCGTCGCGTCCGTGTTGAAGACAAGCGCATCATTAACGGCTCGGCTGATGTCAACCAGCTTGTGCCGTTCAAGTACAAATGGGCCTGGGAGAAGTACCTCGCTGGCTGCGCCAACCACTGGATGCCGCAGGAAATCAACATGGAGCGCGACATCGCGCTCTGGAAAAATCCTAATGGTCTGTCGGAAGACGAGCGCCGCCTGATCAAACGCAACCTCGGATTTTTCGTCACGGCCGATTCGCTTGCAGCCAACAACATTGTGCTCGGGACCTACCGGCACATCAGTGCGCCCGAGTGCCGCCAGTTCCTTCTGCGACAGGCTTTTGAAGAGGCCATCCATACCCACGCGTATCAGTACATCGTCGAATCGCTGGGCTTGGACGAAGGCGAAGTATTCAATGCGTACCACGAGGTCAAGTCGATTCGTGACAAGGATGAGTTCCTCATCCCGTTCATCGATACGCTGACCAACCCGGATTTTGTAACGGGCACCCCTGAAAACGATCAGAAGCTCCTGAGATCGCTGATCGTCTTTGCTTGCCTGATGGAAGGTCTCTTCTTTTACGTAGGGTTCGTTCAGATCCTCGCGCTGGGCCGTCAGAACAAGATGATCGGCGCGGCAGAGCAGTATCAGTACATCCTGCGCGACGAGTCGATGCACTGCAATTTCGGCATCGACCTCATCAACACCATCAAGCTGGAAAATCCGCATCTCTGGACACCGGCCTTCCGCGAAGAAATCGTGGGCCTGTTCCACCAGGCGGTCGAACTCGAGTACCGCTATGCCGAAGACACCATGCCGCGCGGTGTGCTCGGACTGAATG
The DNA here is from genome assembly GCA_002386465.1 of Burkholderiales bacterium UBA4615. Classification (GTDB taxonomy): domain Bacteria; phylum Pseudomonadota; class Gammaproteobacteria; order Burkholderiales; family Burkholderiaceae_E; genus UBA4615. Next base: position 49,376 of record DGIT01000144.1, on the reverse strand, counting down.
CTTCTGTCTTCAAAGAGTATCTGCGGTTCATCGCGAATCGCAGGGCTCAGCAGATCGGTCTCGATCCGCTTTTCCCGGGAGCTGAAAATCCGTTCCCCTGGATGAGCGAGATGCTTGATCTGAAAAAAGAACAAAACTTCTTTGAGCGACGCGTCACCGAGTATCAGACGGGTGGCGCGTTGAGTTGGGACTGATCACGGCAGGAAAGCGAACTGCGGCTCACCGCACTCGGGAATCGATTTGACGGGAATTCAAAGGGTTTCACTTGGCCAATATCAGCGCAGACAACGCGTAAGCGTATGGACTGCGCTGGGTCAGTCGCCTGCATTGAGCATGCGATGCCCCGATGAAACCTCCCGCCACATTCCCTCGCGACCGTCGTATGTCATGCAGGCGTCCGGCCCTCAGGCCCGACGCCTTTTTCGTGTCCGGCCCGTACGGTCGACACATGCCACCGCATTCATTAGCGTAAGAAACACAGCATGCGTTCTTGCGCCGATGAATAGCCCGCAGGGAATCGGGATTGAACCCGCACCCGACCGGGTTTCCATGATCATCAGTCCAATCTAAGGAGTCTTACCATGGCCACCGCCAAGAAAGCTGCTGCGAAGAAACCCATCGCTAAGAAACCCGCTGCCAAAAAACCAGCCGCCAAGAAAGTAGCTGCCAAGAAGCCGGCTGCTAAGAAGGCCGCCGCGAAGAAGCCGGCTGCCAAGAAAGTCGCAGCGAAGAAGCCCGCTGCGAAGAAAGTAGCCGCCAAGAAGCCTGCTGCGAAGAAAGTCGCTGCGAAGAAGCCTGCGGCCAAAAAGCCTGCAGCCAAGAAAGCGGCTGCCAAGAAGCCCGCTGCCAAGAAAGCAGCCGCGAAGAAGCCTGCAGCGAAGAAAGCTGCAGCGAAGAAATCGGCCTCGAAGAAGCCTGCTGCCGCGAAGAAGCCTGCTGCCAAGAAAGCTGCCAAGAAGCCTGCCAAAAAGGCAGAGCGACCGGCTGCTGCTGCAAAGCCTCTGAATCCGGCTGCAGCCTGGCCCTTTCCGACCGGCAACAAGCCCTGATTGAACAGGCCGGCCCTTGTTGGCCGACCCGGGCAGGATCAACGCATCACATCACAACGATCCTGCCTGAGCAGCCCCACGCGCCCTTCGGGGCGCGTTTTTTTTGTGGGAGAATCCCGGCGCAATGGCTCAAATCCTGTGGTTGCTCATCGAAACGCTCGGAAGCCTGCTCGCAGTGTCTTGCGTGCTGAGGGCCTACGGCCATCGGCTTCATCTGAATCCCCGTAATCCGATCAGTCAGTTCCTCAGCGCCCTGACTGATTGGTTGGTCATGCCCTTGCGCAAGTTGATCGCGCCCACGCGTACGATGGATTGGGCGAGCGTCCTGGCGGCGGTGCTGATTGCAGTACTGGTCTCACTGACCTTCGCGATTCTCGCCTCAGGGGGGCGAATCCCGAATCCAGGCGAGGTGTTGTTGAGGGCGGTTTTCTGGCTGGCCCGCTCAGTGATTTATCTTGCGATCGGACTGGTGATCCTTCAGGCTATTCTGTCCTGGGTCAATCCTTTTGCGCCTCTTGCTCCCGCTATCGCTCAGCTCACGCAACCTTTGCTGGCGCCCTTCAAGAAGATCATTCCGCCGATCGGGGGCGTGGATCTTTCCCCGTTGGCGCTGATCATCTTGCTGCAAATTTTGCTGATGTTCGTCGACCCAGGTTTCATCGCGGTCCGTCTGCCTTGATGACTCTGCCGATCGCGATGTCTGTGTCTGCCACCTACCAGGGCGCAGCGCCGTAGTTCGCCTGATAGCGACGCGCCGCTTCGTCGCGCGTGACCGGGTGGTTTTGCGGGCCATCATGTTCGATCTTGATGGCTCCCATGACACTGCCCAAACGCACAGCTGTCTGCCATCCAAGATTGCGCGACAGCGCATAGAGCAAGCCTCCTCGAAACGCATCGCCACAGCCGGTCGGGTCTGCGGCGCGCGTGATCTTCGCCGCGGCCACGCGCTCTGTTTTGCCATCCTGGCGAATCAGGCAACCGTCCCCGCCCATCGTCACGACTTGTGTAGCCACGCTTGCGGCAATGTCAGTCTCGCTCAGGCCGGTCTTTTCGCTTAGCAGCTTGCTCTCGTAATCGTTCACGGTCAGTGCATGGGCCTGAGCAAGCAGTGCTCGCAATTCATCGCCGGAAAACATCGGCAAGGCCTGGCCCGGATCGAAGATCCAGGGTGTGCCCGAGGTGGAGAACTCGCGCGCATGACGCAACATGGCGTCCTTCCCATTGGGCGCCACAATCCCCCACGCTGCTGTGGATGGCGCCGCCACTTCATGAGCGCGCCCCATCGCACCCGGATGGAAGGCCGAAATCTGATTGTCTGAAAGATCGGTGGTGATAAAAGCCTGCGCGGTGTAATGGTCGGCGCACTGCAGGATCAGTGACGTGTCGATGCCCATCGCCGACAGCCTTTTCACGTAATCGGCCCCATCGCTACCCACAGCAGCCAGTACGCAGGCCGAGCCGCCCAGACCATTGAGCGTGTAGGCAATATTGGCCGCGCAACCGCCGAATTCGCGCTTCAGCCGGGGCGCCAGAAATGACACGTTCAGCATGTGCACGCGATCGGGCAGGATATGGTCTTTGAAGTGACCATCGAAGACCATGATGGTGTCGTAAGCCATCGAACCACTGATAAGTACGCGAGTCGCAGTCATGTCGTGAAGGCAGTTCGTAAAGTCGGAGTCAGGGATAGAAGAGATCGGCAGAATAGCCAGCTGGAGCAGGGCCGTTGAGCGCCATCTGCACGCGCACCGCGCGCTCGGAGCGACCTGGCAGTGGAGAGGCCGCATTCTGCGACGCATTTGAGTAGTCTGCTGCGGTCAACACTTTTCTGAGCATGACCCCGCCTGCGCTGTCTTTGAGCGTGAGCTCCAACGCTGGAAGGGCCACCGGATAGGCGGCACGATTACTTAGCAGTGCCGACAATTCGAATTCGCCTGCGGTATTGCCGGCGCGCAATTCAAACGATTCGATGCTCAGCGCATCACGATTGCGTGGCGAAGCGACTGACCATCCGAAGACGCTCATGACCTGCGACAGCAGTGGAGCAAGCGCTGGCAGCCGCGCAGCGATGTCGTCTCGCCAACCGACGAGCGCCTGTGCGCCCAGTGCGGTGGCCAGGACGGCTGCGGCCGCCAGGGTTGGCCACCGAGATCGTGCAGGTTCGGCAAGGGTGTCATCGGCCTGCACGGTTGGCGTCCACAATGGGGCGTCTGCCACCGAAGAGGGCGCGGGTTCGGCGGTCGTCATGGGCGAATCCGGCAACTCGGCGGCAGCGGGTGTCGACGTCAGCGTGATGGATTCGACCGCTTCGGGCTCATGTGGCTCGAAAGGTGTAAAGGGGCGTGGCTCTCGCGACGGTGTGAGTCGCTCCGGCGATGCGCTGGCTGGTGCTTGTGGCGCGCTCGAGTGAGCGGGGCTTGACGAAGGCATTCCCGATGAAGGCATACCGGGCTGCGGCGTGCCTGCCTGCCGGGGTGCAGCGGACGCCGCTTCGTAGCCATCAATCGTGTGGGCCCCGAAGTCCGTATCCGGGATGAAAAACGCGGTGTGCAGCGCGTCGGTGCGATCACGCATCGGATCAGCCGTCAGCTTCAGATCCGTGTTTGGATCGACTGCACCCGTCGAGGGCTCCGGTGCTGACGGTGACGCCTGCATGGCTTGTGCCGACGCGAGTGTCGCCTGGACCGCTCGCACCCGTGCAGCAGCGAGAATCGTCGTGCCCTCAGGGGTCGGGATGCGCACGGCAGGAGACCGCTCAGGCAAGCTGCCGGGCGGCGCCTGCAGCGATGCGCGCGTGTCGGCCGGCTCTACATAGGTCAGGAAGTCGATACCGGAAAACACATGCTCACATTTTCCGCACCGCACCAGACCACGACGCAGCTTGAGCTGGTCAGGAACGACCTTGAAGCTCGTGCGGCAACTCGGGCAGGTGGTCGCTAGCGTCATGGCCAACGATCATCAGGCTTTGATGCCGACCAGACAAGCCCAGCCTTCAGCGACCGCGTCGGTGTGCAGCATCATGCGTGGGCCATAGGCCTGAGCGACCTCGTCGATTTGACGCTCGAGCACACCTGAGAGCACCAGATGACCACCCGGTTGCACCAGGTCAATCAGGACCGGAGCCAGGAGCTTGAGCGGACTGGACAGAATATTGGCAACCACCACCTGGGCCGGCGCTGGGGCCGGGGCATCGGACCCCTGCACTGTGACTGCCACCTGGTTGCGCAACGCGTTGTCGCGGGTGGCGATCAGGGCTTGGGGGTCAATATCAATGCCGACCACCTCGCGCGCGCCCAGCCTGGCCGCAGCAATCGCAAGAATGCCCGAGCCGCAGCCGTAGTCGATGATGCGCGCGCCCGCGGGCATGGAGCGCTCGAGCCATTGGAGGCACAGCTGCGTTGTCGGATGACTGCCGGTGCCGAAGGCGAGGCCAGGGTCCAGCACGATGGCGATGCGTCCGCTGTCTGAGGTGTGCCAACTGGGCGTGATGACGAGCCGCTCGCCAATGTCGATCGGATCGAACTGCGACTGCGTCAGCGCCACCCAGTCGCGATCGGCCACAGTGCGCACCTGCAGGGCGGCCGGTGCAGCACGCCCCAGCGCATCAGCCGCCGCTTGCAGCAGGGCAGCGGGGTCGTCCGTTTCCTCGATGAGAGCAGACAGGACGGTGCGGTTCCAGCCGGGCACGGTGCTTGGCTGCGCGGCCGGCATGCCTGGCTCGCCATAGAGCGGTTGCTCATCGGGCGATTCCGCATCGGCATCATCGGCCTGGACAGACAGCGCTCCCGCCTCGATCAGCGCATCGCTCCAGGGCTCGGCCTCTTCCCGTCCGACCTCGATGACCACTTCGCGCCAGCCTGCCATGGCTGATCGCGTCAGTGCTTACGCTCGGCGAGCTTGTTCTCGAGATAATGAATCGAGGTGCCTCCCGCCACGAAGCTGGAATCGGCGAGCAACTCGCGGTGCAGCGGCAGATTGGTCAGGATGCCTTCCACCACCATCTCAGAGAGTGCGATGCGCATACGTCTCAGTGCCTGCTCGCGGGTATCGCCCGTGGCAATGACCTTGCCGATCATCGAATCGTAATTCGGCGGCACGAAATAATTGGCGTACGCATGGGAGTCCACACGAATGCCTGGTCCGCCGGGCGGATGCCAGGCCGTGATTCGCCCGGGTGAGGGCGTGAATTTGTATGGGTCCTCGGCATTGATCCGGCATTCGATTGCGTGCCCGCGAATCTGGATGTCGCGTTGCCTGAAGCGCAGCGCTTCGCCAGCCGCGATCCGGATCTGCTCCTGCACGATGTCGATGCCTGTGATCTGCTCAGTGACAGGATGCTCAACCTGCACACGCGTGTTCATCTCGATGAAATAGAACTCGCCGTCTTCGAACAGAAATTCGAATGTGCCGGCGCCCCGGTAACCGATCTTGCGACAGGCGTCGGCACATCGGGCCCCGATCCGATCGATCAGGCGCCGGTTGATACCCGGCGCGGGCGCTTCCTCAATCACCTTCTGGTGACGCCGCTGCATGGAGCAGTCGCGCTCGCCCAGATAGACAGCATGCTTAAACGAATCGGCCAGCACCTGAATTTCGATGTGACGCGGATTTTCCAGAAACTTCTCGAGATAGACCGCGGGGTTGCCGAAGGCCGCGCCTGCTTCACTGCGTGTGGTGGTCACCGCATGCAGGAGCGCCGCCTCGGTATTCACCACGCGCATGCCGCGCCCGCCGCCGCCGCCCGACGCCTTGATGATCACCGGGTAGCCCACGGCACGGGCAATCCGGACGATTTCCTTCGGGTCTTCCGGCAAAGCACCCTCTGAGCCCGGTACCACCGGTACGCCCGCAGCGCGCATCGCGTCCTTTGCACTGACCTTGTCGCCCATGATGCGGATCGACTCGGGTTTGGGACCGATGAACACGAATCCGCTCTTCTCAACCCGCTCTGCAAAGTCAGCGTTTTCAGAGAGGAATCCGTAGCCCGGGTGGATTGCCTCGGAATCGGTGACCTCTGCCGCACTGATGATCGCCGGTATGTTGAGGTAGCTTTCGCGCGATGGCGCAGGACCGATGCACACCGACTCGTCGGCGAGCTTCACGTACTTGGCTTCGGTGTCGGCCTCGGAATGCACCACGACCGTCTTGATGCCGAGTTCCCGGCATGCCCGCTGGATACGCAGGGCGATCTCGCCGCGGTTGGCGATCAGGATCTTGTCGAACATGGGCTCACTCGATCACGAAGAGTGGCTGTCCGTACTCAACAGGCTGGCCGTTCTCGACGAGGATGGCTTTGACGGTGCCTGCCATGTCCGATTCGATTTCGTTCATCAGCTTCATGGCTTCGATGATGCACAGCGTCTCGCCGGCCTTCACCGAAGCGCCCACCTCGGCGAAGGGTGCCGAATTGGGATTGGCGGAGCGGTAGAAGGTCCCCACCATTGGCGACTTCACCACATGGCCCGACGGTGCTGCGGGCGCGGCTTCGGCAGCTGGGGCTGCGCTGGTGGGCGCCGCAGCCGGCATCGCGGCTGCTGGTGCGGCCTGCGGGGCCACTGCCATCACGGGGGGAGGGTAGTAGCCTGGCGCCTGCCCTTGTGGCCCCTTGACGATGCGCACCTTGCCGTCGCCCTCGGTAATTTCAAGTTCGGCGATGCCGGACTCGGCCACCAGATCGATTAGGGTTTTCAGCTTGCGAAGATCCATATGAACACTTTCCGTAAACAGACGTGTGCGGCGTTCCATCAGGCACGCAGCGAATCGATGGCGAACTGCAATCCGAAGCGGTAGCCCTCAGGCCCTAATCCCGCGATCACCCCTACCGCCTGATCCGACAGGTAGGAGTGGTGACGAAAGGTCTCGCGCCGATGGACGTTGGACAGATGCACTTCGACGAATGGGATGGCGACTGCGGCGAGTGCGTCGCGAATCGCGACACTTGTATGCGTGAAGGCAGCCGGATTGATGACGATGAACCCAACGCCTGCGGTCCGTGCGGCGTGAATCCGATCAACCAGAACGCCTTCGTGGTTGCTCTGAAAGCTCTCGACCTGAACGCCTGCCGCCTGAGCGACCGTTTGCAGCATCTCGTCAATTTGCGCAAGCGTAGTCGAGCCATAGGTGTTTGGCTCGCGGGTGCCCAGCAGATTGAGGTTGGGGCCGTGCAGAACCCAGACCGTCTTGTCCATCAAGATGTCGACATCTTCGGCGAAGTTGGCGTGCATTGTGCGCCGTGATTCGCCAGTATGTCCAGTTTAGGGGTCGAGCGCGTCGATGGAGAAACGCAGCGCGTCGATCTTGACGCGTCCTGGAATGCGTTGGGCGATCCGGCCATGTCGATCGATCAGGACCGTAAACGGCAGTCCGCCGGTTGTGTTGCCGAAGGCGCGAGCCAACTCAGTGCCGCTCAGTCCGGCTACGACAAGGGGATAGGAAACGGGTGACCTGGCAGCAAAATCCGCCACCTTCGCTGCAGAATCGATACCGATACCGATCATTTGCAGGCCCTTGGCCTTGCGCTCCTTATACAGAGCCGACAGTTCCGGCATCTCTTCGACGCAGGGCGGGCACCAGGTAGCCCAGAAATTCACCACTAGGGGGCGTCCGGCAAACCGGGACATCTCGATCGGTTTGCCCGCGGAATCAGGCAGCGACACGGCCTGGAACGTACTGACCGCGTGGTCAGGGGTGATGACCGGGTGCAATTTTCGTGCGCTGGTCATCCCCGCCACCCCGGCCCCCACAGCAGCCAGCGTTGCCAACAGCCATTTTCTTTTGCTGCGCCCCGGCGGAAGCGCGATCATGAGCGGCTCTCCAGAAAGTCGTTGCTGTCCGAGCGGCCCCCGACAGATCTGCCCTGATCTGCGACAGGAAGGGTTGCTTCAAGCAGCCGCTCGACCTCGGCGATGCCGCCGCGCTCGGCGGGGAAGCCCTTCAATGCGCCCCGCAGGTCATCATGCCGATACATCGAGACCATGAGCGGTTCATTGCGCCAGTGCATCTGCAGGGCCTGCACGCGCGTGCGCCCGGCATCCCGGAAGTGATCGATCTCGTCCACGTCGAATTCGATCCCTTGATTGAGCAGTCGCAGCTCAATGTCCTTGCCGTCGTCGTTAAACAATTGAATGTGGATCGGTGCATGTTCGGCGACGATCCCCTTCCATACGGCTCCGGTCAGGTAAGGATGGCTGTCCGCCAGCGGACGCATGAACGCCAAGGCCACCCGACGCATGCGGCTGACGCGGGCTGCATGCTCCGGGTCGAAGAGGTCGAGGTGTTCGGCCAGAGCCCGATCGATCTCATGGTTGTCCGGCATCATGCCGCGCGGCGCCGATCTGCCATCGAGCAAGTCCGAGATGGCCCTGCGCTTGGCGCTGCCGTAATCCAGCCCTCCATCGGCAATCAGTCGGGCTGCTTCGTTGGCAATTTCCAGCCGCAGTGCCGGCACGCCCGGATCGGGCGGGGCGATGATCCCGGCAGGGCGGGGAATGGCAGTCTGGGCAAGCGCGTTCATCGCGTACGAGTGTATCCGACGTAGAATCCGATCCCCATGCACCTTCATATCCTAGGTATTTGCGGCACCTTCATGGGTGGGCTCGCTGCCATCGCGCGCGAAGCGGGACATCGTGTGACCGGTTGCGATGCGGGCGTGTATCCGCCCATGAGTGATCAGCTGCGAGCGCTCGGGATCGACCTGATCGAAGGCTTCGATCCCGCTCAGCTTTCTCTCAAGCCGGATATCTGGGTCATCGGAAACGTGGTTTCGCGCGGCAATCCCCTGATGGAAGCCATCCTGGATGCCCGACTTCCGTATGTGTCCGGTCCCCAGTGGCTGGCCGACCATGTGCTGTCCGGCCGATGGGTACTGGCGGTCGCCGGGACCCATGGCAAAACGACGACGGCGTCCTTGCTTGCCTGGATTTTGCAGGCCTGCGGTCGCGAGCCCGGGTACCTGATCGGGGGCGTGCCGGTCAACTTCCCGTTTTCAGCTCGACTGTCCGGTGCCCAGACGCCCTTCGTGATTGAAGCCGATGAGTACGACACGGCCTTTTTCGACAAGCGCTCAAAGTTCGTGCACTACCGGCCCACGACAGCTATTCTGAATAATCTGGAGTTCGATCACGCAGATATCTTCGCGGATCTTGCTGCGATCGAGACCCAATTTCATCATCTCGTTCGTACAGTGCCAGGGCGGGGGCGGTTGGTGGTCAATGGCGCCGAGGCGTCCTTGCAGCGTGTCCTTGAGCGGGGGTGCTGGAGCGAGCGCGTGGACTTCGAGACACAAGCCGGCTGGCATGCCGAGGCAGTGAGCGAGTCGGCCGATGCCACCGAATTTGATGTGATGCTCGGCGCTCGCACGCTCGGCCGTTGCCGTCTGCCCTTGGCCGGGCGACACAACCGCTCGAACGCCATCGCGGCGATCGCGGCAGCCGAGCATGTGGGCGTCTCGCCGCGGGCTGCCATTGAGGCACTGGCTCGGTTCGGTGGCGTCAAACGCCGGCTCGAGGTGAAGGGGGCGGTGCGTGGCATCACGGTCATCGACGACTTCGCGCACCATCCAAGCGCCATCGCGCTGACAATCGAGGGGCTGCGCGCGCGCATGGCACCCGGTGAGCGCATCCTGGCGGTGCTGGAGCCACGCTCCAACACCATGAAGCTGGGCACCATGAAAGCGCGCCTGCCGGAAAGTCTCCTGGGGGCCGATCACACCTTCTGCTTCGCGGGTTCGCTCGGATGGGATGCTGCCCAAGCGCTGGCGCCGCTCGGGGCGAAAGCGAGTGTTCACAACGAACTGGACGCCCTGGTGGTGGATGTAGCGACCCACGCCCGATCGGGCGACCGCATTCTGGTCATGAGCAATGGCGGGTTCGGTGGTGTGCACGGCAAGCTGCTCTCGGCGCTCGCAGCGCCCGGTGACACGCCTGCCGGCGCCGCATGCTGATCTACCTGCACGGTTTTCGGTCGTCGCCCTCGTCCTTCAAGGCGCGGTGGCTGCAGGATCGGATGAGCACCCTGGGATATGCAGCCGAATTTCTTTGCCCGGCTTTGCCGGCGTCACCCAAGGCGGCCATCGCGCAGATTCTCCAGGACTGTTCACCGGGCGCTGCGGACACGCTGGTAGGCAGCTCCCTGGGCGGCTGCTATGCCACGCACCTGGCCGAACGACTGGGCTGTCGAGCAGTGCTGCTCAATCCTTCGACCCGCCCTGCGGCGAGTCTGTCGAAGTATCTGGGCGTGCAGACGCTCTATCACGACCCCGCCACGACATTTGTGCTGCAGCCGCACCACCTGGACGAACTGGCCACTCTCCAGACCCCCCGCATCACCCGGCCCGAGCGCTATTTCCTGATCGCGGCGACCGGTGATGAGGTACTCGACTGGCGCGACATGGTGGCTTTCTATCAGGGTGCCCGCCAGCAGGTCATCGAGGGCAGCGACCACGGCCTGTCTGATTTCGCAGACTACGCAGACGAAGTCCTTCGCTTTGCCGGATACCTGCCGGCCTGAGGCGTTCCCGTCAGGCCGGATTGCCGCTCGTCCTCAGGAGGCTGCGGCCCCGACCCGTCCTGGTTCCAGGGCCCGCACGAGTCTGCCGGGCAGTTCACCCGTCGGCTGATCGTTGCGCAGAGTCTCGACACCAGCGACGAAAGTGTGGCGGTAGCCGCTCGCGGTCTGCAGGAAACGCCGCCCGCCTGCTGGCAGGTCGTACGCCATGTAAGGCCGGTGCAGGGTCAGTCCGTGCAGGTCGATCAGGTTCAAGTCCGCGCGCATGCCCGGCGCAATCAGGCCCCGATCAAAGAGGCCGTAGGAACGGGCCGAATCCAGGGTCTGTTTGCGCACCAGCCGTTCCAGTGCAATACGCGGCCCGCGCCGACGGTCGCGTGCCCAGTGAGTCAACAAGAAGGTGGGGCCGCTTGCGTCGCAGATCGTGCCCACATGGGCGCCGCCATCGCCCACGCCCATCACGGTGGCATCGTCTTCAAGCATCGCGCGGATCACTTCCAGATCACCGTGCGTGTAATTTTCAAACGGATGCATGAGCAGGCCATTGCCGCTGTCTTGCATCATGACTTCCATCGCAATTTCCCATGTGCTCACGCCGCGCGAGCGGGCCCGGGCACTGATGGAATCGGCCGACACATCTGGCTCGTAGTCAGGCACGTCGGCCATCTCGAACGCACGCTCAAGCATGCCGCCCATCACAACGGCGGCTTTGTTGCCGGGGCGCTCGTCGATCAGTCGGCGACGCAATGCCGGGTCGGCCTGCAGCCGTTCGATGCGTTGTGCGTGGGTCAGCGGCTCAAGATGCTCACGCCAGGCTGGATGGGAGCCAAACGGATTGAGCGTGGCCTGAAAGCCGATCAGCACGCCAATGCACCGGCTGCCCACTTGCGCGTTCACATCCAGGCCTTTGGCTCGTGCCGCATGAATCTGATCGAGCGTCTCGCGCCACAGGTGTGGTGCGCGGTCGACCTGAATCAGGAGGATCGACAAAGGCCTGCCTGAGATGCGCGCCGCTTGCTCAAGGATTTCAAATTCGCCTGGCCCGAAGTCTGAATTGACCTCCAGCACGCCCCGTCCGGCACGGCGCATGGCGCGCGCCAGGCTCAGCAGTTCGTCTTCGCTGGCCGAAAGGCTCGGGGTGTGACGCCCATCGCGCGCCTTGTGCTTGATGGTGCGCGAGGTAGTGAGGCCAAGCGCACCGGCCCGCAGGGCCGATTCGAGCAACTCGCCCATGTGTTGCCGTTCGCGCTCAGTGGGCTGCTCGGCATGATCGCCGCCACGTTCGCCCATGGCATAGACGCGCAATGCGGAGTGGGGCACTTGCGCGCCAATATCAATCGCATGGGGCATGCGCTCGAGCGCATCCATGTATTCCGGGAAGCTTTCCCAGGTGAACGGAATGCCTTCAGACAGCACCGAACCCGGAATGTCCTCGACCCCTTCCATCAGGTTGATGAGAAAGTCCTGGGCGCCCGGTTTAAGCGGAGCAAAGCCGACCCCGCAATTGCCGAAGACCGCCGTGGTGACGCCGTGTACGGACGAAGGCGCAAGTTGGGCGTCCCAGGTGGCCTGACCATCGTAGTGGGTGTGCACATCAACGAAACCAGGCGTCAGCAGCAGGCCAGCCGCATCAATTTCCCTGCGCCCGCTGCCAGGCGCACCCGCGCCAGATGCCCCGGCATCGGCTGGTGCACGCGTGACGCACTGAACACCCTCTAGCGCGGCAGGGCCTCTGCGGTACACCGCGGTGATCGTGCCGCGGTCGACCGCAACATCGGCCATGCAGGCAGCGCTGCCGGAGCCATCAACGAGTGTGGCGCCGCGAATCACGAGGTCGTGCGTGGACATGAAAGAGGTCTCCTGAAGAAGGAAAGAAGGTCGCTGGGCGCCATGATTAGGACGCGCGCCAAGCGCTTATTTTCGGCGTCTGCGGGCAAGAAGACAACTCAACCGATTACACTGCGCGCCGTCCTCACTCCTTCCGGAATGCTCATCGTGCGCCTGTCCGACAAAGTTGCCATTGTTACCGGTTCTGCCCAGGGTATTGGCCTGGCGACTGCCTTGCGCTTGGCCTCGGAGAGTGCGCGCGTTGTGGTCAGTGATCTGGGGGCGGCGCGCGTGCAGGCGGCCGTGGCTCAGATCCGTGCGGCGGGCGGTCAGGCCATGGGCTGTGTGGTGGATGTGACCGACCGCGCGGCGATTGATGCCATGGTCGCCGAGGTCAAGGCTGCATGGGGCCGCATTGACGTCCTCATCAATAACGCCGGCATCACCAAGGATGCCCGACTGGCAAAAATGACTTCGGCGCAGTTTGACTCGGTGATTGCAGTGAATCTGAAAGGCGTGTTCGAGTGCACGCAGGCCGTGGCCGAACTGATGGTGACGCAGGGCTCAGGGTCGATCGTGAACGCATCATCGGTGGTCGGACTGTATGGCAATTTCGGCCAGACCAACTATGCCGCGACCAAGGCCGGCGTGATCGGCTTCACGAAGACCTGGGCGCGGGAGCTCGGCCCGAAGGGCGTGCGGGTCAATGCCGTGTGCCCCGGATTCATTCGCACCCCGATCCTTGACACCATCCCCGATGCGGTCAAGCAGAAGATGGTCGAGAAGGTGCCGCTTGGCCGGCTGGGCAACCCGGAGGAAATCGCATCGGTCTACGCCTTTCTGGCATCCGATGATGCGAGTTATCTGAATGGGGCGGTCATCGAGGTGTCGGGCGGTATTCAGCTCTGAGCCAAGCCTTCAGCACGTAGCGCTGAAGGGCTGATCAGCAAGTACCCGGCACTTAGTCGTCGTCACCCCCGAAGATCGTTGACAGGCCCGTTAGACCGCCCTGCTCGCGCCCGCCGCCGCCGGTTTGGGGTGCAGCGGCGAAGATGCGCGACGCCAGGCGCGAGAACGGCAGGGATTGCAGCCACACCGTTCCAGGCCCTCGGACCACGGCGAAAAACAGCCCCTCTCCACCGAAGAGCGCAGTCTTGACCTTGCCGACGTATTCGATGTCGAAATCCACACCGCCCGCCATGGCCACGAGACACCCGGTATCCACACGCAGCAGTTCACCGGCTGCCAGATCACGGCGCATGACCGTGCCGCCCGAGTGCACAAACGCCATGCCGTCTCCTTCCAGCTTTTGCAGGATGAAGCCTTCGCCTCCGAAAAACCCCACGCCAAGCTTGCGCTGAAAGCCGATGCCCAGCGACACGCCGCGCGCTGCGCACAAGAAGCTGTCGCGCTGACACAGCAGTTGCCCGCCTACATCGTCCAGATCAATGGCCATGATCTTGCCGGGATAGGGTGCTGCAAACGCGAGCTTGCGGCGCACACGGGCCCCGTTTTCATAGATCGTCGTGAAGAGCGACTCGCCCGTGAGCAGTCGCTTGCCCGCGCCCACCAGCTTGCCGAAAAGCCCTCCGCCCGCGCTGGCTCGACCATCACCGAATACGGCCTCCAGCGTGACACCGTCCTCCATGTACATGAGGCTTCCGGCCTCACCCACCATCGCTTCTCCGGGGTCGAGTTCGACCTCCACGAATTGCATTTCGTGCCCTTCGATCCGATAGTCAATGACATCCATAGCCATGGCGTACTCCGCAGTCAAAGTGAGTTTGAACAGGCGGGGCCGATTGTAGTCAAGCCGATATAATCGGCGGTTCAGCGGCCCGGGCCGCGGCAGGGTTACCGCGCGATGCGCGCGTTGCAGCGAAGGCAATACGGGTCCATGGCGAGCACACACGTCCTGTTCGAGGAAGACGGCGGCTTCAAGGCCGCAACGGTGCTATCCGATGCCGGCGCAAGCTTGCAGGTCGAGTCGGCCAGCGGCAAGCGCACCAAGGTCAAGAGCACATCGGTCATGCTGCGTTTCACAGAGCCAACGGCGACCGAACTGATGCAACGTGCGCAGCGCGACGCCCAGGACATCGACCTCGATTTTCTGTGGGAATGTGCGCCGCAGGAAGAATTCGACTTCACCGGGCTGGCGAAGGACTATTACGGTCATCCACCTTCGGCAGTCGAGTCTGCCAGCCTGCTGCTGCGCCTGCACGCCTCGCCGGTGTACTTTTACCGTAAGGGGAAGGGGCGCTACCGCCCCGCCCCACCCGACACCCTCAAAGCGGCACTGGCCGCGCTGGAACGCAAGAAAGAGCAAGCCGAACGCATTGAAGTCTGGGCTGCAGCGCTGGCTGCAGGTACTGTTCCTGAGCCTATTGCACATGAGGCTGCGCGCCTGCTGGTACGGCCCGACAAGAATTCGATCGAATGGCGCGCGCTCGAGCGGGCGTGTGCCCTCACGCGGGCCCCGGCTGCGCGCGTGCTGCTCAGCGCAGGTGCGTTTCCCGATGCGCGGGCGCTGCATCTGGGCTGTTTCATGGCCGAGCATTTCCCAAGAGGGCCAGGGTTTGCAAGCAGCGATGAGACTGCACTGGCCACAGAGCTCGATGCCCTGACGGCCGATCTGCCCCTGTCGGATGCTCAACCGTTTTCCATTGACGACTCCACCACTACCGAGATCGACGACTGCCTCTCGGTGCAGCAGCTCGCCGATGGCCGATTACGCGTGGGGGTGCACATTGCCGCGCCGGCGCTGTTGCTCGGGCGCGATACGCCGCTCGATCGACTGGCACGTGATCGCATGTCAACGGTCTATATGCCAGGCGACAAGATCACCATGCTGCCCGACGCACCGATCGCATGCTGCTCACTCGAGGCTGGCCGCACAGTGCCTGCGCTGTCGCTGTATGCCGATCTGGATGAGGCCGGGACCCGGGTGCTGACATTCGAGAGTCGACTCGAGCGCATTCATGTGGCGGCCAACCTGCGCCACGATCGACTCGATGATCGGATCACCGAAGAGGCGCTGCAGCGCGATCCACTCGCTGATCCGCAGGGCGAGGATCCCTTGGCCGGAATGGAACAGGCCGATGCACTGCGCGCGCTGTGGCGCCTGACCCTGGCTCTGTCGGCCGAGCGCGATCGTGTGCGTGGCAAGCCGGAAGCCCGGCATCGAGTCGATTTCAGCTTTTATGTGGATCTGGACGAGCAGGGCGCGCAGACCGTTCGCATCGTGCAGCGTCGGCGCGATGCGCCGCTTGATCGGATCGTGGCCGAGCTCATGATCCTGGCCAACTCGGCCTGGGGCCGCATGCTGGCCGACCACCGTGCACCGGGCATCTATCGTGCTCAGCCCCCGGGCGGGCGTGTGGTCATGACCACCCAGCCGGCTGCACACCAGGGTCTGGGTGTCGCGCAATACGCATGGTCCACCTCGCCGTTGCGCCGCTATGTCGATTTGCTCAACCAGCGTCAACTGATTGCAGTTACCCAGGGCAAGGCGCCGCCGCATGCTGCGGGCGATGCCGACCTCTTCGCGGTGATCTCGGCCTTCGATGCCCGCTATGGAGCCTATGCCGAATTCCAGCAGCGCATGGAGCGCTACTGGTGCCTGCGCTGGTTGGGCCAGCATGCAGTGTCGCGACACGAGGCAGTTGTGGTGCGCGAGGATCTCGTGCGGCTCGCGCAGGCGCCGCTTTATTTGCGCATGCCTGAGCTGCCTGCAGTGGGTTTGGCAGCAGGGCAGCGCATCCTGATCGACATGCTTGAACACGATCTGCTCGACCTCACCGTGTCAGCCCGCTTTATCTCGGTTGCCAGTACCCCCGCACCGGATGCACTTGACCTGCTCGAGTCAGGTGATGACGAGGACGCCGAACCAGCGCTCGATCCCACGGCGCCAGTGGCCGTCCCCGGCGCTGCACACGCCCCGGATCTCATGCCCGATTCGGTGCCAGAGCCGCCGCCGGCCGAGACCGCCTGAGTCCCATGGCCAGACGCTCCCACAGAGCGAAAGCAGTGCGTATGCAGCCTGCACAGGCGCCTCACGCACCGGGCACCCATGCGGTGGTGGTGGGCGGCCTCTCCGGATGGTCGGCCCTGATGCGTCGTGATCCACTGGCCACGGCGGTGGGCGTGTCGATTGCGCTGCATGCCCTGGTCCTGATGGTGCGCTTTGCACCCCCCATGCCCATCCTCGTGAACCCGAACGATTCCCGGCTGGATGTGATTCTGTTGAACTCGAAATCTGCGGTCCGCCCGCTTGCCCCCGAAGTTCTGGCGCAAGTCAATCAGGAAGGTGGCGGCGAGCATGAGCGCGGACGTGCAAAGTCCCCGCTGGTGCCCGATGTCGCGAACCAGGATGGCACTGCACTGACCGCCCAACGCAAGCGCATCGACGAACTCGAGGCACGCCAGCGCGAATTGCTCACGGCTGCCCGCGGCCCACAAATTCCGAGCTCAACCGATGCTGTGCCCGAGTCCACGCCACGCCCTGATGGCACTGACCGGGACACCTCAGAGGCTGTGCTGGCACGCATGCAGGCCGAAATCGATCGACGTATCGAGGACTACAACAAGCGTCCGCGCCGACTCACCTTCGGTGTCAATGCCGTGGGTGTCCAGTACGCGCGTTACGTGACCGACTGGGCCGAACGCGTCGAACGCATCGGGACCAGTCGCTATCCGCCCGAGGCCCGCGGCAAGCAATACGACTCCCTCGTCATCACAGTCGAGATCGACCGTCAGGGCAAAGTGGTGGATGTGATCATCAACCGCAAGTCGAAATACGAGGCCCTGAACCGCGCCGTGCGCGATATTGTCTATGCAGGGCAGCCCTACGAGCGCTTTCCCGCCGAAATGTCCCGAGAGGGCGATATCCTGCAGATCGTTCGCACCTGGACCTTCACCAATGATGGACTCGAGACCAGCACGTTACGCAGTGATCGGTAACCCGGTGGCTCACAGCCGCTCGCCGGCCATCCATGCCATGTTCGCGCAGCAGACCGGTCAGCAGATCGACTATGGGCGTGTGCTCGCCCCGCTCGATGGGTTCCTGACAGCAGTGCAGACCTTTCGTGCCGAAGGTGGCCAGGGTCTGAATGTGACCGTGCCTTTCAAGGCCGAGGCCTTTGCCTATGCGCAGCGTCATACGCCGCGGGCAGCGGTCGCCGGCGCCGTCAACACACTGGTATTTCAGTCCGACGCAGTCCTGGGCGACAACACCGATGGCGCGGGCCTGGTCAACGATCTTCAGGGCCGTTTGGGGCTGTCGCTGCAGGGCGCACGCGTCCTCATGCTTGGCGCAGGGGGGGCTGCTCGTGGCGTCGTGCAGCCCTTGATTGAAGCAGGCGTGAGTCAATTGAGCATCGCTAATCGCACGCCTGCCCGTGCCGAAGTGCTGTGCGCCGAGGTGTCTGCACGCATCGCTCCCGTGCAAGCTGGGCGTCTGGCTGCGATCAGCCTTGAGCAGGCGCATGGCCGCTTCGACCTGATCATCAATGCCACGGCCGCCGGCCTGTCTGATGCAGCGCCTGACATTCGACCTGAGGTGCTGGCACATGCGGCCATGGCGCTCGACATGGTGTATGCGGCGCAGCCCACTGCCTTCATGCGACTGGCCCACAGCGCAGGATGCCCGCGGACCGAAGATGGCCTGGGCATGCTTGTGGGCCAGGCGGCCGAGTCGTTTGCGCTCTGGAGAGGTGTGCGCCCCGATGTGGCGCCGGTCTACGCGGCGCTGCGTGCTGCGCTGGCGGCCCACTGAACAGGCTGCGCTGCACGTGATCGGTCCAAGGGCATCGGCTGCGCCGGCGCAACCCATGCGCCGTACCCTGCGACACCATGCTCGCGGCAGCATCATGGTCGTGCTGGCAGGCTTGCTCGGTCTGGTGGCATTGGTCGTGGTGGCTCTTCAGCTCTGGTACCTGGCGCATATCGTGTGGTGGCGCTCGCACCCGCCCACCAGTACGAGTTTCATGCGCGCGCAACTGTCCGTGCTGCGCGCCCAGGATCCCAACGCCAAAATCGCGTATCGGTGGGTGCCGTATGAGCGGATCTCGCCCCAGTTGAAGCGGGCGGTCATCGCGGCTGAAGACGCCAATTTCACCGTGCATGAGGGCGTTGACTGGGATGCGATTGAAAAGGCGCATGAACGCAACCAGCGCAGCGGCAAAGTGATTGCGGGCGGCTCCACTATCACCATGCAATTGGCCAAGAACCTGTTTCTGAGTGGCGAGCGCAGCTATCTGCGCAAGGCGCAGGAACTGGTCATCACCTACATGCTCGAAGCAGTGCTCTCCAAAGACCGCATCCTGGAGATATATCTCAACGTAGCCGAGTGGGGCGTGGGTACCTTCGGGTGCGAAGCGGCCGCACGCAAGCTCTACGGGGTGTCGGCCGCGCGTCTGTCTGTCTCGCAGTCCGCCCGCATGGCGGCCATGCTCCCCAGGCCACGCTTTTACGAGCGCAACCCCGGCCACCCCGGCCTGGTGCGGCGCGCGGCGGTCATTCAACGCTGGATGGGCGCAGTCCAGACGCCCTGAGCGCCGACTCAACTGCCATGCGGGCGCTGCATACGCCTCAAAGGCCACTCGAGTGACTTGGCGTGATCGCTTGTGACGCCTAGAATGCGGTCCATCCGTAGCCTTCGCAGCCGTGACCGGCTGTGCCCCGACGTGAACGCCACTCAACCGTTCGCCCGGCCCGGACCGCTCCGCAGCTGACCTTGTCTCGCTCGGTGCACCGTGCCAGGCCTTCTTCGCACATGACCGAGCCCATTCAACCGTCGCCCCCGGGGCGCGAATCCGTCGACCTTGACGCAATGCAGGCGAGCGCCGCGTATCCGCGTGACCCGGAGGACGCGCAGCGCGCCCTGAACGAAGTTCAGGATCTGCTCGCGCGCTATCAGGTGGTGCGCGAGCAGGCGCGCCATGAGTCCGAAGGGCTGGCGCCCGATCGGCGTGTGCTGGTTGAACAGGTGGCGGTGGCACAGCACCTGGAGCATCTGCGCACCCGCCTCGACCCGCTGCACCCCGCCGACGTGGCCTACATCCTCGAGGCCTTGCCGCGCGATCACCGGCTGGTGGTGTGGGACCTGATCAAGGCTGAGCGCGACGGCGAGATTCTGGTCGAGGTCTCGGACTCGGTCCGCGAGACGCTCATTGCCTCGATGGACCGGGACGAACTGGTCGCTGCAGCAGGTACGCTCGACCCCGACGATATCGCGGAACTGGCCGAGGATCTGCCTGATGACGTGGTCGAGCAGGTGCGCCGTCAGCTCGACCCAGAAGAGCGCGAGCAGTTGCGCGCAGCCATGTCCTACCCCGAGGCGTCGGTGGGCGGATGGATGGATTTCGATCTGGTCACGGTGCGCGAGGACGTCACGCTCGAAGTGGTGCTG
Organism: Burkholderiales bacterium UBA4615; assembly: GCA_002386465.1. Classification (GTDB taxonomy): domain Bacteria; phylum Pseudomonadota; class Gammaproteobacteria; order Burkholderiales; family Burkholderiaceae_E; genus UBA4615. The sequence goes on along the minus strand of DGIT01000144.1, from coordinate 29,588 downwards.
CGCTATTTGCGCCGCTTCGACAAACTGCCTCAGCACACTGATCAGGTCTTCGTCGTCGATCGTCGCGATGTGCTGCAGGGTGCGCTGCCACTCGATCGGCTGCTGGTCAGCGAGCCCGAGACCCTGGTGCAGGATGTCATGCAGCGCGACGTACTGTCCTTGCAGGCACTGGACGAAGCCGCCGATGCGGCGCAGGCCTTCGAGCGCTATGACCTGTCGTCCGCCCCCGTGGTCGATGCGCGAGGCCGGCTGATCGGGCGTCTGACCATCTCCGAGGTGGTCGATCTGATCCGCGAGCAAAACGAAACTGAAGTGCTGTCTGCAGCGGGCTTGCGCGAAGAAGAAGACCTCTTTGCTTCGATCTGGAATTCCGCGCGCAATCGCTGGTTGTGGCTGGCCATCAATCTGTGCACCGCGTTTTTTGCCTCGCGGGTCATCGGGGCGTTTGAAGGCACGATTGAGAAAGTGGTGGCACTGGCCGCGCTGATGCCGATCGTGGCCGGCATCGCGGGCAACTCCGGCAATCAGACCATGACGCTCTTCATCCGATCTCTGGCGCTGGGTCAGGTGACCACCAGCAACGCCATCCGGCTGGTGCGCAAGGAACTGGTCATTGCCTTGCTCAATGGCGCGGTCTGGGGTGGCATTGCCGGCGCGTTTGCCTGGTGGCTGTATTCCGACTCAGGGCAGGGTCTGACGCTGGGTCTGACCATGATGCTCGCCATGGTGCTCAACATGCTGCTGGCGGCCATGATTGCCATGGCCGTGCCCATGGCGCTGCAAAAGCTCGACCGGGACCCCGCCCTGGGGTCGTCAGTCCTGCTCACCTTCACCACCGACAGCATGGGTTTTTTCATTTTTCTCGGGCTGGCCACGCTGTTTTTTCGCTGAAATGTAAAGAACCGCTTGCGCAGCCACGCGATAATTCGGTGCTTGAACAGCAGCCAACACTGACAGGGAGCGCGGCATGGCCAAGGATTTCTCCTCAATGGAAGACTCCAATCGGTCTTCCAATCCGACGATTCACGAGATCTCCGACCCGGCGCGGCGTATTGTGGTGCGAGGCGGCCTGTCTGCCGCAGTGAGCGGATTGCTCGCACCGCTCGTGGCCGGTTGCGTGGGGCCTCAGGCGGCGTTGCCGGGCATGACAGCCGTATCGGGTCCGCAGATCGGGTTCAAAGGGATTGCTGCCAGTGTGGCCGACACGATTGTCGTGCCTGAGGGGTACATCGCCACAGCCATGTGCAAATGGGGCGAACCGGTGGGCGTGCCTGGAAACATGCCCGCCTTCAGGGATGATGCTTCCAACTCTGCCGCGGACCAGACCGTGCAAATCGGTATGCACCACGACGGAATGACGTATTTCCCAATCGATGGCAGCCGTCGCGGCGTGCTGGCCATCAACCATGAATACACCGACGACGGACTGCTGCATACCGATGGCATCAAGACATGGACCGCTGAAAAAGTGGCTAAGTCCATCGCCGGCCATGGTGTAAGTATCGTCGAGGTGGCGCAGCAGTCTGACGGCGGCTGGGACATGGTTCGTCCTTCCCCGCTTGCGCGACGCATCACGACGGCCACGCCGATGCAGATCACTGGGCCTGCCGCAGGTCATGCCCTGATGCGCACCAGCGATGATCCCACCGGCACACGGGTCCTGGGCACGCTCAACAATTGCGCGGCTGGCCCGACTCCCTGGGGAACGTTCCTCACCAGCGAGGAAAATTTTATTTTCTATTTCAATGGCCCCGACAAACCGGATGCGCATCAGACCCGCTGGGGACTGCGCAAGGGTGGCCGTGGTTATCGCTGGCACGAACATGAGCCGCGCTTCGATGCCAACCGACAGCCTAACGAATCCAATCGATTCGGCTGGATCGTCGAGATCGATCCCACCGATCCCACCATGACGCCGGTCAAGCACACGGCCATGGGGCGTGGTGCACACGAGTGCGCCACCACCACGCTGACGCGCGATGGTCGGGTCGTGGCCTACATGGGCGAAGACGCCCGCTTCGAGTACATCACCAAGTTCGTCAGCCGTGATCGCATGCAGCCTGGTGGCTATGCCGCCAACCGGAGCCTGCTGGATCACGGCACGCTCTATGTTGCGCGTTTCAATGCCGATGGCACCGGCAGCTGGGTGGAACTGACGGCTGGCAAAAATGGCCTGACGCCCCAGGCCGGCTTTGCCGATCAGGGCGAGTTGCTGGTGAAGTCGCGTCAGGCCTCAGACCTGGCCGGAGGCACAAAGATGGACCGTCCGGAATGGATCGCCGTCGATCCGAAGAGCGGAGAAGTCTACTGCACGCTGACCAATAATTCCGATCGCGGGCGGGCGGGCTTTCCTGCAGCAGATGCAGCCAACCCACGGGCTAGGAACACCATGGGCCACATCATCCGGTGGAAGGAAAGCGGTGACTTCGACGCCACGGCATTCACCTGGAATCATTTTGTGCTGGCGGGCGACCCGTCCAATGAGCGGCCCGAGGCTCAAGGCACTATTCGTGGCGACCTGTTCGCCAGTCCCGATGGCCTGTGGTTCGATGATCGCGGTACGCTCTGGATTCAAACTGATATGGCAGCCAGCGCGATGAACAAGGGCGATTACGCCCGCGTGGGTAATAACGCGATGCTCGCGGCCGATGTGGTGACCGGTGAAGTCAGGCGGTTTCTGGTGGGCCCCGTCAACTGCGAAATCACCGGTATCACTTCAACCCCTGACCTGCGCACACTGTTCATCAACATCCAGCATCCAGGCGAGACTCCCAGTGAGCGCTCCGACCCAGCCGCTGTGACCCGTTTTTCCAAATGGCCCGACGGCGGGCGGCCGCGCTCAGCCACGGTGGTCATTCGCAAGCGCGATGGCGGCCTCATCGGAACCTGACATGAAGACACCCGAATTCAGACAAGCCGTTCGCGACGCGGTAGCCGATGAAGCCGCGCTGCGGCGTGCGCTCGCTCAGAGCGACATTGCCCCCTTGCTGATGGTGCTGGTGCACCTGAGCGGGCGTACCGATCTGATGGAGCAAGTCGCCCCGCACATCCAGGGCCCCTGGAGTTTCATGCAAACGGTGCCTGAAGACCTCAAGCAAGCCGTGCGCGATCAGCTGGTCGATACCCTCAAGGCGTATGCGCAAGAAGGCCGTCATGCGCCGCCCATGCCGTCTGCCGAGCTGCTGCAAAAGATGATGAGTGCGGGCGTGGGTCAGCCCGTGCCTGCGGAATACATCCCGTTGCTACTTGAGGAAATGAGCTTCGGTCAGACCGACCTGCGTGCCGTGCAGTGGCATTCTCCGGTTGCGCCCGCAGCCTCGAAAGCGTTCAAGGTGGTGGTGATCGGCGCGGGCTTTGGTGGTCTGTGCGCAGCCATTCGTCTGAAGCAGTTGGGCATTCCTTTCGAGGTGCTGGAGAAGAACCCCGACGTGGGTGGCACCTGGCTGGAAAACCGCTATCCGGGCTGTGCCGTCGATACACCCAATCATTTCTACTCGTACTCGTTTTACGTTAACAACCACTGGACCCGGCATTTTTCGCGGCGCGACGAAATCCTTGCCTACATCCACGATGTGGTGCGCACCTATGACCTGCGGCCGCATATCCGTTTCGGTGTGGAAGTCGACACAGCGCAATGGGACGAGGCTGCACGCGTATGGCGTGTGCGCTGGCACCACGCCGGCGCTTCGGCGTCAGGCGAGATCACATGCCAGTCGCTCATCACTGCAGTGGGCCAGCTCAATCGGCCTGCCGTGCCGAAGATCCCGGGCCTGGCTGATTTCAAAGGCCCCTGCCTGCACACTGCGCAGTGGGACCCTGCCGTCGATCTGGCCGGAAAGCGCGTCGCCATGATCGGCACAGGCGCCAGTGCCATGCAGACCGGCCCCTCGATTGCGCCTGGGGTGGCCCACCTGCGTGTCTTTCAGCGCTCGCCGCACTGGTCGTTCTACAACCCCAACTATCACCTGGAGGTTGAGCCCGGTCACAACTGGTCGCTCGCGCGGTTGCCCTATTACTCCAACTGGCTGCGCTTTCAACTGTTCTGGGGCAGCTCCGACGGGTTTCACGCTTCGCTGCACAAGGATCCGTCCTGGAGCAGTCCGGATATTTCCCTCAATGAGCAGAACCATGGCGTGCGCCAGCTCATCATTGACCATGTGCGCAAGGAACTTGGCGGCGACGAAGCGCTGCTGGCCAAGGTCATTCCCAGCTATCCGCCGTACGGCAAGCGCATGCTGCGCGACAACCACTGGTATCGCATGCTCACGCGACCCAATGTCACGCTCGAGACCGACCCGATCGCGCGGGTCACCGAGCATGCCATTGAGATGAAAGACGGGACGGTGCATGAAGTCGACGCCATCATCCTGGCGACCGGCTTCGAGGCCTCGCGCATGCTGTGGCCTATGGACATTCGGGGGCGCAACGGGCACACCATCCGCGAAGACTGGGGTGACGACGATCCCCACGCCTACCTGGGCATGACCGCGCCCAACTATCCGAACCTCTTCATGCTCTATGGGCCGAACACGAATCTGGCCCATGGTGGTTCGATCATCTTTCACACCGAGTGCCAGGTGCGTTACATCATGCAGGCCCTGCGCGAGATGATCGAGCGCGATCTGCCTGCGCTCGAAGTGCGCACCGATGTGCACGACCGTTACAACGAACAGCTCGAGGATAAAGCCCGTCAGATGGTCTGGACCCACCCGGGCGTTAAGAGCTGGTACAAGAATGACCGCAACCGCCTCACGGTCACCTCGCCGTGGCGCCTGCTCGATTACTGGGCCATGACGAAGACCTTCGATCCATCAGACTTTGTAATCGAGCAGTCCGATGAGGTGAGCGCAGCGGCCTCTTGAGGCCGCGTGCGCACCTTCAGCGGGGGCGGTCGCCCTTGACCGTCACCCGGTTGCCATAGCGGCGCTGGGGCCAGTAGTCCCACATGGCGCGGTGCTGCGCGCTGCGGTTGTCCCAGAACGCCACGCTGTTGGGTTGCCAACGGAAGCGGCACTGAAAGAGCGGGTTAGCCGCGTGCTCGAAGAGGTAGGCCAGGATGGCGTCGCTCTCGTCGGCCGGTATGCCCTGGATGCTGCGGGTGAATCCGCGGTTCACGAAGAGCGCCTTCTTGCCGCTCACCGGGTGTGTGCGCACCACCGGATGCAACGCGCGGGGGTACACCGGCTTGTCCTGCACCCCGAAGTTAGCGTAGGTGCCTCGGTAGTTGCGCTCGCCATCATGCACGGCCTGCAAGCCATCCAGATAGGCCTTCATGCGCTCTGACAGCGCCTCGTAAGCCGCGAACATATTGGCAAACAAGGTGTCGCCGCCCTGAGGCGGGCATTCCTTGATGTACAGGATGCTGCCCAACGGGGGCTCTTCATCGCACGACACATCCGAGTGCCAGCCCTCGCCATTAGCACGCGGGCTGTCCTTGTCTGCGGTGATGATCATGAGTTCAGGCAGATCCGGCTCGTGCGGTGCCGCAGGGTGCAGATGCAGCGGCCCGAATTGCCGGCCGAAATCAAGATGCTGCGCAGGGGTCATGTGCTGGTCCCGAAAAAAGACCACGCAGTGCGTCACCAGCGCGCGTTCAATTTCTTCCAACTGGCGCGCAGTCGGTGCCGCCAGATCCACGCCGCTGATTTCAGCACCGATCACGGGCGTGAGCGGTTCCACCTGGATGGTCTCGTAAGGGGCTCCCGCTTCCATCACGTGGCGGATTCGTGGACCCTTGGTGCGCATTTCGAGGCTGCCTGCCAGCATGAGTGTCTCCTTGTGAATGTTCAACTCGAGGATACGCGCGGCAGGCCCAGGTCGCCCAGTAGCGTCAGCGTATCGGCCCATTCGCGGTCCAGATAGCGCTTCGCATCCACATACCCGCGAAAGGCAGCACGGTTGCCCGATTTCACCACCAGCTCCTGCCAGCCCGCAGAATCCGACACCTTGCGCAGCGCATCTTCCCAGAAGCGGATCTGATCCACACCCACGGTCTGGGGCAGGCAGACGCCGTTGTACGACACGTAGTCGGCTGCCACGCCCTGCTCGCGCCAGGTGGGGACCGATGCAAACCAGCCGCCTGAGGCCCTTTGCGGGCTCACAACGGCCAGCGCACGCACCTTCTCGCGGTGGGGTTGGATCCCCGGGGCGGTGGCCGACACCACATCGATATGCTCGCCCACCAGGGCCGCCATGGAGTCGGCCGACGACCGAAAGGGCACGATGGTCAGGCCCCGCACATCGACGCCGGCCACGCGCAGGGGCTTGGCAATGGCCAGATGGGTGCTTGACCCCGGGGCCGAGGCCACCCCGATGCGCAGTACACCCGGGTCCTGCTTGAGCACGTCCACCAGGTCTTTGGAGCGCTTGAAACGCGACTGCGCACCGACCACCACGAAGGTGCTTTCCTCGACCAGCGTGGCCACTGGCGGAAAATCACGCACATCCGCTTTCAAGGCGCCGCCTGCTGCCGCTGCAATGCTACCGGTGTGAAACGTACCCAGCCAGTGCGCATCGCCCCGGTTGCGCATGAGCGTCTGCAAGGCCAACAGGCCTGCTGCGCCGGGCTTGTTTTCCACGACGATGGACTGACCGTTGAGCAGCCCCATGGATTCCAACGTGCGAGCCATGGTGCGTGCATACAGATCCACGGATCCACCGGGCGATACGCCCAGTGTCCAGGTGATTTGGCGGGTCGGTTTCCAGTCGGCTCGCACCGGCGTGGGCAGGAGAAGTGACGCTGCAGCCACGCCGGCTGCATGCAGGCCCCGTCTGCGCGATCGGTTGATCGCAGCACGCACGCTCATCATCGACTCATCGCTGCTCGAAATTTGTTCACTGCCTGTCATGCTGCCAACTCCACGCTGCTGCCTCGTTGAGGAATGTCCACCTGCCAGCCGAGCGCGTCCTTCAGACGCGCAGCGAACACCTGCTGCGCAGGCGGTTCGCCGTGAACGAGAAAGGTCCGCCGTGGCTTGCCCGGCATGCTCTTGGCCCAATGCATCAGGTCGTCGGCATCGCCATGCGCCGACAGCCCCGAAATGGAGACCACCTCCGCGCGAATATCGACATCGCCGCCAAACATGCGCAGCGTGCGCTTGCCGGCCTGCAGATCGGCGCCCCGTGTGCCGGGCGACTGATACCCCACCAGGATGATCGTATTGCGCGCATCGGGCCCCAGTGCTGCAAGGTGATGCAGCACCCGTCCGCCCGTAGCCATGCCGCTGGCCGAGACGATCACCGAGGGCATCCGGTTGCGGTTCAGGGCCTTCGACTCTTCCACCGAGCGCACCATGCGCGCAACGCCCGCCATGGCCGCAAGCTTCACATCGTCCAGACGATGGCCGCGGGCAAAACGGCGATACAGCGCAGTCGTATCTACCGCCATGGGGCTGTTCAGAAACACCGGCACATCAGGGATGGCGCTGCGCGCTTTCAGTTGCGCGATGACATGCAGCAGCAGCTGCGCGCGGCCCACTGCAAAGGCCGGGATGATCACGCTGCCGCCGCGCGCCATGGTGCGGCTGATGGCCTGTGCCAGTTCGTCGGTGGGGTCATCGTCGCCGTGCAGCCGGTCCCCATAGGTGCTTTCCATCACCAGGAAATCGGCGGCTGGCGCATCGTTCGGGTCGCGCATCAGCAGATCGTCATAGCGCCCCAGATCGCCCGAGAACAGCACCGAGGGTTGCCCTTCGCCCAAGACTACCCGCACGCTTGAAGCGCCCAGGATGTGTCCGGCATGCGAGAACGTTGCGCTCATCCCATGGCCGAGGTCTTTGGGCTCATCGAATCGCAGGATGCGAATGTGCTGCAGCGCGCGCTCGGCATCGGCCTCGTTGTACAAGGGCAACGCCGGATGGTGTTTCGAATAGCCCTTGCGATTGGCATAGGCGGCATCTTCTTCCTGCAATCGGCCGCTGTCGGGAAGCAATAACCGGCACAGCTCCGCCGTGGCTGAGGTGCACCACACCGGGCCCTTGAAGCCGTCACGAATCAGCGCAGGCAAGTACCCGGAGTGATCGATATGGGCATGGGTGAGCAGCACCGCGTCGATACTGGCCGGATCAATCGGCAACTGTTCCCAGTTCATCGTGCGCAGGGCCTTCATGCCCTGAAAGAGGCCGCAATCGATCAGCAGCCTTCGGCCAGCGGACTCCAGCAGGTACTTGGATCCAGTTACGGTACCGGCAGCACCCAGGAATGTGAGGCGGGGTGTAGGCATCAAGCGCGCTTCCTGCAAGGTGAAGACCTTGCCATTAGACCCGAAGCGCACGCGGTCTGGCGGTGCCCGTGCTCAGGCTGCGGTAAGCTCAACGGGTCTTCGTTTCGCAATCCGAGCTGCCATGGCCCTGATCGAGTCTGTCCCCGGTTTCGCCCCCAACGCCGCGACTGCGCCCTCGCACACAGCCCGCCCCAGTGCTCGCACGCTCGACATTCTGCGCACGCTGGTGGGCTTCGATACCGTCAGCCGCAATTCCAATCTGGGGCTGATCGAATGGGTACGCGACGAGCTCAAGGGGCTCGGCGTGGCCTCAAGGCTGACCTGGGATGCCGACCGGCGCAAGGCCAATCTGTTTGCCACCCTGGGTGATGGGCGCGCGCCCGGCATCGTGCTGTCGGGCCACACCGATGTGGTGCCGGTGGACGGTCAGGATTGGCACAGCGATCCCTTCACGCTCACCGAGCGCGACGGCAAGCTCTTCGGGCGCGGCACTGCAGACATGAAGGGCTACATTGCCAGCGCGATTGCAGCTGCCCCAGCCATTTTGCAGGCCAATCTGCCCAGTGCCGTGCACTTCGCCTTTACCTACGATGAAGAAACCGGCTGCTTCGGGGTGCACGAGCTCATCAAGGACCTGCAGGAAGCCGGCATTCAGCCAGCCGGGTGCATCGTGGGCGAGCCCACCCTCATGACCCCCATCGTGTCGCACAAGGGCACCTGGCGGCTGCGTTGCTGCTTTCGTGGCCGCGAAGCCCATTCGGCCATGCCCACCCATGGTGTGAACGCCGTGGAATACGCGGCGCAACTGGTGGTCTTCATGCGCGACGTGGCGGGTCGCTTCAGGCGCGAAGAGCAACGTGACGAAGGTTTCCCTGTGCCTTTCAGCACCATTCAGACCACCACCATCTCGGGCGGCACAGCCCAGAACATCGTGCCCAATCAGTGTGAGTTGACGGTCGATCTGCGCACCATGCCCGGCACTTCATTCGATGCGCTTCACGCCGAGATCCGCGCCTTTGCAGCACAGCTCGATGCTCAGATGAAGCGCGAATCCCCCGAAACCGGCTGCGAAGTGGAGTTCCTGGCGGGCGTGCCAGCCTTCGTGGTGGAAGACACTGCACCCATCGTCTCGTATGCGCGCCGGCTGGCTCGCACGAAGGGCGCAGGCAAGGTCACCTTCGGCACCGAAGCCGGCATCTTTTCGCAGGCGGGCATTCCCACGGTCATCATTGGGCCGGGCAGCATCGATGACGCCCATCGCCCCGATGAATTCGTGTCTCTGGATCAGCTGGCCGCCTGCGATACCTTCATGCAGCGGCTGATCGAGTCGAAACTCGACTGGCGCGCCTGATTGGTCTCAGGCCAGCAGGGCGTGCTGCAGCGCCGTGCGCCGGTTTGCGTCCAGACCGCAATAGGCGAGGTAGGCGTTGACTGACCCGAACTGTTCGCGAGCGGTTGTGAGCGCGGTTGCCAGATAGTCCTCGCGGACCGCCGCAATCTGAGTCAGCGCCCTGAGGGTGCGTGTGTCGATCGGAATGCGGTGGTAATCCAGCAAAGAGCGCGCCAGTGCTTCCGGAGGTTTGCGCCGGCTGCTCTCCAGGTAGTCCTCCAGGATTGCCTCCTGTGGCACCTCCAGCGCGGCCAGCACCATGGCACAGACAAAGCCCGTCCGGTCCTTGCCTGCCGTGCAATGCACCAGCATGCGTGCAGCGTCGGGGTCGGGGTTCGACAAGGTCATGAGCGCATCACGCACCGCGGGTGCCAGGGCCCTGGGCATGCGTGCGTAGGTCTCGGTCATCCAGGCGCGGGATTGGGTCACGTCGAAATCAGGCTGCTCGATCGCATTGCGCCACCCGCCGGCCTGCACCACTTCCAGTTCGGGCGAGGCATCGAAAAACCGGATGACCGGCTGTATTTGCTCGGGCCAGCGGCTGGGTGCCCAGTTACGCTCGTCTTCGCGCCGCAGATCGAGCACCGTGCCAATGCGCAGGGCGGCCAGGCGATCCACATCGGCAGGCGTGAGCTTATGCAGCGCGTCGGAGCGAAATAGTTTCAGTGGTTGAACATGCAGCCCGTCAGCCGCCGGCAAGGCAGCCACCGAGCGGAAGTTGGGGGCACCTTCAAGGCGGTCGGGCGAGGTGTTCAAGGCTGTACGAATCGCAAAAAGGTGCGCCGGACGGCCGGCGAATCCGTTCTATCGTACCCGAGCCGATCGAAAGAGCCATGACGGGGCGCCTTGATGCCCACCCGACACCTGCGACCCAGAGACTGGCCGCGCCTGCCCCGATCCTGAGGCTGCGAGCAGGGACTGCTGATCACGCAGTCGTGGTCTGCCTGACTTGCTGGGACTGCTCTTCAGCCTGCGCAGCCTGCTGAGCACTCGCCTGCACGATCCGGACCGGCACATGCTTGTGATACGGCGTGCCGGCAATCGGGTCACGCCAGGCACTGTCGGTCAGCAGATTGATTTGCGGGCCTGCGGTGACGCGCACGCCTTGCGCATTGGGATAGGCCTGGCCATAGCCGTGAGGCAGTACTACATAGCCGCGACGCAAGCCTTGATCGTGTTTGCTGCGCACCACCAGCCGACCGCGGGCTGATTCCACCACCATCCAGTCGCCTTCGGCTGCGCCCAGCGCGCTCAGGTCGTCGGGGTGGATCCGCAGGGCACCATCCGGGTCACTGCGTCGGAACGACGGATCGCGAAAGATCTGATTCGCGTTCTGCAAGCGGCGCTGTCCCGCTGACAGCACGAAGGGCCACTGCGCATCGGGCACCGGGTGCAGCTGCTCCAGCGCAGCGAGTGACTCAAGGAGCACCGGCACCTCAAGGCGGATGCGCCCGTCCGCGTGCTCGACCAGCGACCAGGGGTCGGTGTGCGAGGAGAAGGCCAGACCCGACCGCGCCGACACAAGTTGCTCAAAGAGGGTCTTACCCAGTGCGGCTGGAGACAGGCTTGCGTCTGCGCCCAGGGCGCGCCTCACTGCCTCGCCTTGCGTCTTGGCTACGCGCTGCGCAGCACCCCAAAGTGGCGCAGCCGCAGCCGTGCCATCGGGCAGCGACGAGCCTAGCGTGGCATACAGCACCAGGGGCATGACGGGGCCGGCCTCAGGATACTGCGGCGCGACTTCTGCAAACGCATGCGCAAACGCATCGATGCCCTCTCTGCCCGCTTCGCTTAAGCGGCGCATGGCGTCTGCCGGGGGCATCAGGCCCATGGCCTGTGCCAGCCGCTGATAGATCTGGGGCTCGGGCAATGAGCCGGCGAGCGGTTCCAGCACTGGCGCACGCACATGGAAGTAATTGGTGGGCGCCTCGAAGTTGAAGAGCGTGTATTCGCACTTCTCGTATTGCGAGGAAGCGGGCAGCACATAGTCCGCCAGTGCAGCGGTTTCGGTGTAGGCCACATCGACGACCACCAGCAGTTCCAGCGCGCGCAGGGCCTCGATCACCCGGCCGGTGTCGGCGGCCGTATTGACCGGGTTGCTGCTGTCCACCCAAACCGCGCGCAGGCGATCGGGATGTGCGCTCAGAACCGCGTCCGGAAACACGTTCGGTGGCAGCAGGCCCGCAATCACCTCGGTGCCGGTGGGCTCGAAGCGCTGGCCGCGGGCATTGCCCCACAACGGTTGCAGCCAACTGTGCAGCGTGTTGGTGCCTGGACGCCCGAAATGACCTGTGGTCAGGAACAGCAGTTTTTCCAGGTACGAATTGAGGGTGGAGTGCACGCCCTGCTGCAGGCCCAGTTCCACGCGAATCACCATGCTGCGCGCACGCATGATGCGCGCCGCCAGATCTTCGAGCTGCACGAGTGTCACATCCGCGCGTTGCGCCCAGCGCTCAATCGGAACAGCTTCCAGTGCCTGCCGGATGGCGTCGATGCCACTCGTGTGCTGCGCAATGAACGCGTCGTTGAAGCCGCCGCGCTGCATCAGTAAGGCAAGCAAGGCACCCATCAAAAAGGCATCGGTGCCGGGGCGCACGGCCAAATGCACGTCGGCCACTTCGGCGGTTTCGGTCCGTCGCGGGTCAATCACCACCAGCGAGCGGCTCGGATCCTTACGGATCGCGTTCAGGTGGTCGCGTGCATTCGGAAAACCGTGTGCAAGCCAGGGGTTGGCGCCGATGACCAGCAGCAGGTCGCAGTGTTCTACATCTTCTGCGGTATGACAGGTTTGCGAGCCAAACAGATGCCCGTTCACCCAGAAGTCGCCGGTCTTTTCTTGGGAGAGCGCGTTGAACACATTGCGCGACCCCAGCCCGCGCATCAGCGCGTTGGCATAGGCGCCGCCCGCATGGTTGCCCTGACCGCCACCGCCATAGAGGGCCAGAGACCGGCCGCCATGCACATCGCGGATGCGGCCCAGGCGTTGAGCAATTTCGGCAACGGCCGTGTCCCAATCGATGGCCTCGTGGGTGCCGTCGGCGCGCTTGCGAAGCGGCGTGGTCAGCCGGTCCTTGTGATGCACATAACCTGGAATGCCCTGCGCCTTGTTGCACAGATAGCCATGCGATTTCGGGCTGGCTTTGTCGCCGCGCACACGCACGATGCGGGCCTGCGCACCTTCGCCCGCCACGCCAACCTCCACCCCGCAATTGATGTAACACAGGTTGCAGGCGGTCTTGTGCCAGCGAAGGTCGTTTTTCATATGATCGGCGGAGTGCAAAGCGTTCAGACTCATTCCTGAGTCTCGGTTTCGTTGGCAGAGTCAGTAAGCAACGCGAGCCCGTGATCAATCAGACCATGGAGCGCGACCACGCTGTCAATGCCCAGTCGCTGGTTCAGCGCCAGCTGCGCCCGCTTCCAGTAACGTTGTGCTTCCTTGTGCTTCGCACGGCCTGCTGCAGTAACCTCCACCAGCCGGCTGCGCGCATCCTTGCCAGGGCCTTGCACGATCCAGCCTTCGTCGATCAGCACGCGCAGGTTGCGCGTGAGGGTCGAGGCATCCATGCCCATGCTGCGCGCCAGTTCGGCGGGTTGCACCGGGGCCATCGTTACCACGGAGGACAGCAGCGAGTACTGCGTGCCCTTGAGCCCGGCGTGAGCCAGCTCGGCGTCGTAGTGGCGACCCACTGCGCGCTGGAGTTGTCGCAGCTTGTAGTGGGTACAGCCTCGGGGCGTGCTGGATGTGGGATCGGCCATGGCGTGGTTCCACGAGTTGATGCGCAGACTGGTGTTGCAGCGCAGATCAGCGTAGATTGTAACTGCAACCATTGCAGATGCAACTATGAAACCTCCATCGCCTAAGCCGCCTGCGTCTGCCCTGCTGGTCAGCGGGCCGATTGTGCCCACGCTGCTTCGGCTGGCACTGCCCAACATGCTCTCCATGTTGGTGTCCGTGCTGGTAGGCATTGCCGAAACCCGCTATGTCGGCATCCTGGGCACAGCCCCGCTGGCAGCCATGGCGTTGGTGTTTCCGTTCGTGATGCTGGTGGGCATGATGTCGGCGGGCGCCATGGGCGGCGGTGTGTCGTCGGCGGTCAGCCGCGCCATCGGTGCTCAAGACTTTCCCCGCGCACGTACGCTGTCCTTGCATGCGCTGTGTATCGGCGCCGCGGCAGGGGCGCTTACATCTGTGCTGTTCCTGGTGTTCGGGCCTGCGCTCTTTGAACTGCTGGGCGGTCGAGGCGAGGTGCTGGTGCAGGCAGGGCGCTATGCCACGGTGCTGTTCTCGGGCGCCTGGCTGATCTGGCTGCTCAACACGCTCGCGTCCATTTTGCGCGGCACAGGCGATATGCGCACGCCTTCGTCCACGCTGGTGGTCGCGGCCTTGCTGCAAATTGTGCTGGGCGGTGGCCTGGGCCTGGGGTTGGGTCCGTTCCCGAAGTGGGGGATGCCTGGGGTGGCACTTGGCCAGGTCATTTCAAGTGCTCTGGGCGTGGCGTTTTTGTTGTGGTGGCTTTTCAGTGGGCGTGCCCGGGTGCGGCTGTCGTTCGCGGGCTTCACGCCGCAGCGCGACATGTTCTTCGACATCCTGAAGGTCGGCGCGCTGGCGTGTCTCTCGCCCATCCAGTCGGTACTGACGGTATTGATTTTTACCGGGCTGATCGCGCCGCTGGGTGTGGCACCGCTCGCAGGTTATGGCATCGGTCAGCGCCTGGAGTTCATGCTGATCCCGATTGCGTTTGGCATTGGCGTGGCGTCGGTGCCCATGGTTGGTATGGCCATTGGCGCAGGCGACGTGGCCCGGGCGCGCAAGGTGGCCTGGACAGCTGGCGTGCTGTCGGCCATCAACCTGGGCAGCCTGGGCTTACTGGTCGCTGTGTTCCCCGGTGCGTGGTCGCATTTCTTCAGCAGCGATCCGGTGGTGCTGGACTATGCGGCCCAGTATCTGCGCTGGGCAGGTCCAGCCTTTGGCTTTTTCGGCATGGGGTTGACCCTGTATTTCGCCTCGCAAGGCTCTGGTCGCATCCTGGGGCCGGTCCTGGCTGCAAGTGTGCGGCTGCTGCTGGTGGCTGGGGTGGGCGCATGGCTTTCCTCGATGCAGGCGCCGCCCTGGCAACTGTTTGCACTGGTCGGCGCAGCCATGGCGCTCTATGGTGTGACTACAGCTTTGTTCGTGAAGCTGACCCGATGGGGTCCTAAGTCTTCCTGAGCAATACTTTTTCGCCACGAACCATTGAATCAGAGCGTCTTCGGCGTGCGACGGCTCTATTTGCCCATGGAAAATCGCCCGACGTGCACTAGTTCACGCCGTTTGCGCTCATCGGGCTGCCGTTTGTCGGCAACTCATTGCCGGACTGTGGCGAGACTCGGAAGATCGTGTCCAGATGGGGAAAAAATCTTCTTCCAAACAGTGAAGTGTGCGGTCTTGCACAGATCGGTCTAAGCGACGTCCTTAGAGTTCATTCCAAGGCAGCGCTGTCCTGAGTTGCAGTGATCTCAGTGTGGTGCTTCAGGCGGCTGCCGGCAGTTATGGAACACAACCCTTTGAACTTAACTCTTTAGACCTTAGGACACACATCATGAAAAAACTGACCCTCATCAAATCGGTGGCTGCTGCGGTGGCTGTGATTGGTTCCGGCGTGGCGATGGCTGCCCCTTATGCTGCGCCCTCGGGCACTGGCAACGTGACAACGAACATGGCTGTGAGCGCATCGGTGGTGCACTTCTGCAAGGCACAGTCGGCAAGCAACCTCTCGTTTGGCGATTTCCAGGCAGATACCGCTAAAGACACCACCTCGACAGTTTCCGTCAAGTGCACGAGCACCTCCCCGATCGAAATCCTGCTCGGCGCCGGCGCGAACGGCGGTTCGGCGAGTGGCGCGCGCAAGATGAGCGATGGCGGCAGCAACACCATCGACTACAACCTGTACTCAGACAGCACGCGCACGGTGAATTGGGGCAGCACTACAGGCAGCGCTGGCAACACCGTGACGGGCTCGGGCGCTGGGCTGGGCACGGCAGTGGAGAATACGGTCTACGGTCGGATCCCCGTCCAGGAAGGTGCTGTGCCCGGCTCGTACACCGACACCGTTCTGGTCACGATCAACTACTGATCCATCCCGGGGCTTTCGAGTCCCGACCCGCAGTACCCGTCGCCCGCCCGGCCACCCGACTTATCGGGATTGGCCCACGCGGGCGATTTATTTTTTCAGATTGGCCTTTTAGCTTGTGGCGCGAAGAGATTGCCTGATGGGGCTGCGATTCAAGCCCCGTCTGCACGCCAAGCCTTATGTCCCCCCGTCCCACGTGATCCGTCATGGACCATGCGTCGTTAGGCGCATCTAAGCGGTCGCTTCGAACATGGCGACCATTCGAGCGCAGCGTCATCCCCCGCTAGACTTTCTGCCGCCTGTCGTGCAGCCCATCCGCGCGCCCTAGAGGCAACGCCTGACCTAAGCATTTCGTGATATTTGTCACGCTCTGACTGTGCATTCGTTCGTACGATCGATGTGCGTTTTGCAACATCAGTTGCGAGCGTTCCTTCTCAGGCTCAGGCAAATCATCATGACTAACTATTCGGTTCGCGCTGCACTGCTGCCTTCTATGTCGGCGTTGCTGGCTTTGGCAGCCCTGCCCGCTCAGGCCACCACCTCCGGTACCGGCAGCGTGCAGACCCAAATGCAAGTCAGCGCCACAGCTGTGCATTTCTGTAAGAGCGCCTCTGTGGGCAGCATGCTCTTTGGCGATCTGCAGCCTGACCTGGGTAAAGATGCCAGCGCCGATATCTCGGTACGGTGTACACGCACCTCACCGGTGGAAATTCTTCTCAGTAAGGGTGTGAATGGCACGGCCGTGACTGCACGCAAGATGAGCTCCAACGCAGGCACGCTGGATTACGCGCTTTATTCCAATAGCGCGCGCACCAGCCTGTGGGGCGATGCCGTGGGCGGAACCGGCAATACCGTGACTGCAGTCGGTGCAGGACTGGCGACCGACGTGGTGCGCACGGTCTATGGCCGCGTGCCGGTGCAGCGCTCGGCTGCGCCGGGTGCCTACAGCGACACCGTACTGGTCACGATCAAATACTGATGGGTCGCTTGAGCGACCAGCCGTCGGCGCCCGAAAGCCGCTAGTCGGTGGTTTGTTCGTTTTTGTAGTGTCAATCGAGAACTGAATCACGCCCGCCAGGCTCGGCGCGAGCTGCGGCGTGACAAATGCAGTGTCAGTGGCAGGGGGACCATCCAACAATGGACGAGTCCGGCTTCGGTCGTTACAGACCAAGCCATCCACTACGCGGCCACTGCATCATGAAAACGATCCTCCAGCGCACTTCAGTCTTTCTAGCTTCCGGGTTGATGTACGCGGGCCTGTGCCAGGCCGCTACGACCACGGCCACCTTCACGGTGTCAGCCACAGTCGATTCTCAGTGTCAGTCCCTATCCGCCAATGCGCTCTCCTTTGGCAACTACAACCCAGCGTCCGCAACCGATAACGATGCGCAGGCCACTTTCACAGTGCGGTGCACGTCAGGCACGCCGATTGTCGTATCGCTCAATAAGGGCACCACAACCGGGGGCACCATTGCTCAGCGACTGCTCGGTAGCGGCACCACAGATACGTTTCTGAACTACAACCTCTACACCGCTACGGGCAGGAGCTTGGTCTGGGGAGAAACCGCGGGCACCAACACGATGAGCGAAACGGGCACAGGGCTTGGGACCGACGTGTCG
Organism: Burkholderiales bacterium UBA4615; assembly: GCA_002386465.1. Taxonomy (GTDB): domain Bacteria; phylum Pseudomonadota; class Gammaproteobacteria; order Burkholderiales; family Burkholderiaceae_E; genus UBA4615. Next base: position 12,250 of record DGIT01000144.1, on the reverse strand, counting down.
TTTACGGTCTTCGGGCGCATCCCGGCCGGTCAGAGCAATATCAAGCCGGGAAACTATGCAGACACGATCACCATCACGGTGACCTACTGATCTGTGCGGTGTTTCACGGCGCCGCCCTGGCGCCGGAACGCCTGTCTCCAAACAGCGCCGCTTGTCGACCTGCGATTGCACAAGCAAGCGCCGCCCGAACAAGATGCGGCTCATGAAGCGCCCCCTTTTCGTTATTCCGATTGGCTCCAGTGTGGCCTTGCTCGCGGCAGTGTTGTGTACGGGCACGGCGCAGGCCGCCACCAACACTGCATCCAGCGTATCCGCAACAGCCAGTGTTTTGGCCTCCTGCCAGACACCGAGCACCAATACGCTGGCCTTCGGCACCTACAACCCTGCCTTGGCTTCCCCGAATGATGCGAGCACCACACTGACGGTGCGGTGCACCGGGGGCACGCCGATTGTGGTGTCGCTCAACAAAGGCGCCACCACCGGCGCGAGCATTGCACAGCGCAAGCTCATCAGTGGCTCGAACACCCTGAACTACAACCTCTACACCAGCAGTGCGCGGACTACGGTGTGGGGCGAAACGGCGTCGGTCGATACGCTGAGTGGTACGGGGTCTGGTCTGGGTACGGATGTGACGTTCACGGTCTACGGCCGTATTCCGCCCGGGCAGAACAACGCAGTACCCGGAAACTATTCCGATCTGATCACCGTCACGGTCACCTATTGAGTATGCGCATGACTTTCACGACACTCCGATCCCTGTTTGCGACGGCGCTGCTGTCGAGTCTGATCCCCGCGTTGGCCTGGGCCGGCAGTTTCACTGTCTCGCCGGTGCGCCTCGAACTGTCGCCGCAACGACCGGTCAGCTCGCTCACCATCACCAATGACAGCGCCGAGCCGGTCAGCATTGATGCGCGCGGCATGAGCTGGTCGCAACAGAACGGCGCAGACGAACATGAGGAGACCCGCGAGTTGATCGTGACACCGCCGGTCTTCATGCTCGCACCCGGTGCTTCGCAAATTGTGCGGATCGGTTTGCGCCGTGCCCCCGACGCCAATAACGAGATTGCCTATCGCGTGTTCATGACCGAAAACCCGGTTGTACCGCGCTCGGTGGCGAATGGCGTAGCCATGAACCTGCGCTTGTCGGTTCCCATCTTCGTGCGACCACGTGCCGCGCCTCAGCCCAAGCTCGAATGGACCGGCTCGCGTACGCCTGAAGGCCATCTTAAATTGCGCGCAGACAACCGCGGCAACATGCACGTCCAGGTGGCCAACCTGAGTTTGAGTGCAGCCGGCACCGTGGTCGGTCGCCAGACCTCGCCCGCGTATCTGCTGCCAGGTCAGTATCGGGAATGGACCGTCAAGCCCGAAGAAGGGCGCGCATTCGATGCGTCGTCCCTCACGGTCACCGGATATTCCGATGCGGGCGATGTCAACGCAGAGTTTGCTGTACGTTGACCGGGTGGACTGCGCGCGCCATGTCAGCGCCTTTGCATGTGAGCGCAGCCACTGAACTGGCGCAGCGCAAGTTCAGGCAGTCGCTGATCGCCGCAGCGCTCATCGCAGCGCTTGGTGTCGCAGGATCGGCTTACGGTCAATCCGCGCGGGTGCCGGCGGCAGTGCCGGCATCCACGGTGTTGCCCAAGCCAGCACTCGAGGAACTGCTGCTGCAGGTCTCAGTGAATGGCGTGCCGCAGGGCGATGCACGTCTGGTGCTGCGCGAGGCAGATGGGACTCTGTTGTTTGGGGCAAAGGACCTGGAGAGCTGGCGCGTGCAGGTGCCAGCCAACCCTGCGCGCATGGTCGACGGCATGGGCTTTCATCGCATGAGCAGCATGCCTGGCGCAACGGTTGCGCTGGATGAGCCCAAGCTTGCGGTCGCCCTCACTTTGCCTGCCACGGCCTTTGAGTCCTCGGAACTCATGGCCGGCACAGGGAGCCGCACGGCCGCAGTCAAGCCAGGCTTCGGTGGCTTTCTGGGATACGACCTGGTGGGTGAGCGATCAGGCGGCGTCACGCGTGGTTCAGGATTTTTTGAGGCTGGCGTCTTCAGCCCCTGGGGTGTGGGCACCACCAGTCTGGTGGCCCGATCCCAGACGACTGACCTGAACACTGTGGTGCGCCTGGACAGCACCTGGACCTACGATCGGCCCGAGCAGATGGCAAGCTTTCGTCTGGGCGATTCGATTAACCGCGCCGCTGCGGGCTGGGGTCGCGTGGTCCGATTTGGCGGCATTCAGTACGCCACCAATTTCGCCACCCAACCGGGCCTCATTCTGCTGCCCCAGCAAAGTGTGGCCGGGTCTGCCGTAGTGCCCTCCACGGTGGATGTCTTCATCAACAATTCGCTGGTGAGTCAGCAGCAGGTACCCGCAGGCCCGTTCTCGATTGGCAACATTCCGATCATTGCCGGGCCCGGCATGATGCAGGTGGTGGTGCGCGACATGCTGGGGCGCGAGCAGATCATCCAGCAGCCCTTCTTTGGCAGTTCGTACCTGCTGCGCCAGGGCTTGAATGACTATTCATTCGAAGCGGGCTGGCTCAGGCGCAATTACGGCCTGGAAAGCAATGACTACGACACGCGGTTCGGGTCTGGCACCTGGCGGCGAGGCTTTACATCGTGGTTCACGGGCGAAGTGCATGCGGAAGTGTCCGAGCGCGGCAACCGGGCCTTCGGTCTCGGGTCGGCTTTCCTGTTGGGCGATATTGGCGTCATCAATGCCTCCGTGGCTGCAAGCGGCGGTGAACGCGGCAACGGTGCCTTGTATGGCTTAGGGTTCATTCGGCAAGGTCGTGTTCTGGGCGCATCGGCTCGCGTGCAATACGCAAGCGCTGAGTTCTGGCAGTTGGGGCTCGACCCTGGCCAGGCTTCTCCACGCATTCTTGCAGATGCTGCATTGGGGGTGAGCTTCGGGCGCGCCGGATCGCTGAACCTCGGATACATCAGGCAGGACTATCGCGAAGCCGATCGTGCACCGGTGAGGCTCGCCAATCTCGGCTGGTCTGTGCTGGTCGGACGATCGGCCTTCGCAGGGCTGAATATCACGCGCTCTTTTACGGGCGACAGGTCCACCAGCGTAGGGGTGTTTCTGAACATTCCGCTGGGCGACCTGACCAACAGCTCCACCTCCGTTCAGCGCACCACCAACCCGGATGGGCCGCGTTGGACAGGCTCCACTTCATTGCAGAAGTCGTTGCCTCTGGGTGAAGGCTGGGGCTATCGCGTGCGCGCAGACGATGCCTACAACATGCAGGCGGGCGCCAGCTATCAGAACAATGTCGGCACCTACTCGTTCGATGTGGCCACCCAGCCGGGCGGTGAGGCCGCAGCGCGGGTGGGCGTCCAGGGCGGCTTTGTCTCGATGGGCGGCTATTCATTTGCAAGCCGTCGCAGTACCGACAGTTTTGCGCTGGTGCGTGTGCCGGGCTTTGAGGGCGTGCGGGTTTATAACGGCAACCTGGAAGTAGCGCGCACCAACAAGGATGGCGTGGCCATCGTGCCGCGCCTGCTTGCATACCAGAACAATTCGATCAGCATTGATGAGCAGGACCTGCCGATGGATGCAAGGGTCAATGTTCTGCGACTGCCAGCAGTGCCATGGTTCCGCAGCGGCGTGGAGCTTGAGTTCCCGGTGCAACGGGTGCTGAGCGCCGAGATGACTGCACTGAACGAAGCCGGTGTGCCCATTGAAGCGGGTGCCAGCGCGCGCCTGTCGGGCGATAGCGAAGTGTTTTATGTGGCTGAAGGTGGCCGCCTGTATCTGGTGGGATTGAAACCTCAGAATCGGGTGGAGATTGATGTAGGCGGAAAACGCTGCGTGGTCGATTTTCCGTTTACGCCGAGTAATGATCCCCTGCCCGATTTGGGCAAACTGACTTGCAAGGAAGGGGTGCGATGATGCGAACCCGTTTGTCCGACAGCCGATTTTTTGCGACCTTGATTCGCCTGCAGTGTGCGTTGGGCTTTGCGCTGCTGGGCGTGGCGCACCCCGCCCATGCGGCCTGGAATAACTACACCTGTTCCATCAATTCGGCGAGCTTGAGTTTCGGCACCTACAACCCGTTGAGCAGTACGCCACTGTCCAATAATTCAGCCTCCCTAACGGTCACATGTTCCAACGGCACGGGCTCGGGCGCCGCAACGCCGAATCCTTCGATTGCGCTCAGTTCAGGCAGCGCTGCCAGCTTTTCTCCCCGTACGTTGAAGAGCGGTTCGAATAGTTTGAATTACAACGTCTTTACGGAGTCCAGTTACACGACCGTTTGGGGTGATGGCACAGGTTCAACAGCGACCAGGAGCGTGACGGTCAACAGTCCAACAGGTAAAGCCACCAGTTCCAATTCCACCAGCCTCACGTTGTATGGACGCATTCCCTCCGGTCAACTGAATGCAGCCGCAGGCAACTACAGCGATACCCTGACCATTACGGTGACGTACTGATGAAGCAAATCGCGAATTGGTTACACATGGCTCTCAGGTTGTCAGCTGCCGTGATGACGGGGTCGATGATGACGCTGGCTGTCGCACAGCCTCACACCATGCAGCAACCCATGCCTGTGCAGGCCAACGTGAGTGCAGTGGCCAAGATCCAGAGCAATTCCTCGCCGGCTCTGGTGCCACTGGCCCGATCTGATCTCAGCCGCAGGGCCGTGACCGTCAGGAATGCGTCGCGACTGACGATCTACACCAATGAGCGCGCCGGCTATCAGATCAAGTTCATGCTCTCGCCTGATGTGGAGAGCATCGAGGTGGACGGCCTGGAAAAAGGCAAGGCGGTGCTGATCAATGCTCAATCGGCACCGGTTCCGCGCATTTACCCGGTCGGAGGAACCGAGGTGTTGACCTTGGGTTACAAGCTCAATCTGGCCCCCTCGGTGAGGTCAGTCAGCATTCCTTGGCCAGTCACCGTAGTGCTGATTCCGCTTTGACTTGAACGGGCTGACGCAGGCTGTTCAGATGCGTCTTAAAGCGAGGAGTGTTTGCGCAAACTGCGCAAACCCGTAGCCCCCCTCAAGATCGGTCACCACAGAGGGTCGATGCTGCAACCGATCCCAGTATTTGCGGATGTTGGCCACGCCCACCGATAAGGGCAGCGCTTCGAAGAGCGCCTGGTCATTGGGTGAATCGCCAATGCAGCCCACGCGATGATGCAACTCGCTGCCTGACAGGCCGCGCTGCGACAGATAGCGCAGCGCCGTCGCCCGCTTGGAGTGTTCTCCGTACCAGGCATTGATATGGATCGAGCTGGCGGTGGCGTGCGCGCCCAGCGCATGAATGCGTTCGAGTAGCGCGGCCACCCGTTCCGGGTCGACACGCTCACGATTTTGCCCAATGTCGATCGCCACTTCGCACAGACGGTAGGGCTGATCCAGGGTGAGCGTCAGGTCAGGCTCGTTGAGCAGCATTGCTTCGATCTGCACGCGCAGTCGGGCCTGATCGGCACGAACCTCGGCAAGAGGCCGCGCGCTGGTGAGCGTCATGCGACCGTTATGCTTTTCCAGCACGATTGCGCCGTTTTCGCCTAGCACGGCGTTCACCGGCCAGGCGTGCGCAATATGGTCGCACCAGCCCGCGCAGGCGCCCGTCACTGCCACCACACCAATGCCGGCCTCTTGCAGTTGCTCGAGCGCGCGCAGCGCCTCGGGTGGCAGGCGGCCGTGCAAGGTGATGGTGTCGTCGACGTCGGTCAGGACCCAGTTAACGCGCGACCAGTTCGGGCCTAGAGAGAATGAAGACAACGCAGATGTGTGGATGGAACGAAAGCCGACAGTCTAGGCTACGATCGTCATGAGGTCCTTGACGTTTTCGATCGGCTACTGGCCCGTCGCCTTCGCATCGAGCACGGTAATTTCGGCGAGTCCTTCGGCGCAATAGCCGATGTGTACGTTCCATCTATGTGGAACGTCCTTAACGATGGGCGCTTCCGAAAAAACAATATGAAGGATGTCGTCGGTCTGATCGTATTGGATCTTCATATTTCGCTCTCAAGTGACCAGTTGATCATGACAGTCTTGACGATGAGTGAGTCGGCTTCGAATATCGCTGCGCAAATCAGGTTGTCTAGGCGCCCTTCAATTTGACGGAAGCACCACAGATGGAACCTGCCATTCAATGCCCCTCAGGTCAATTGCGCCGTCGGAGCATGGCTCGGCCGTTCAAGTCTGGTCAATGCGCCTTGCGGCCTATATCTTTAGCGCCTTGAAATCGATGAAATCAAAGAAGTGAGCATGTGATGAACGATTGGTACGCCCTCTCCAACGCTGCTGAAATCCCCACCCCTACGGTGCTGGTCTACCCCGACCGTATCCGTCGAAACATCGCCCGCATGGTGGAACTGGCTGGCGGCCCGCAGCAATTGCGTCCGCATGTGAAGACCCACAAGCTGGCGCAGGTGGTGCAGATGAAGCTCGACGCCGGCATCAGCAAGTTCAAGGTGGCCACCATTGCCGAGGCGGAAATGACTGCGGCTGCTGGCGGTGAGGACATACTGCTCGCGCATCAGCCCAGCGGGCCGAACATCGCGCGACTGCTCACCCTCAAGGAGCGATTCCCGCATGTGCGCTTTGCCACCATCACGGACGATGCCGGCATCTTGCGTGCGCTGGGCGCGGCAGCCGTTGCCGCAGGCGTGACGCTGCCGGTCTATCTGGACCTGGACGTGGGCATGCATCGCACAGGGATCGCCCCTGACGATTCCGCCTTTGAGCTGTATCGCGAACTTTGTCGCACCCCGGGTGTGACGGCGGCGGGTTTGCACGCCTATGACGGACACCTGCACATTGCCGACCCGCAAGCGCTGCAGGCGGGTGTGCGCACGGCCTTCGCGCCGGTGTGGGCGCTGCGTGATCGCCTTCGCGCAGCGGGTCTGCCCGTACCGGGCATGGTGGCCAGCGGCACGCCCACCTTCGCATTGCTGGCCAAGGAGCCAGGGGTTGAAGTGGGCGCCGGGACGGTTGCACTCTGGGATGTGCGCGAGCAGAACATGTGCGCCTCACACCAGATGCATCACGCAGCGGTGCTGATGACCCGTGTCGTCAGCAAGCCCACCTCAGATCGTCTGTGTTTGGATCTGGGGCATAAATCGGTGGCCTCCGAGATGCCGCATCCGCGTGTGACGGTCTTCGGGCTGGAAGATGCAGTGGCCGTGGGTCACAGCGAAGAGCATCTTGTGCTGCAAACCCCGCGCGCCGGCGAGTACCGTGTGGGCGACGTCCTGTACGGATTGCCCTTTCATGTCTGCCCGACCATGGCGCTGCATACCGAGGTCTGGGCAGTGCGCGATGGCCGCGCACAGGAAGCGTGGCCGGTGACCGCGCGGGCGCGGCGATTGACGGTGTAGCGGCTTGCGGCGCCGCGTGACCGCGTCAGGCTTTCTTAAGGGGACGTGAGACGCGCGGTTTGCTGTCCCTCAAGCGTGTTGTGAGTTGAGCCGATTGCCGTGCCTCCTTCAACACGTCGGGTGTGGCAATCGAATGCAGCTTGCCTTCCTCAAAGGTCGCCAAAATTTCTGCCTCTTCTTGATTAAGTTTCATCGAAACGTCTGGTGCGGGACGGGTATTCACGTTGCGCCTTCCTGCTGGGAATAATGGTCTTCAGAAGCGGTCAGTACGACTCTTGGCCTACAACTCGGTGTCCCCGGCCAGCAGCCGTTGCGAAATCGTGCGCGCCAGAATCTCGTTCGTCCCGTCAGCAATGTTCACGGTGCGCAGGTCGTGCCAGGCATGGACCAGGCCCACTTCGTTGGTCAGGCCCATGCCGCCATGGGTTTGCATGGCACGGTCTACGGCGCGCAGCCCGACTTGCACTGAATAAGACTTCGCCATCGAGAGTTCCTTGATCGCGGGGCTGCCCTGATCCAGCAGCATGGCGGCGTTCAGCCCCAATAGATGCGCGGCATGCAGTTCGGTGGCGCAGTCGGCCAAGGGAAAGGCCACGCCCTGATAGTGGGAGATGGTCTGCCCGAAGGCTTCGCGCTGTTTGGCATAGTCCAGCGCCTTCTCAAGCGCCCAGCGACCCTGACCGACGGCGCGGGCCGAGTTATAGACCCTGCCTAATGACACGCCGTACAGCGCGAGCTTGAAGCCTTCATGCAAGGTCCCGACCAGCTGCCAGGGCTCCACGTCGATCTGGTCGAGCCGCAGTGCGCCTTCGTGGCCGCCTGGTGCGCCATAGAGCTTCACCACACTTTCAACCTCGAAGCCCGGCGCATCGGTGGGCACCATGAAGCCACTGATACCCCCTTTTTTCTTTGCAGCACGCTCGGGGTCGGTGATGGCAAAGACGATGCACCAGTCGGCATTGGGCCCATTGGAGGTCCACAGCTTGCGGCCTGAAATGCGCCAGCCGCGGTCGGTACGCTCAGCTTTGGTCCGGATCATCGAGGCGTCGGACCCCGCACCGGGCTCGGACAACCCGAAGCACATTGAGGTTTCGCCGGTCATGAGGCCCTTGAGCACACGCTCACGCGCTTCCGGGGTGACCTGCTCCAGCAGTCGACTGGGGCCAATCGCCCAATGCGCAATCACCCAGGGTGTGATCACACCATTGCCGCCTACCGTGCGATAGATCGCTTCCCAGGCCGTGTAGTAGGCCAGATGCCCAAGGCCGCCGCCGCCCAGCTCGGTGGGGACGCACATGCCATAAAAGCCCGCCTGGGCCGAGGCCATGCGGATCTCCTTGATCAGGTGCTCCACCGGTTCGCTGTAGGCGCCATCGTCCCCGTAGAGTTTGCGCGCATCGCTCAGCAGGTCGGCGTGCCGTTGCATGCGCGGCAACACCTCGGCGCGCACGAAGCCCAGGACGGCGTCGCGCACGGCGAGTACATCAGCGGGCAATTCAAAAGCGATGGCACTCATGGCGTCTCCTTTGGTGTGATCGAACATTGTTGCCGACCCCTGATCTGATGTCTTGGAGCGATGCTTGAAACTGGTTGCCCGTCCTTGTCATGCCCATCAACACTCCGAGCGCCTAAGGGCCTGTGCTAGCCTGCATGGGTTGTCTGACGCGCACCCTTAGGGAACCATGATTCACGCCAGCCCCATGAAAATCTGCTCGCCCCAGCGCATTCCCGGTTCAAGCCGTCGCCTGATCCTGGCGGCCTTGTGCGCCTTGCCGCTTGCCGCGTGCGGTGGTAGTGATTCCGAGGAGGAAGGGGTTGAGAAGGCACTGGATGCTTTTGCAAGGGACCTGAATGCAAGGCCCATCGTGCCGGCTGAGTTGCCCGCCCGTATTCGCGCGTACCTGAGCAGCAACCCCAGCTTTTTTGGCAGCACGGTCACGCTGCTTGATGCCAGCCTGAAGGCCACCACGAGTCCATATGTGTTCAAGAAGGGTGTGGGTTACGCTGATTCGAACCTGATAGACGATAAAACTTATGGCATCGACAGCCAGCCTTGGCTCGTGCCAGCACGCGATTCCAAGACCAGCACCTGGACCGAACCGTATTTCGATGCCGGTGGCGGCGACATCTGGATGAAGACCCGCACAGTGCCGCTCCTCAGAGATGGATTGGTGTACGCACTGGTCACCACGGACCTGCCGACCAAAGACCCCAGCCCCAAATAAGCTCGATGCGCATCGACAGACCACAGGGGCGTCGCCTGTTCATTGCGCGCCTGTCTTATGAAGGCAATTCCTTTGGTCCATTGACGGCTGATCGTGCTGCATTCGAGCGCACTGAGTGGGTGAGGGGCGAAGCCGCAGTGCAGCGCGCCGCGGGCACGGTCTGGGAACTCGCTGCGTTGCCCGAGTTTCGCGCACGCCACCCGGACTGGGCGCTCGTGATCTCGCGATGTGCCAGTGCGATTCCCTCCGGGCCGATTGACGACACGCTGTTCGATGCATTCTTCAGCGAAGTGATGAGCGATCTTCGAGCGGCCCTCGCTGAGGGGCCGCTGGATGCGATCTATCTGAGCCTGCACGGAGCGGCGATCACGCACACCCGCACGCACCCCGATCTGGATCTGCTGCGTGCGATCCGCGAGCAGTGTCCCGACGTGCCTCTTGCGGCAACCTTCGACATGCACGGCAATTTGCCGGATGAAATTGGCCCCCTGCTCACGCTGGGTGCCAGTTATCGCACCCATCCTCATCTGGATATGAGCGAGCTCGCTGCGCGTACGTTGGAGGGCCTGGTGCTTTGTGTGAAGCAAGGCCTGCGCACGCAGGCGTGCCTGGTGAACACAGGCATCCTGCTGCCCAGTATCAACATGCGCACATCCGAGGGCCCGATGCGCAGGCTGCAGGAAGCGGCCCTGCGGGTGGAGAGTGAACCGGGTGTGCTCTGCGCGTCGGTGCTGGGGGGGTTTCCGTATGTCGATGCGCTGCACACCGGTGCGAGTGTCATGGTGTACACCCGGGCCGATCAGGATCCAGACGGGGCACTTGCAAGGCAGGTCGCGGCGACGCTCGTTGCGAATCTGCGGGCCGAGCGCGCCGCATTTTTCGTGAGCCTGCCTTCGGCTTCCGAAGGTATTGCACAGGCTCTGACCAGTGCCGAGTCCGGCCTCATCGCAGTGAACGATTCAGCTGACAACCCTTATTCCGGTGGCGCCTCGGATACGCCCGCTGCGCTGGCAGCCCTGGTGGCGGCAGACCCGCTCGTGCCGTGTGTGGTGGCCAGCTTTGCTGACCCGGTGCTCGTGGCGCATGCGCGTCGTATCGGGGTAGGCGTGCGCTTCGAGGCCCGTATCGGAGCAACCCATGGCACGCTGTTCGGAGATCCGGTAGTCGTGCACGTGGTCGCCCGATTGTTTACGGATGGCGACTATCGTGGCACGGTGGGGCTACTGGGTGGCCTGGATGTGCAATGCGGTGAATCAGTGGTGTTGACACTCGCACAGCGCCCCAACGTGAAGATCATTGTCACGTCCAGCGTGGACCCTGCGATCGACCCGGCGTTTTATCGGCTGCATGGCATCGACCTTGCACAGGAGCGTTTGCTGCTGGTGAAGGGCAAAAATCATTTTCGCGCAGGCGCCGGCAAGCTGTGCGCGCAGATCATCGACATCGACGCGCCCGGGCCGGCCTGTCTGGATGTGTCGGTGCTGCCATTCCGGGTGCTCAATGTATCGGCCCGAAACGCGGTGACATCATGACCGCTGCCTCGGACTTTCCTCGGCCCGTTGCGCACTCGTGCTGCGACTGTCGGGTCATGTCATCAGTGTTGCGCAGGCTGTCCAGCCTGCGGATATTTGCCTTGGCCTGGATCAACAGGCACCCATTTTCAGGAGTCCGTTCATGATGCGCATCTTCGCTTCACTCATCGCGGCGTTCACGCTGCTGTCACCCTTGGCCGGGCACGCCCAGGCCTTCCCAAACAAGCCTGTGCGCATCGTTGTGCCGCAAACACCAGGCGGCGCGTCTGATGCGCTCGCACGTATCATGGCCACCAAGCTTGCCGCCCGCTGGGGTCAGCCGGTGGTGGTTGAAAACAAAGCGGGTGCGGGTGGCAACATCGGCATGGAGGAGGTGGCCCGTGCACCGGCTGATGGTTACACGCTGCTCATGAGCTATGTGGGCACCCATGCGATCAACGGCGCGCTGTATGCCAAGCTGCCATTCGATCCCGAAAAGGATTTCGCGCCGGTGGCCACGCTGGCTGTCTTGCCATTTGTGGTGCTGGTCAACGCGTCGCTGCCGGTCAAGACCCTCGGCGAACTCGTGGACCTCTCTCGACGCCAGAGCGTCGCATACGGCTCTGCAGGCAACGGTTCGGTCAATCACCTGCTCGGCGAAATGTTCAACGCAACAACAGGTGTCAAGTTCCTGCATGTTCCCTACAGGGGCGCTTCACCTGCCATGACCGATCTGATTGGCGGGCAAATTCAGACCGTGTTCACGAGCCTGCCTTCGGCAGCTGGATTTATCCGTGATGGGCGGGTACGCCCGCTTGCCGTGACCAGCGCCAAGCGTTCGGCAGGATTTCCCGACATTCCCACCATTGCTGAATCCGGCTATCCGGGCTTCGATGTGGCGCCCTGGTTCGGATTCTTTGCCACGGGCGGCACGCCGGCTGCGGTGGTCAGGCAGATGAACGCCGATATCAACGAGCTGTTGCGCTCACCGGACGTGATCGAAAAATTCAATGCAGCCGGTGCCGAGCCTTTTGCCACCACGCCCGCGCAATTCGGGGCGATTCTGAAAGACGACATCGCGAAATGGTCCAAGGTCGTCAAGGCGTCTGGCGCAAAACTCGATTGATCACGGTGAGTCAAAAGTGATTTTCGTCATATCGACGGATTGAACAGC
>DGIT01000141.1:23336-45434 GCA_002386465.1 Burkholderiales bacterium UBA4615 | reverse complement strand
CGCATTGCGCACGCACGCCGCAGCCCTCGGAGCATCCCTTGGCGACGAATCAGCCGTTACGCCATTACTTGACGAAGTGACTGCGCTGGTCGAGTGGCCGGCTGTCTACGTGGGTGCCTTCGAGGAAGCCTTTCTGCAGGTGCCGCAGGAATGTCTCATCCTCACCATGCGCACCAACCAGAAATACTTTCCGCTCTTCGATGCGCAAGCGCGCCTGCTGCCGCGATTCCTGATCGTCTCGAACATGGTGCTCGACGATCCTTCGCTGATCGTCGACGGTAATCAGCGGGTCGTGCGGCCACGTCTGGCCGATGCGCGCTTTTTCTTCGAGCAGGACAAGAAAGTGCGGCTCATCGACCGAACGCCGCAGCTCGAATCGGTCGTGTATCACGCCAAACTGGGCACCCAGGCGCAACGGACTGAACGCGTGCGCGCATTGGCCCGTAGTCTGGCGGCCGATCTGGGAGTCGACGCGTCACTGGCCGATCGCGCAGCGCTGCTGGCCAAAGCAGATCTGCTCAGTGCCATGGTTGGCGAATTTCCCGAGCTGCAAGGCACCATGGGTCGTCACTACGCCGTGCATGATGGCGAAGCGTCTGAGGTGGCCCAGGCCATTGCCGAGCACTATCAGCCGCGCTTCGCTGGCGATGCGCTGCCGGCGAGCAGGGTCGGCACGGCCGTGGCGCTGGCCGACAAGCTCGAGACCCTGGCCGGCATCTGGGGCATTGGTGCGCAGCCGACCGGTGACCGCGATCCGTTTGCGCTGCGCCGGCATGCATTGGGCGTGGTTCGAATGCTGGTCGAGCATCCGGCGGCACCACAGCTGGGTGAGCTCGTGACGCGCGCATTCGAAGCCTTTTCGAACGTCCCCGGAGTACAGCCCGACATCACCGGACTGCACGCCTTCATGATCGAACGGCTGCGCGGATGGTTGCGTGACCGCGGTCATCCGACCGCCGACATCGACGCGGTGCTGGCGGTGGACGCGGATCATCTCGACCTGATCGCGCCGCGGCTGCACGCCCTGGCGGCGTTCCGGGACCTGCCGCAGGCTGTCAGTCTGGCTGCAGCCAACAAACGCATCGGCAACATTCTGCGCAAAGCGCCCGATACGGACAGGGGTCATGCAGTCGACGTGGCACGGCTCATCGAGCCCACCGAGCAGGCGCTGCACACAGCCATCGATCAGATCACACCACACGTTGAACAGTCCCTGACGGCTCGTGACTACACTGGCGCACTCAGTGCCCTGGCCACCTTGCGTGAGCCGGTTGATGCTTTTTTTGAGGCGGTGATGGTCAATGCAGACGATGCCCACCTGCGACGCAATCGCCTGGCGCTGCTCGCAGGCCTGCACCGTCTCATGAACCGCGTGGCCGATCTGTCGAAACTGGCAGGCTGACCGCTACACTGGACACTGTGAAACTCGTCATCATCGATCGGGACGGTGTCGTCTCGAGTGACCCCGACGGCCGCACTGTACGCGCGAACGACTGGCGTGCCGTGCCAGGCGCCCTGGATGCCATCGCACGTCTGAATCATGCGGGCTACCAGGTGGTCATGATGGCCGACTGCGGCCCGCTTGCCCGAGGCGCCTGCGACATGACCACACTGAACGCGCTGCATGCACGCATCCTGAGCGATATCGTCGAGCATGGTGGTGTCGTCGACGCCGTGCTCTTTGTCCCGCCCGCTGAACAGCCGGGCCGCACCCAGGCTGCGGCCGATGCGCTGGTGGGATTGCTCGAACGTCTGGGCGTATCGGCTGCCGAAGCCGGGGTCGTCAGCGATTCGCGCCACGAGCTGGATGCCGCTCATGTGGCTGGCTGCAGACCGATCCTGGTGCTCAGCGGTCATGGTCGGCGTACGCTGGAGGGCGGTGAATTGCCGCCCGAAACACAGGTTCGTGTCGACCTGTGCGCAGTAGCCGCCGAGCTCGCCGCATGAACAGGTTATCACCCCTCACTGCGCTACACCTGCCCTTCTGACCATGCTCGCCCTGCGATCTGTGCTTTTCCTGCTGTTTCAGGCCGTCACGGTGGTGCCCTACGGCATCCTGTGCCTGCTGATGGCGCCGCTGCCACTGCATGTGCGCTACAAAGTCACCACGGGTTGGCCCCGCATCGTGCTGTGGGCGGCCCGGGCCATCTGCGGGATCCGCTGGCAGGTCAAAGGCTGGGACAATCTTCCGAACGGACCGGCCGTGCTGCTGTCCAAGCATCAGTCCACCTGGGAGACGTTCTTCTACGTGTCCTACATGCCCAAGGAACTGTGCTTTGTATTCAAGCGCGAACTGCTCTGGGTGCCGTTCTTTGGCTGGGGCATTGGCCTGCTCAAGATGATCCACATCGACCGTTCGCAAGGCCGCGACGCGTTCGAGTCGGTGGTACAACAGGGGCAACGCAAGCTGGACGAGGGGCGCTGGATCATCATGTTCCCCGAGGGCACGCGGATTCCACGCGGGCGTCAGGGCAAGTACAAATCGGGCGGCAGCCGACTGGCCATCCGCACGGCCGCGCCTGTGATCCCCATGGCCGTCAATTCCGCCGCCTGCTGGCCCAAGCGGCCCTGGATCAAACGGCCAGGCCTCATCACCGTGTCGATCGGGCCACCGATTGATTCGGACGGATTGAGCCCTGATCAGCTCAACACCGAAGTCGAACGCTGGATCGAAGCCGAAATGCGACGCATCGACCCCGATGCCTACCACCACACCCAGGCGGTGCAGGGACATGAAGCGACTGCGTGATCTCGCCCGGGATGCCGGGCAATCCATCTTGCAACTGACATTGCCGCTGTTCGACGCAGTGGATGAGCCGCCCGTGGTCGCCCCCCGGGCGCCGCAAGCTCAGGGCTTTGGACACGGAAGCCTCCCGCCCGCAGACGGCGGGCTACGTCGCAGCACCTCTCGGCGCATGGCCCGCCTCGGTGGGCATCCAGTGGAATACGAACTGCGTCGTTCACGCCGTCGCACGATCGGATTTTGTGTTGATGACGCCGGCCTGCGGGTCACCGCGCCCAAGTGGGTCACGCTGGCTGACATCGATGCCGCACTGGTTGAAAAAGAACGCTGGATCCTGCGCAAACTGGTCGAATGGCGCGACCACGCTCAGCGCCGCGAGCGCCTGTCCGTGCGCTGGGAAGACGGCGCTCCAGTCGCGCTGATGGGTCGTCAGGTGATGATGCGTATCGACGCGACGGCACGCGGCATCGTCTTGCATGACGACGTGCTGAGCATCGGGCTGCCTCAGGGCGCGAGCGTTGAACAACTTAGCGATGCGGTGCAAGCCTGGCTGCAGGGGCGCGCACGCATCCTGTTTGCCGAGCGGCTGGCTCTGTACAGTCCGCGACTGGGCCAGGTGCCCACACGCTGGAGGCTGTCGTCTGCCCGCACCCGTTGGGGCAGTTGCGCGGCAGACGGCTCCATCCGGCTGAACTGGCGGCTGGTACATTTTCCCCTTGAGATCGTGGACTATGTGATCGTCCACGAGCTGGCGCATCTCAAAGAGATGAACCACGGTCCGCGCTTCTGGGCCACCGTGCAGTCTGTGCTGCCTGAATTCGAGGCGGCCCGTCAGCAGCTCAAGGATTTCCCCGATGACCTCACCATGAGCTGACCGGACTGCGACCATGAGACTTCTACACACCATGCTGCGGGTCGGTGACCTGCAAAAATCGATCGACTTCTATACCCGGGTCATGGGCATGGAGCTGCTGCGCACCACCGATCGTCCCGAGCAGCAGTATTCGCTGGCCTTTGTGGGCTACGGCGGCAACCCCGGTCAGGCCGAAATTGAGCTCACCTACAACTACGGCGTCGAGCGCTACGAACTCGGTACCGCATTTGGGCACGTCGCGATCGCAGTCGGTGATGCGGCTGCCACCTGCGCACGCGTGAAAGCTGCGGGCGGCACCGTGACACGTGAGGCAGGCCCCGTCAAAGGCGGGTCGACCGTGATCGCTTTTGTGCAGGACCCCGACGGCTACAAGATCGAGCTGATCGAGCGACGCGACGCCTGATCCCCTGAGCAGGCCAAGGCTCAGCGGGCAGGCGCCGCGCTTCGCAAGGAAAATAAGGCGTCCGCAAGGCCGGCCCACTGCGTCACCGCTACCTCTTCGGGTCGGGCGGTCGGCTCCAGCGCAAACCGGGGATCTTCCGGATCCAGCCCCTGGCTTCGAAGCCAGGGCATGAGCGTGCCGCGCAGCATCTTGCGTCGTTGCGCAAACGCAATCGCCATCAGGCGCTCGAGCGAATCCAAATCCCTGGCCATCGGCTCCGGTCGTGTGATGAGCCGCACCACGGAGGATTCCACCCGCGGCGGTGGGTCAAAGGCCTCGGGTGGCACATCAAAGAGCTGCTCGACATGGTGATGGGCCTGCAACATGACGCTGAGCCGACCATAGTCCGCACAACCATGCCGGGCCACGATCCGATCGACCACTTCCTTTTGCAGCATGAAGTGCTGGTCGATGATCACCTTGCGACTGGAAAGCAGTCCAATCAGCAGGGGGCTGGAGATGTTGTAAGGCAGATTGCCGACCAGTCGAAGTCGATCCGAACCGGCAAGGGTTTTGAAATCAAAGGCCAGCGCATCGGCTTCATGCACCATTAAGCGCTCAGCCGGCCAGCGATGGCGCAAGCGAGCCACCAGGTCACGATCGATTTCTACGGCCTCAAGACGCTCAGTGCGTTCAAGCAACCCCACGGTCAGGGCGCCCAGCCCCGGGCCGATTTCAACCAGACGTTCGCCTGCACGCGGCGCAATCGCCGAGACGATTGCAGCAATGACCGAGTGGTCGGTCAGGAAGTGCTGGCCGAAACGCTTGCGCGGAGCGTGCTTCACCGATCTTCGAGTCGGTACTCAACATAGGCACGGTCGCGGGCCTGCACAGCCCACTCCTGAAATGCCTCGGCGGCCTTGCGGGTGCGCAGTGCAGCGCGCGCACTGGCCCGTACCCGTTCAGGAGAGGCTTCATCGGTGCGACGCTCGAGCACTTGAATCAGGTGAAAGCCGAAGGGCGAGCGAACCGGGTCGCTGATATCACCAGGCCTGAGTGCATCCATCGCACGTTCGAAATCGGGCACGGTATCTCCGGCGTAGACCCAGCCAAGATCGCCGCCCTGCGCAGCGCTGCCATCCACCGAATACTGCCGGGCCATATCGGCAAACTCAACCGTTCCGGCTGCAAGCCGCTCGCGTATTTCCTGCAGGCGACGCGTCACTTCGCCCTCGCTGTTCAGTTCGTTGACCCGCATCAGGATGTGCCGCGCGCGGGTCTGTCGAACAGGAGCTGACGCCTGATCCCCTGCGCCACCGCCACGACGCTCCATCAGCTTGAGCACGTGAAAACCAGCGGGGCTGCGCACAACTTCAGCGATCTCACCGGGTGCCAGTTTGGCCACAGCGTCGACGAACAGCGCTGGCAATCGATCGGCGGATCGAAACCCGATCACACCGCCGTCGAGCGGCTCGCCCACGGAGGAATAACTGGCAGCGACCCGCGCAAAATCGATCCCGCCACGCGCACCGCGCGCGATGGTTTCGGCGCGCACGCGCGCCCGTTCGACCACGTCGGACGAGGCCGATTCGGGCACGCGGATCAGGATCTGGGCAATGTTGTATTCGAGCTCCGCGTTTTTCTGGTCGGCGAGATAGGCGTCGATTTCCGCCTCGGAGACCTGCACGCGCGATTCAATGTCGCGTTCGCGCACCCGACCAAGCGTCATTTCGCGGGCAATTTCCTGGCGAAACCCGGCATAGGTCAGGCCATCGCGCTCGAGCTGCTCGCGCAGCTGCGCCAGGGACAGATTCGACTCCTGGGCAATCCGCGCCACGGCGCGGTCGAGCATGCCATCGTCGACCCGCACACCGGCTTCGCGCGCCGCCTGCTGCATGGCGAGGTCACTGACCATGCGCTCCAGCACCTGGCGCCGGAATTCCGCCTCAGGCGGCAATTGGGTTCCGGGTTGCGCGCGCATGCGCCGCG
The DNA here is from genome assembly GCA_002386465.1 of Burkholderiales bacterium UBA4615. Taxonomy (GTDB): domain Bacteria; phylum Pseudomonadota; class Gammaproteobacteria; order Burkholderiales; family Burkholderiaceae_E; genus UBA4615. Next base: position 39,446 of record DGIT01000141.1, on the reverse strand, counting down.
CAAGCGCATCGCTGCGCGTGATCCACTCACGTTCGGTGATGGCCTCGGTGTTCACGATGGCCACTACGCGGTCAATGGGACGCGCCTGCACGGCTTGCGCGCGGCCTGCAACGGGCAAGAGCAGGCCCGCCGTCGCAATCATCGCAGCCAGCAGCAGCACCCGGCGCATGGTGAAAAGAGGGTTCATTCGTATCCGTGGAACTTGGACATCGGAACTGGGCGCAACTCGGCCGGCCGATAGCCCGGAATATTGCGCAACAGTATATTCTCGAACCCATCCAGACCGACCCGAGCGAACCCAGTTAGTTCAAATTGCAGGGAAATCGATGTGGTGCGGGTGGCGCTGGCCGTGATGAAGCGCTGCGCCACCAACCGCAGTGCCCAGCAATCCTGCTTGTACTCAAACCCGGCGAGTCCTTCAAGCAGCTGGGGCGCCACCGGCACGAGCGTGCCGGTGGCCGCATCAAACTGCTCCTTGAGCACCGAGTAGTTGATGCGTCCCAGGGTCGTCCAGCGCCCGGTGATCGGCCAGCGCCATGACGTATCAATCTGGGCATAGTCTTTTTCCTGATACCGCAGGGCGATGTTGAACAGCCGCTCTGCAGACGGCCACCAGCGCCAGCCCACCCCCAGACGCGGCATATTCCCGGTGCTCAGCGAAAATTGCGCCCCCACATCGAGCCAATGCCCTGCGCCCAAGGCACCCGACGCCGCCATCAGGATGTCGGAACGCGAATCGGTGCGTGCGGGCACACCGGGCAATGTCACCCGCTGCTCCGAAAAATACTGGCGCTGCGCCAGGGCCAGTCGCAAGGACTCGGCGCCGGTGTCCGCATCGATGAACCGCGAGACGACACCGGTTGTAAGCTGATTGGCATCCGAGATCCGGTCGCTGCCGACAAAATTGTTCTCGGTGAACAGCGTAGCGAAGCTCAGATTCGCAACACCCGAATCAAAGACCGGAATGTTCGACTGATCCCGGTACGGCGTGTACACATAGAAAAGCCGCGGCTCGAGCGTCTGAATGGTGGCACGGCCCCCCAGGGTCACCGGGCGCTCGAACACCATGCCTGAATCCAGCGAGAACGTGGGAATCACCCGATCGATGTCGATGGCCCCGGAAGGGTTCTCATCGAGCCGATACGCCGAGGCATGCACCATCGCCTTGGGTGTCACGTACCAGGACGGTCCGCCGATCGGATACGCGATGGCAGGGTTCGCCGTCATGCGCCAGCCCTGCGCCGTTCCGGCCAGGTCGCGCCGGAAATTGTTCGTATCCAGCGTCATGGAGAGGTCGACGCCCCCAAAGTCGCGCCGCGCTCCAGTGACGGTCAGTTGGGGCAGGCGGTCGTAGGGCGGCGCATTGCGCGCTTCCAGGATGTTCTGGTACTGCATCACGTTCAGGCGCACGGCCCAGTCGCCCCAACCGCGGGCCACGAAGACATTGCGCGGCAAACTGCGTTCGGCACTTTGCGTGATGGAGCGCGCATAGTCGACGAAATACTGGTCATCCGAAACACCGCGCAGCACCCAGCCTCCGGACCAGCCCTGCCAGTTCGTGGTGGTATGCATGCTGTTGAGCATCCAGCGTGAGGTGCCGGTGGTCTGATCGTTCGCGGTGTACTCAAAGAATGTGGTGCCCGACGCCGCGGGCTCCAGGTAGCGCGCCATGCCGCCCACCTGGAAGCCGCGCTTTTCGGCGTAGTTGAACGACATGAGCAGATCGCGATTGGGTGCGATGTCCCAGTAATAAGGCATCCGAAATTCCAGGCCGACCTTGGATGACTGGCCAAAGGCCGGCGACATGAACCCGCTGTGGCGGCCTTCAGTCAATCCGAAGGTGGCCTGGGGAACGGTGAAGATCGGAACGTCCCCAAAGTACAGGGTGGGCCAGGTGGCCTTGCCCTCGTCGCGCTCCTGATCAATCTCCAGGCGCTCGGTTTTGAGGTACCAGTCCGGATCCTCGGCCAGACAGGAGGTATAGACCGCACGGGTGAGCACGGTTTCGGAGCGGCTCAGGAATTCGACGCGCTCGGCGCGCCCCCTGCCGCCATTCAGCGCAATGGAAAACCGGGCCGATTCAAACTGCCCGCGCATGGAGTCCAGTCCGATCTGCAATTGCGGACCTGTAAACACCTGGCCTTCACGTGCCACACGGACCTGACCCACCGCGACCACCTCGTCATCGGCTTCATAGTGGGTGATCCGCTCGGCGCGGATTGAGGTGCCCCCACGGCGGATTTCGGCGTTGCCCTCGTAGGTCAGTTCACGGTCCGTGCGCCCGCTCATGCGATCACCGCGGGCAAACGTGGGGCGGGGCACATCCGCATCGAGACTGCTTTCACGCAGGGCAGTCTCCAGGCGCAGCGCGGAGGCTTCGGGCAGCCCGGGCTCGGGGCTCTGCGCATCCGTCGAATCGGCAGCGTGCGCACTTAGCGAGCCACCACTGCTCAGGCCGATGACCAGAGCGAGTACGAGCGGCCGAGGCAGGCGAACCGGCCAGCGCACAGGTACCACTGTCCGCCGCGACATGCAGGCGTAGCAGGAGCGGGGCGCGGGCAAAGCAGGAAGCATCCCGTATTATAGGGAGCGCACCTTCCGGCCTCCTTGGCCGGCCCACGCCGGGCAGCACCCGGCACGCTGATCAAAGACCCATCCGGCCTTCGCCCGACATGCCCAACGACGCACGCCTGGAGCTCCTCCAGGTCTGGCTGCAAGCGCAGCACCCCGAACTGGGACTACGCCTGGACTCGATCCGCCCGGCATCCAGTGATGCGAGCTTCAGACGCTATTTTCGCGTGGATGCGGCGTCCTCCACGGGTGGCAGCCTGATCGTGATGGATGCGCCGCCGCCAATGGAGGATTGCGCACCCTTCGTCCATGCCGCCGAGGTGTTCGCGCGCAGCGGAATCAGTGTGCCGCGCATCGTGGCCAGCGATCTGGCGCAGGGTGTCCTGCTGCTAGAAGACTTCGGGTCGGTCACCTACCTTGAGCAACTCGACGCGCAGCGTGCACCGGGTCTGTATCAGGACGCCTTGCGAGCGCTGGTCATGATGCAGCTCGACAGCCGAGACGACTCATTCGAACCATACGACCACACCCGATTGCTCAACGAGCTCGAGCTGTTTGCCCAGTGGTATGTCGCGCGGCACCTGGGCGTCACGCTCTCGCCCTCGGAGCGTCAGATGCTCGATGACACCTTTGAGCAGATCGTGCAGTGTGCGCTCGCGCAGCCGCGTGTACATGTGCACCGGGACTATCACAGCCGCAACCTGATGGTGCTGCCTGATGCGCGCAACCCAGGCGTACTCGACTTTCAGGATGCGCTCTTTGGGCCCATCACGTACGACCTGGTCTCGTTGCTGCGTGATGCCTATATCCGCTGGGAAGAAGAGCAGGTGCTCGATTGGGCCATCCGCTACTGGGAGCTGGCTCGCAAGGCGGGTCTGCCGGTGTCGTCCGACTTCGGGGCGTTTTACCGCGACTTTGAATGGATGGGCCTGCAACGGCATCTGAAGGTGCTGGGGATCTTCGCCCGGTTGTACCACCGTGACGGTAAAGACCGCTATCTGGCCGACCTGCCCCTGGTGCTGCGCTACGTACGCGAAGTGGCCGGGCGCTATGTCGCGCTCAAACCGCTCGCGCTGCTGCTCGATCGACTCGACGGGCGTACACCGGCCATCCTGCACACCTTCTGAGCGCACACCATGCGTGCCATGATTCTGGCGGCAGGCCGAGGCGAGCGGATGCGCCCCCTGACCGACACCTGCCCCAAACCGCTGCTGGAAGTCGGCGGCACGCCACTCATCGTGTGGCATATCCGAAGGCTGGTGGCCGCCGGCATCACCGAAATCGTCGTGAACCATGCCTGGCTGGGAGCGCGCATCGAAGCCGCACTTGGTAACGGGTCGCAATGGGGCGCACAGATCCGTCATGCTGCGGAAAGTACGGCACTTGAAACCGCTGGCGGCATCGCCCATGCCCTGCCCTGGCTGGGCCATGCGCCTTTTCTGGTGGTCAACGGCGATATCTGGTGCGACTGGGACATGCGACGCGCTCACACCATCGGTGCGCAATTGCGGGCGCTGAACTGGCTGTGCTGGAGCGTACTGGTCAGCAATCCGGCACATCATCCGCAGGGTGACTTCCTGCTCGAGTCCGGCCGCCTGATCAACCCCGCCGCCCCCGCCGCCCCCGCCGCCATGGGTCATGTGTCCGCGCAGCATGTCAACCAGGCCCTGACGTTTTCAGGGATCGGGGTCTATTGCCCGACGCTGTTCGCCCCGATCGTGCCCGGCGCACGCGCCCCCCTTGCCCCGCTGCTGCGTGAGGCCGCTGCGACGCGGCGCGCCGGAGCAGAGCATCATTCCGGGCACTGGACCGATGTGGGCACCCCGGAGCGCCTGCACGAACTGGATGCCGCACTGCGCACCGGCGCCCTTCAACATTGCATCGCCTGACCGCCCTCACTGAACAACCCGCATCACGCCCGACCGAGGATTCCATGCAACCGTATTTGTCACGTCGCCTTCGCCTTGCTGATCTCATGCGTGCCCGCGGTGGCGGCGTGGCCGTTCTGGCCACCGCCCCCGAAGTCGTACGCAATCGCGATTCGCACTATCCCTACCGCAGCGACAGCTATTTCCACTACCTCAGCGGCTTTCCCGAGCCCGAGGCCGTGGTCGTGATCGTGGCCCGCGGCAACGACAGCCGTTCCATCCTCTTTTGCCGCGAAAAGCACGAAGAGCGCGAGATCTGGGATGGCTGGCGGTTTGGTCCGAGCGCGGCCGCGCAACGCTTCGGGTTCGATGAAGCCCATCCGATCGAAAGCCTGGATGCACGCATGCCCGAGTTGCTCGCCAACCAGCCTGCGCTCTTCATGCCCCTCTCAGCGCGCCCCGAAACCGATGCAGCCGCACAACGCTGGCTGGCGGCCGTACGCGCTCAGGCGCGCGCAGGGGTCAGCGCACCGGCAGCCGCATTCGATCTGCACGCCCTGCTCGATGAGATGCGCTTGCGCAAGGATGAGGCCGAGGTCGACATCATGCGGCGGGCTGGTGCAGTCTCGGCGAGGGCCCATGTGCGCGCCATGCAGGTCACGCGGCCGGGCATGCGCGAGTTTGAAGTGGAAGCCGAGCTGCTGCACGAGTTTCGCCGCTGCGGCTCATCTGCGCCGGCGTACGGTTCGATCGTGGCGGGTGGTCGCAATGCCTGCGTGCTGCACTACCGGGAAAATGCCGATGCACTGCGCGACGGCGATCTGCTGCTGATCGACGCCGGCTGCGAGCTCGACGGCTATGCCTCCGACATCACCCGCACCTTTCCGGTCAATGGCCGCTTCAGCGGCCCGCAGCGCATGCTCTATGACATCGTGCTCGCCTCGCAGGCTGCGGCCGTCGAGCAGACCCGCCCCGGCAAACGGTTCATCGATCCGCACGACGCAGCAGTGCGCGTTCTGGCGCAAGGCATGATCGACTGTGGACTGATTCAGGGTTCACTTGATGCCGCGCTCGATACCGGCAGCTATCGGCGCTTCTACATGCACCGCACCGGGCACTGGCTGGGCATGGACGTGCACGATTGCGGCGATTACCGGGAGCCCGGCGAAGCCGCTGCCGCTGGCGGCGAGCGTCCCTGGCGGGTGCTGCAACCCGGCATGGTGCTCACCATCGAGCCCGGCATCTATGTGCGTGCGGCAGACGATGTACCTGCCGCCTATCACGACATCGGCATTCGGATCGAAGATGATGCACTGGTCACTCCGGGCGGATGCGAGCTGCTCACCCTGGACGTGCCCAAGACGGCAACCGATATCGAGGCGCTGATGCGCGCTGCATGATTGCCGAATGAACGCTGCGTGGGTCGAAGTGCGCGGGGCCGGGCCTGTAGGGCTTGCCCTGGCGCTGTTCCTGGTGCGACGAGGCATCGACAGCCGGCGCATCGCCCTGGAACCTGCGGTCGCGGCCTGGTCGCACACACTGCCTGCGCATCTGGCCAGCCGGGTGCTCGCGGTCTCTGAAGGGACCTGCCAACTGCTCGAGCGCGTCGCCACCTTGCCAGCAGCCGGCACGATCCGTCAGGTCGAAGTCTCCATGCTGGGGCATGCCGGACGCACGCGCATCAAGGCCGACGATGTGCGCACGACGGCCCTCGGACGGGTCATGCGTTACGGCGATCTGCTCGACGCGCTGCGCGGCGCTGCAAGAGGCCTGGATTGGGCTCAGACCGAGTCCGCAACCCAAACGCCCGGGTCACCCTCTGCTCAAGCATCCCTGCTCGTCCATGCGGAAGGCGACACCGGCGACGATGCGGATGCCCGAACGTTCGACCAGGCCGCGCTGCTGGGCGAGGTCTGTGCGGCACAGGCGCCCCTGGCTCTGCACGATGTGGCGTTCGAGCGCTTCACCGACTACGGGCCGCTCGCACTGCTGCCGCTGCCTCAGCCTGCGCACTGGTCGCTGGTGTGGTGCGACCAGGTCCAGGCCTCGCAGTCGCGCCAGCTTGCCGATCGCAGCAGCATCGAGCAGGCGCTTCAGGCCCGGATCGGACCCAGGCTGGGGCCACTGCGGCTCGAGGGTCCACTGGCCTGCGTGACGCTGTCCCGGCGCACCCGGCGCACCGGACATCAGCCGGGCGAGGTCTGGATCGGCAACGCAGCGCAGTCTCTGCATCCTGTGGCGGGCCAGGGCCTGAATCTTGGGATGCGCGATGCCTTCGAGCTGGCCGATGCGCTGGCACTCGCAGATCGGCGAGACCTTCCGATGGACCGATCAGTACAAGGCTGGCATGCGGCGCGTCGCGCTGATCGCGCCGGAACCATCCGGCTGACTGACCTGATGGCACGCAGCTTCACATGGCCTCTGGCTCGGCCTGTGCAGTCCGGTCTGCTGGCCGCGCTGGACGTGTCCTCAACCTTGCGTCGCCCGCTGGCCCAGCGCCTGATGTTCGGGCATCGTCGCTGAACGGAATGCCCACTTTTTCAGCACGGCAATTTTCGATAGAATCCGCCTCCCCCTGCTGATCTGCTGATCGACGGCCCCCATATTCCGGGAGCCGTCCTCCCACCCCGATGAACCTGGGCACTGCCAACGGCCTGACTTGCAATGCGGCCTCCAGCCCGATCGTGCCGCGTGTTGCAGGCCCCGATCCCAGGCTGCAGGCGCCGTTCAAGCTTGGCACGCATATCCTGGCCAATCGCGTCTTTGTAGCCCCCATGGCGGGCGTGACCGATCGCCCGTACCGCAGGCTGTGCCGCGATCTGGGCGCGGGCTACGCAGTGTCCGAAATGGCTGCCTCCAACCCGCGCCTGTGGGCATCGGTGAAGACCTCCCGGCGGCTGAACCATGACGGCGAACCAGGGCCCCTGGCCGTGCAACTGGCGGGCGCCGATCCAGCCATGATGGCCGAAGCCGCACGCTTCAACGTCGATCGCGGTGCGCAGGTGATCGACCTGAACATGGGATGCCCAGCCAAGAAAGTCTGCAACGTATCGGCCGGCTCGGCGCTGATGGGCGATGTGCCACTGGCTCTGCGCATCATCGAAGCGGTGGTCGCGGCTGTCGATGTGCCGGTCACTGTCAAGATGCGTACCGGCCCGGATCTCGCCCGCCGTAACGCACCGCAGCTAGCGCGCGAAATGGCCCACGCAGGCGTTCGACTGATCACGGTGCATGGGCGCACCCGTGCGTGCGCCTTCACCGGCAACGCCGAATACGACACGATCGCCGCCGTGAAGCAGGCGATCGACATTCCCGTGGTTGCCAACGGCGATATTGACTCACCCGCCAAAGCGGCGTTCGTGCTGGCCCGCACCGGTGCAGATGCGGTCATGATCGGGCGTGCTGCGCAGGGCAAGCCCTGGATCTTTCGCGAGGTCGCGCATTTCCTGGAGCACGGCACCCTCATGGCGCCGCCCTCACTGCAGGAAATCGCTGGCGTCCTGCGTGAACATCTGGTCGACCACTATGCCTTTTATGGCGAGAGCGCCGGCCCCCGTATCGCACGCAAACACATCGGCTGGTATCTGGACGGCTGGTGCGAGGCGCGTGGTGTGTCCACAAATGTCGAACACGATGAGCTGAGGCGCTTGCGCAGCGCCATCAACCGCTCCGAGCACCCGACCGAACAACTGATGCTGCTTGACGCATACCTAGACCATGCCGATGACAAAGCCTCCATCCATTGACGAAGCCGTCACCCGCAGTCTTGAGAAGTACTTTCTCGATCTGGACGGTGCGCGGCCCAGCGCCATCTACGACATGGTGCTGGCGGCTGTCGAACGGCCCATGCTCGAAGTCATCATGAAACAGGCCCAGGGCAACCAGCTGCGTGCCAGCGAGATGCTTGGAATCAACCGCAACACGCTGCGCAAGAAACTGCAGCACTACGGGCTGCGCTAAGCGCCCCCTCGGAGAACCTCATGCATCGCGTCAAGCAGGCCCTGATCAGCGTCTCGGACAAGGAGGGTGTCGTCGCGCTCGCTACGCAATTGCGTGAGCTCGGCGTGTCGCTACTGTCGACCGGCGGGACCGCCAAGCTGCTGCAGCAGGAGGGCATAGCCGTCACGGAAGTCTCCGATTACACCGGCTTTCCGGAGATGCTAGATGGTCGTGTGAAAACCCTTCATCCGAAAGTCCATGGTGGTTTGCTGGCCCGGCGCGACCTGGCCGAGCATATGCAGGCACTCGAGCGGCATGGCATCGGCACCATCGATCTGCTGGTTGTCAATATGTATCCCTTCCAGCAGACCGTGGCCCGCCCGGATTGCACGCTGGAGGAGGCCATCGAAAATATCGATATCGGCGGCCCGGCCATGCTGCGGGCCGCAGCAAAAAATCATCACGGCGTTGCAGTGGTGGTCGATCCCCAGGACTACAGCCGCGTGCTGGCCGACATTCGCGGCCACGGCGGCGTGGGCGATGCGCTGCGCTTTGAACTGGCTCGCAAGGTGTATGCACACACCGCGCACTATGACGGCGCCATCGCCAACTACCTGGGTGGGGTGCAGCCCAACGGGGCGCACGACCCCTACCCGCAAACGCTCTCGATGCAGTTCGAGCGCGTCCAGACCATGCGCTATGGCGAAAACCCGCATCAGGCCGCTGCCTTCTACCGTGAAGCACAACCTGCCGCAGGGGCCTTGTCGCATTACCGGCAATTGCAGGGCAAAGAGCTGTCTTACAACAACATCGCCGATGCCGATGCAGCCTGGGAATGCGTCAAGACCTTTGAAGAGCCGGCCTGCGTCATCGTCAAACACGCCAATCCCTGCGGTGTGGCCATCGCAACTGATGCGGCCCAAGCCTATGCCAAGGCCTTTTCCACTGACCCCACCTCCGCCTTCGGCGGCATCATCGCCTTCAACCAGCCGCTGGACGGGGCCACCGCAGAGCAGGTGTCACGCCAGTTCGTTGAAGTCCTGATTGCGCCGGGGTTTGATGAAGCCGCGCGACGCGTATTTGCTGCCAAACAGAACGTGCGGCTGCTTGAGATTCCCCTGGGCCGCGCGTCGAACCGGTTCGATCTGAAGCGCGTGGGCGGTGGCCTGCTCGTGCAGTCACCCGATGAACGCAACATGGACGCTGGCGAATTGAAGGTGGTCACGCGCCTGGCACCCACACCTGCCCAGCTGAGTGATCTGCTCTTCGCATGGCGGGTGGCCAAGTTCGTCAAATCGAACGCCATCGTGTTTTGCGGTGAAGGCCGCACGCTGGGAGTCGGTGCTGGCCAGATGAGCCGCATCGACTCGGCGCGCATCGCGTCCATCAAGGCGGCCAATGCCTCGCTCGAACTCAAAGGATCGGTTGTGGCTTCCGATGCATTTTTCCCGTTTCGCGACGGTCTCGATGTGGTGGTCGATGCCGGCGCAGTGGCCATTATCCAGCCCGGTGGATCGGTGCGTGACGATGAAGTCATTGCGGCTGCCGATGAACGCGGCGTGGCAATGGTGTTCACCGGCGTGCGGCATTTCCGGCACTAAGCGTGCGCCGCTGAGCCCTGCACACCATGCGCCTGCCCATCGCCTGACATGACACCCACGCCCAAGGCACCCATGCGCATCCTGGGCATCGACCCGGGGTTGCGCATCACGGGCTTTGGCCTCATCGATGCACACGATGGGCATCGCCTGACCTATGTGGCCAGTGGCGTGATCCGTGTCCCCGATGGCGAATTGGCCACCCGGCTGGCCGTCATTTTTGGCCAGCTTCAGGATGTGATCCGCCAATATCAGCCGCAGTGCGCAGCCGTCGAGAAAGTATTTGTGAACGTCAATCCTGCCTCGACCCTGCTGCTGGGGCATGCACGCGGCGCAGCCCTGTGCGCACTCTCGGTGGCCGGGCTGCCAGTGGCCGAATACACGGCCCTGCAAATCAAGCAATCGGTGGTCGGCTACGGGCGCGCGAGCAAGGAACAGGTGCAGGCCATGATGGTGCGGCTGCTGGCTCTGCCGGGCACGCCCTCTGCCGATGCCGCCGATGCACTGGCCTGTGCCACATCGCATGCCCATGCATCCCGCCTGACCGCCTCCATCAGTGCCTCGGCAAGCGCCTCGGGCGCAGGACTGCTGCAGACACGGCGCGGGGCGCGCGTGCGTCGCGGTAGACTGATCGCATCATGATCGGACGCATCACTGGCGCACTCCTTGCCAAAAACCCTCCCCAGGTGTTGATTGACACGGGCGGTCTGGGCTACGAGGTGGATGTGCCCATGAGCACGTTCTACGATTTGCCTGCCCTAGGTGAGCGGGTCGTGCTGCTCACGCACCTGGTGGTGCGCGAAGACGCCCAACTGCTGTACGGCTTTCTCACTGACTCCGAGCGCTCGGCCTTTCGCGAGCTGATCAAGATCTCGGGCATCGGTCCGCGCATGGCATTGGCCGTCCTGTCGGGTCTGTCGGTGGCGGACCTGACCCAGGCTGTCGCCATGCAGGAGCCCGGGCGTCTGGTGAAGGTGCCGGGCATCGGCAAGAAGACCGCCGACCGGCTGTTGCTCGAACTCAAAGGCAAGCTCGGTCCGACGCTGCAAGCAGGAGCTCAACACAGCGCGGTGGCCGACCATGCCGCAGACATTCTTCGGGCCTTGCTGGCGCTGGGCTACTCCGAACGCGAGGCCTCCCAGGCAGCGCGCCAGTTGCCGGCCGACACCCCCGTATCCGAAGGGATCCGCCAGGCACTCAAGCTGCTGGCCCGAAGCTGAGCCCCCGGTCGGTTGCGATCAGACCGGCTCCGATAGAATCGCACCATGATCGAACACGACCGCCTGGTCGCTCCAGCCCCCACCTCGCCAGCCGAAGAAGCAGTCGAGCGCGCCCTGCGCCCCAAAGCACTGGCCGACTATGTCGGGCAGCCCCGCATCCGCGAGCAACTCGACATCTTCGTGGCCGCGGCCCGCAATCGGGGGGAGGCACTCGATCACCTGTTGCTGTTCGGTCCACCGGGGCTCGGCAAAACGACCCTCGCGCATATCGTTGCTGCAGAAATGGGCGTCAATTTGCGCCAGACCTCCGGCCCCGTGCTGGAGCGCCCGGGCGATCTGGCAGCCATCCTGACCAACCTCGAGAAAAACGACGTCCTCTTCATCGACGAGATTCATCGGCTCAGTCCGGTCGTCGAGGAAATCCTGTACCCCGCGCTTGAAGATTTTCAGATCGACATCCTCATCGGTGAAGGGCCAGCCGCGCGTTCAATCAAGTTGGACCTGCAGCCCTTCACGCTGGTGGGCGCCACCACGCGCGCGGGCATGCTTACCAACCCGCTGCGGGATCGATTCGGCATCGTCGCGCGGCTCGAGTTTTATGGGGTGGATGACCTCACACGCATCGTATCGCGGTCGGCCTCGCTCTTGCATGCCCCGATCGACGAAGCCGGGTCGCGTGAAATCGCCAGGCGTTCACGCGGCACACCACGTATTGCCAACCGCTTGCTGCGGCGCGTGCGTGACTATGCTGAGGTCAAGGCGCAAGGCCATATCACGGCGCCCATTGCCGATGCCGCCCTCACGATGCTCGACGTCGACCCGATTGGTCTGGACACCATGGACCGACGGCTGCTGCGTGCGGTGATCGAGAAGTTTTCGGGAGGGCCGGTCGGTCTGGATAACGTGGCGGCAGCCATCGGCGAGGAGCGCGATACGATCGAGGACGTCCTGGAACCGTATCTGATTCAGCAGGGTTACCTACAGCGCACGCCGCGCGGTCGCATCGCAACCGCAGCCGCATGGCGTCATTTCGGGCTTGCCGCCCCCGCGCGTCAGGGCATGCCTGACCTCTTTGATGAAGGGGAGTCCACGTGAATCAGCCGATCGATCATCAGGAATTCGTCTTGCGGCTGCACGAAGCCACGCCCCGCACCTGGGTCACGCCCCTGCTCGTTGGTCTGTGTGTGCTCGTATGGCTGCTGAATATTGCCTCGGGCATGTCCCCGATGTCGCCCGATCCGCGGCAATTGCTGGCCTGGGGCGGCAACTATCTGCCGGCTACCCTCGAAGAACCCGTACGGTTGCTGACGGCCATGTTTTTGCACGGCGGGCTGATTCACCTCGCCTTCAACATGTGGGCCCTGTGGGACACCGGCCGCCTGGCCGAGCGCTTCTATGGCAACTGGCAGTTGCTGCTGATTTACATGGTGTCAGGCCTGTGCGGATCCATGGCAAGCCTGTTCTTTGCTGCAAGCCGGTCGGTGTCGGTCGGGGCTTCGGGTGCGATCTTCGGCGTGGTGGGCTGTCTGCTTGCAGCCACGCTGACCAAACCGCATCGCCTGCCGCCAGCCCTGGTCAAGTCAATGCGCTCGTCCATGTTTGCATTCATCGGCTATTCGCTGTTCATGGGATTCGTCGTCGGTTTCATTGACAATGCCGCGCACATCGGCGGTCTGGTTGGTGGTTTTGTCATGGGCGCGGTGCTCGCGGAAAAATTCGACCACGATGAATTCAAGCGCCAGGCGCCGATGCGCGCGGTGGCGGCCTGCGGCTTGGCGCTGGTTGTGCTGACGGGGCTGTGGTCCCTGCTACCACGGGCGGCGGCCTGATCCGATCAGTCGGACACAAGCGACGATCCTTCATGCGCAAGGCCTACCCACACACGCCTGCGGCTCGCGAGAAGCGTGCATTCGCCCTTCCCTTTCGCGTGTACTACGAAGACACCGATGCCGGCGGCATCGTTTATCACGCCAACTATCTGCGCTGGATGGAACGCGTGCGCACCGAGTGGCTGCGCACGCTGGGCGTCCAGCAAACCGAGCTCGCTGCGCAGCAGGGGCTGCAATTCGTGGTCAGTGAACTCGAAATCCGGTATGTCAGGCCGGCGCGCCTGGATGATCTGCTGACCGTCGACCTCACCGTCGGTCAGGTACGAGGCGCCTCGCTGCGACTGGGGCAACGGGTCTGGCAGTCCAACCCCGAAGCGCAAGATCATGTCGACGCAAGCGCTCGCCCGCTCGTTGAAGCATCAGTGCGCGTCGCCGTCATGAACCGCCAGGACGGCAGGCCGGCGGCTTTGCCCCGCTGGCTGCTCAATGCAATGGAATCCCAATGAATCACGACAATATGTCGATCCTGTCCCTGATCACCAACGCCAGCCTGCTGGTGCAACTGGTGATGGCGGGACTGCTGATCATCTCGATTGCGTCCTGGACCGTCATCTTTCGCAAGCTCTTCCAGATTCGGGCTGCACGGGCTGCCACCGATAAGTTCGAAGCCGAATTCTGGCGCGGTGGCGATCTGCAGGCCCTGTATGAGCGAAGCGTCTCGCAGCCGGGCGACCACGGGCCGCTCGCCCGTATCTTCGAGGTCGGCATGCGCGAATTCGCCAAGATCCGCCAGCAGGACCCAACCGATCGCAACGCGATGGTCGAGGCCGCGCGGCGCGCGATGCGTGCAGGCTATCAGCGTGAAATGGACGAGCTCGAATCACAACTGGCCTTCCTTGCCTCAGCCGGCTCGGTCAGCCCATACATCGGCCTGTTCGGCACGGTGTGGGGGATCATGAATTCGTTTCGCGGACTGGCCAATGTGAAGCAAGCCACGCTGGCGGCGGTCGCCCCAGGCATCGCCGAAGCGCTTGTGGCCACCGCCATCGGCCTGTTTGCAGCCATTCCGGCGGTCGTCGCCTACAACCGCTTCAGCTACGACATCGAACGCCTGTCGAATCGCTTCGATACCTTCGTCGAAGAATTCAGCAACATCCTGCAGCGCCAGTCGCGCTGATCGGGGAGCACACATGGCCAGCATGTCTTCCTCTCGCCGGGTTGGTCGCCGCAAACCCGTCGCTGAAATCAACGTGGTGCCGTATATCGACGTCATGCTGGTGCTGCTCGTGATCTTCATGGTGACCGCGCCGCTGGCGCCGCCGGGTCAGATCGAGCTGCCCAGTGCAGGGCAAAGCAGCGCCACACCCGACGCACTCGTCGAAATCCGCATGGCGCCTGGGGGCGAGTTGCGCATGGTGACCCGCAACATGCCGCAAGCCCTTGACCGTACCGTGAGTCGGCGCGATCTCGCAGCAGCGCTGCGCGGCCTGGGCGAGCCATCCAGCCTGTCTGTGCTGATTGCCGCCGACAGCAAAATTCCCTACGGTGAAGTGGTCGAGATCATGAGCGCAGCGCGTGCGGCCGGCGCGGGCCGCGTGGGGCTGATGGTCAAGGGCGCAGGCAGTTGAATCAGCCCGATCGGCCCGCACCGATTCACGATGACGCTCCGCATCGGCACAGGGCGGTGCGGGCAGGCCATGGTCGTCGCAGCGCCATCCTGCTCGCCTTGCTGGTCCATGGCCTGCTGCTGGGACTGCTGTTTGTCGGGCTGAAGTGGCAGACCAAAAAAGACGAGCCGGTTCAAGCTGAATTGTGGGCAACGACTTCTGCGGCCGCGCCCAGGGCCCCGTCGCAGCCGGCCCCCGCGCCTGAACCAACCCCGGCCCCGCCGCCAGACACCGCAGCGCCGCCCAAGTCAGAACCACGGCCCATCCCCAAGCCTGTTCCCAAACCTGAACCCAAGGCCGAACCCAAGCCGGAACCTAAGCCTGCGCCCAAAGCTGAACCCAAGCCAGCCCCTGCGGAATCACCGGAAATCAAGGCTGAGCGGGCTCGCAAGGAAACTGAGCGCAAGCAGGCTGAAGACAAGCGACGCAAGGACGAACAGCTCAAACGCGAGGCTGAACGCAAGGAAGCGGATCAGAAAGCGGCAGATCGCAAAGAGAGCGAGCGCAAGGAGGCCGAACGCAAGGCTGCAGAGCGCAAGGCATCCGAAGAGCGACAGCGACGCGAGGATGCTGAACGCAAGGAAGCGCAAGCTGCCGAGACACGTCGCGCCGAGGATATTCGACGCATGCAGCAACAGGCCGGCTCTGGCAGCCCGGGTGCCGAGGCTCCATCACGCAGTGGTCCGTCGGGCGGGCCAGCCGATCCTGGCTATGGCGCACGCGCGGCGGCGGCCATTCGCAGAAATATCGTGTTCCAGTTGCCTGCTGATCTGGAAGGCAACCCGCGCGCTGTGTTCCAGGTGCAATTGCGGCCCGACTGCGGCCTCGCAGGCGTGCGGTTGCGCCGCTCAAGCGGCGTGCCGGCCTGGGATCAGGCGGCCGAGAGAGGCATCCAGCGCACTGATCCCTTTCCTCGCCCGGCGGATGGCACCTGCAAGTCCGAGCTGGAAGTGTCGCTGGTCCCACGCGATGCCCGTTGAATCCAGCGTCCCTTTTGCGACAGAGGGCTGGACCCTGCGGTCACCGATCCCCTGCCGATATAATCCGCCGATCATGAAGCGGTCAGCCAACTCCTTCCGGGCTCATCCCATGCCTCGACCACCCAATCTGCGCGAGCGTGTCAGCAGGTGGCTGGCCGGCGGGAGCCTGCTGCTCGCCTGGTTCGTCCTGTTCATCCCTGGTGCCCAGGCACAACTGCGCATCGATGTCTCCGGGGTCGGTGCCACGCAGTTGCCCATCGCGATCGCCAACTTCTCTGGCACCGAGCGGCCCGCAACGGACATCGCCGCCATCATCCGCAGTGACCTGTCCCGGATCGGTGCGTTTCGCATGGTCGATTTTTCGCAGGCCGTGTCCGAATCTGCTCCGGCTGACTATCAGGCGCTTCGCAACCGAGGCGCCGATGCATTTGTGGCGGG
>DGIT01000141.1:10949-23312 GCA_002386465.1 Burkholderiales bacterium UBA4615 | reverse complement strand
CTTCGATTGCGCGCCAGGCGGACGGGCGCTACGACATTCGCTATCGCTTGCATGACGTGGTCAAAGGGTCAGAGCTGATGGGCGAGTCGGTGCTGGCCACCGAACCCGATCTGCGGCTGGCAGCGCACCGTATCGCAGACGCCATTTATTTCAAGCTGACCGGTGAGCGCGGAATCTTCGCAACGCGTATCGCCTATGTCACGAAGCAGGGCAACCGCTATCGGCTCAATATCTCCGATTGGGACGGCGAAAATGCGCAGTCGCCCCTGGTCTCGCCTGAGCCCGTCATCTCGCCCAGCTGGTCCCCTGACGGCGCGCGGGTGGCGTACGTATCCTTTGAAGCGCAAAAGCCTGTGGTGTACGTCCACACGCTGGCCACGGGCCAACGCCAGGCGGTTGCCAACTTCAAGGGCAGCAACAGTGCCCCGGCCTGGTCGCCCGATGGCCGGTCACTCGCTGTGGCGCTCACCGTCGATGGCATGTCGCAGATTTATCAGGTCGATGCCAACGGAGCGGGTCAACCCCGCCGCCTGACGCGCTCAAACGCTATCGACACCGAACCCGTGTTCTCACCTGACGGTCGCCTGCTGTTTTTCACCTCAGACCGCGGGGGCTCACCCCAGATCTACCGCATGCCTGCTGCGGGTGGCGACGCGTCGCGCGTCACCTTCGGTTCCGGCTACAACACTAGCCCGCGGATCAGCCCCGATGGGCGCCTGCTCGCATTTCTTACACGCCGCGATGGGCGCTATTTCGTTGCAATCAAGGATCTGGCAGGCGGTGCTGAAACCATCCTCACCGATGGCGGGCAGGAGGAAGCCCCCAGCTTTTCGCCCAATGGTCAGTGGGTCATGTACTCCACCCGTTCACGTGGGCGCGAAACGCTCATGGCGGCTTCCATTGACGGCCGCATCCGCCAGCGCCTGACCTCATCGCTGGGCGACATCCGCGAACCGGCCTGGGGCCCCTTCGGCAAGTGACCCACCTGCCAGAGGGCCTGCACCGCGAACGGTCTTGTATCCAAATGAACGCTCTGAGTTCACCTTGTCTTTGTACTGGCACCCCATGGAGCCGCACATGAATCTGATCCGAGCCACCCGCGTCACTTCGCTGACCCCTCTGCGCGCAAACCCGCAGGCGCTTGCGCGATGGAGCACCCGCACTGCAGTGCTTGCCCTGTGCATCGGGTTAGCAGCCTGCAGTTCATCGATCAAGCTGGAAGACCCGCCTGCCGAGAGCGCCGGCACCGATCTCAATGCGCGCAGCGGCCAGACGCCTGGTGCAAGCGGCACGGGCTTAGGCAGCGAGCGTCCGATCGCTCAGGTCACGCTCGATGCGAGCAAAGAGCCCTGGAACGATCCGAAGAACCCGCTGTCCAAGCGCAGCGTCTACTTCGACTTCGACAGCTTCACTATTCGCGATGAATACCGCTCGGTCATCGAGACCCATTCACGGTATTTGCTGGCCAACAAGTCGCGCAAGGTGATCATTCAGGGCAACACCGATGAGCGGGGCAGCCGTGAGTACAACCTCGCACTGGGGCAAAAGCGCGCCGAAGCTGTGCGCCGCGCCCTGACCTCGCTGGGTGTGAGCGAAGCACAACTCGAAGCAGTGAGCCTGGGTGAAGAGAAGCCCAAATCGACCGGTGCTGACGACACGTCGCTCGCGGAAAACCGCCGCGCTGACATCGTGTATCAGTAAGGCGCGACCATGCCATTGCACACAGTCATCAGCGCGGGGGCGTCGCATCGCGCGCGCACGTTCGGTGCACCGCTCCTGGCCCTGTTAGTGATGTTTGCGCCGCTCTGCGCGCAGGGGCAGATCTTTTCCGACACCGAGGCACGCCGCACGCTGTTTGATCTGCGCACGCAGTCCGAAGCTTGGCAAAAAGCGGTCACGCAACGCCTGGACGAGATGCAACTGCGACTCGACAGACTCGAACAGGCAGCCAGAGGTCAGCTCGAACTGCAAAATCAGATCGACGCGACCCGCCAGGACCTGGCCACGCTACGCGGCACACTCGAAGTACAGACCAATGACATCGCGCAAACCCAGCGCCGCCAGCGCGAGCTGGCCACCGAGATGGATACGCGCATCAAGCGCTTTGAGCCCATCCCGGTCACCATCGATGGCCGGCAAGTGAATGTCGACATCGCCGAGAGACGTGCCTACGAGTCTGCGCTGGGGATCTTTCGCTCGGGCGATTTCCGGGCTGCGCAAACTGCGTTCCAGCAATTCCAGGGGGCCTATCCGCAAAGCCCGTATGGCGCGCTGACGGCGTACTGGCTGGGCAGCAGTCAATACGCGCAAAAGGACAACCGAGGTGCGCTGACCACGCTGCAAGGCTATGTTCAAAAACATCCTGAGCATGCGCGTGTGCCAGAAGCACTGCTGATCATCGGGACCTGCCAGGCAGATCTGGGCGATCGCAAAGCGGCAGCTGACACTTACCGTGCGCTGAATCAGCAGTACCCTGACAGCCCGGCTGCGGCCAGCGCCCGCGAGCGACTGGCCGCCCTGAACGCAGCCGCTGCACCCACTACGCCGCCGACACCACCGCCCGCCCCTGCCGCTGCGCAACCGAGCCCACCCGCAGCCCCTGCAGCGCCCACAGCGAAACCGCCCACCAAACGCTGATACGAGGGTAGCCCGTGCCAGCTCAACGGGGTACCCGCAGCGCCGGGCTGGCACACCTGATGCATCAACCGGTCTGACGCTCATGACGCAACCAGAAGTCGTCCAACTGACCCATATCGTCATCGGCTCGGTCTTTCTGATCAGCGCGGCACTGGGCGCGCTCATGAGCCGCACCGATTTCTGCACGATGGGCGCCGTGTCAGACCTCGTCAATCTCGGCGACTGGACCCGCATGCGCATGTGGATCGGCGCTATCGGCGTGGCAATTCTGGGCACTCAGGCACTGGCCGCTGCCGGACTGATCGATACCGGTCGTTCGCTGTATGCATCGCCCCGACTGCTGTGGCTGTCCCATCTGCTCGGCGGTCTGATGTTCGGCTTTGGGATGGTGCTGGCGTCCGGATGTGGCACCAAGACGCTGCTGCGATTGGGTGCAGGCAATCTCAAGTCGCTGGTGGTGTTCATCGTCATGGGACTGTTTGCTTATATGGCCATGCGTGGTGTTTTCGGCGTCTGGCGGGTGGCTACAGTGGATCGTGTAGCCATTGATCTGGGGGTTGGACAAGATCTGCCCAGACTGCTCGCTGGTAGCGATGCAGCCGCGGTGCCGGCCTTACGCGCCTGGCTTGGAGCAGGAGTTGGCGTTGCACTGCTTGCGTTCAGTCTCGCCTCTTCGTCCATGCGCGCAGCGCATCCCATGCTGGGCGCCATCGCGGTGGGTGCGGGTATCACGGCCGTGTGGTACCTCAGCGGCCATGTGGGCTATGTGCAGGAAGACCCCCGTACGCTTGAAGAAAGCTTCCTTGGCTCACAGAGCGGGCGGCCCGAATCGCTGAGTTTCGTCGCTCCTGTGGCCTACACGATCGAACTTGCCATGCTCTGGAGCGATCAGAGCAAGACCCTCACATTGGGCGTTGCCTCAGTCCTCGGCATGGCCGCCGGATCGGCGCTTTATGCGCTCGCCACGGGCAGATTCCGATGGGAAGGTTTTCGCGGCGCGGAAGACACCGCCAATCATCTGGTGGGGGCGGCGCTCATGGGCGTGGGCGGCGTGACTGCGCTGGGCTGCACGATCGGCCAGGGGATCAGCGGGATGTCAACCCTGGCCCTCGGTTCATTCATCACACTGGCTGCACTCATTGCTGGCGCCATCGCAGGCCTGCGCTATCAGATATGGCGGGTCGAACGGATGGTTTGACCGACTCGCCCCCAAAACCTATAATGGAGGGCTTCGGGTCGTTAGCTCAGCTGGTAGAGCAGCGGACTTTTAATCCGTTGGTCGCAGGTTCGAATCCCGCACGGCCTACCAAGAACCAAAGAAAAAGCCCACCTTGATCGGTGGGCTTTTTCTTTGGTGAAAGCGGGCCGTGTTCATGCCGCCCTTGCCTTGACTCAGTCTGTTGTCTCAGACGTTACCTACCCACTGAGGCGCATCCGCTCCCAATTTCGGCGTGGGTCGGGTCCAGTGTGGCGAGGTCTCGGACATGCGCAGGATGGGGCCGAGATAGCGCAGCGGCCCAAGGTGTTCGGGCGCGCCCTGCAGACGCATCGCATCCAGTTCAGCGGCAGACAAGTCCAGTCCGGCCACCGCCTGTGTGACCTGTCCCTGGCGATAAATGAACATGCCCGACTGGCACAGCGACACCCGCACATGCCAGCTACCACCTTCGGTCGCGCGGCGTGCCAAGGCCAGCATCACGCCGTAGGCCGCAAGGTAACCGGTGGTGTAGTCGCAGGCTGCCGCCGGCAGCAACTGCGGGCGCTGCGGGTTGTTGTCATGGCAGATTCCGGTCATGGTCTGCGCCACCTGCTCCCAGCCTGCGCGATGGCTGAACGGCCCATCGGCCCCGTAGCAGCTGATCGAGGTGCAGATGATGCCGGGGCGCAACGCCGCCAGTTCCTGCGGCCCGAACCCGAGCCTGCCGATCATTCCGGGTCGATACCCCTGCGAAAAAACATCAGCGTCGCGCACCAATGCCTTCAGACGCGATACATCCTGCGCCTCGTTCAGATCGAGAAAACAGCTGCGCTTGCCGTGACTGGTATCGATCACATGCTCGGGAATCTGCGGCAAGCGCTCGGCGGTCACCATCAGCACCTCAGCACCATGCTCGGCCAGCGTGCGCGCGCAAATCGGCCCGGCGAGGATGCGGGTCAGATCGAGCACCCGCACACCTGACAACGGGCGCAAGGGCGACGACTCCTTAGCCACCCACTTAGGCAGCGGCTCAGGCGCACTGTCGGCGATCTTGATCAGTTCAACGATCGGCTTGCCCGCCAGGACCTGCCCGTGCGGCGAGGCCAGCCATTCGGCGTTGGTTCGTACCATGCCACCACACACGCGGTGCTCATCGATCGCCGCCTCCAGATCGAGCGCATCCCACTTCAGGACGGCAGCCGCCACGGCCTGAGGAGTCGGCTCGCACTGCAGCAGCTTGAGCATCCGGTCGCGCAGATTGGGCAGCCCGAAATGCGGCAACACGAAACGCCCATCTCGCGTCGGCCAGGGCTGCGTCATCGCAATCATGGCCGCATGGTCGGTATTGACCACATCGCGAAAGACACCCTGCGCATCGGGGCGCTGCATCACCACCGAACTCTTGAGCGCCGCTGCGGCCTGCCGCACATCAACCGAGACTTTCTGGCGGCGCCCGGTGCGCAGCTCCCACACATCATTGACCGCCACGCCAATGCCACCCAGTACCGCGGCGCAGGTTTCACCGATGCGAAAGCGCGTCGCCAGCACTGGATCTGCGCCGGTGATCGTGACTTCGTCAGCGGCAGGCGCAGGCCTTGCGCGCACAGCCAGCACCTCTTGCAGGGCGGTAGACATCGGGTCATCTCCTTGGACTCTGGTCCGATCATGCCTGCGGGCGATCGGCGAGGAAAGGCGAGGACAGATAGAATTGGACTGCTCGCACCTCGTGCGAATCCATTCACTCTGCTCAGACGAGATACCGATGCGTCCCACGGTCAAGCCCGCCATTGCCAACTTCTCTTCCGGCCCGTGCGCCAAGCGCCCCGGTTATGACGTCAGTGCCCTGCAATTGAACACGCTGGGCCGCTCACATCGCTCAGCACTGGGCAAGAAGGCCCTGGGCCTGGCCTGCACCGAAACCGCCCGCCTGCTCGGTCTGCCCGAGGGCTATCGGGTGGCGGTGGTGCCCGGTTCGGACACCGGCGCCATCGAGATGGCGATGTGGTCCCTGCTGGGCCCGCGTGGTGTGGATGTGCTCGAGTGGGAATCGTTCAGTGCCGGCTGGGTCACCGACATCGTCAAGCAGCTCAAATTGCCCGATGTGAACGTGATTCGGGCCGACTACGGCGATCTGCCCGATCTCTCGAAGGTCAACTTCAATAACGATGTGGTGTTTGTCTGGAACGGCACCACCTCGGGCGTGAAAGTGCCCGATGGCAACTGGATTCCCGCAGACCGTGCCGGGCTCACCCTGTGTGACGCCACCTCGGCCGTCTTCGCCATGGACATGCCCTGGGACAAGCTCGATGTGGTCACCTATTCATGGCAGAAAGTGCTGGGTGGTGAAGGTGCCCACGGCATGCTCATTCTGAGCCCGCGGGCCGCCGCGCGCCTGGAGAGCTACAGCCCGCCCTGGCCCATGCCCAAAGTCTTTCGCATGAAGTCAGGCGGCAAGATCAACGAAGGCCTCTTCAAGGGCGAGACGATCAACACCCCTTCGATGCTGTGCGTGGCCGATTACCTGGACGCTCTGCAGTGGGTCGACAGCCTGGGCGGCGCCTCGGGCACCATTGCCCGCAGCGAAGCCAACCTTAAGGTGATTGCCGATTTTGTCGCCGCCAATGACTGGATCTCCTTTCTGGCTAAAGACCCGGCCACGCGCTCCAACACCAGCGTGTGTCTGAGCGTGAAGCTCCCCGAAGATCAGGTCAAGGCGATGGTCAAGCTGCTCGAGACCGAGGGCGTGGCCTTCGACATCGGCTCTTACAAGGACGCCCCTGCGGGCCTGCGCATCTGGTGCGGTGCCACCGTGCAAACCGCCGATCTGCAGGCTCTCATGCCCTGGCTGACCTGGGCTTACCAGCAGGTGCAGACCAAAGCGGCTGCCTGAGCCAGACCCGGAATCCGCCATGTACAAAGTCCGCACCTACAACAAGATTGCCGTCAAAGGCCTGAACTGCTTCGACCGTCAGCACTACGAGGTGGGTAGCGATATCGGCCACCCTGAGGCTTTCCTGATTCGCAGTCAGAAGTTGCATGACGTGGCCATGCCCGAAACATTGCTGGCCATTGCGCGTGCCGGTGCGGGCGTGAATAACGTGCCTGTCAACGACTGCAGTACACGTGGCATCGTGGTGTTCAACACGCCGGGCGCTAATGCCAATGCGGTCAAGGAGCTGGTGATCGCGGGCATGTTGATGTCCACCCGCGGCATCCTGCCAGGTATTGCCTACGTGAACAGCCTCACCGCCATCACCGACTCCGGCGAAATGTCCACCTTGCTTGAAAAGGAAAAAGCGAGGTTCGCAGGCATTGAGGTCAAGGGTAAAACGCTGGGTATTGTCGGACTGGGCGCAATCGGTTCGATGGTGGCCGACATGGCGCTTGCGCTGGACATGAAAGTCGTTGGCTTCGACCCTGCATTGTCCGTGGATGCAGCCTGGCGACTGTCCAATGCGGTCACGCGCATGGAAAATCTGCAGTCGCTGCTGGCACGCTCGGACTTCATCTCGCTGCACGTGCCGGCGATCGACGCCACACATCACCTCATCAACGATGAGGCGCTACGCCTGGTGAAACCCACTACGGTGATCCTGAACTTTGCGCGCGAATCCATCGTGGATCCGGCAGCGATCAAGCGCAGCCTCGATGCGGACAAGCTCGGTCATTATGTGTGCGACTTCCCGGAGCCGATGCTGCTCAATCACTCCAAAGTGATTGCCATGCCGCACATTGGCGCCAGCACAGAAGAATCCGAGGAAAATTGTGCGGTCATGGCCGCCAATCAACTGGTCAATTACCTAGAGGACGGCAATGTCACCAACTCGGTGAATTTTCCTTCAGTGAGCCTGAACCGCACGCCGGGCGCCACGCGCATCACGGTGCTCAACGACAACGTGTCAGGCGTGCTCGGCCATGTGCTCTCGGTGCTCGCGGAAAATCAGGTCAATGTGATCGACATGGTGAACAAGAGCCGGGGCGATCTGGGCATCAACATCATCGATGCCGAAACCGCAGTTGGCGATGCAGTGATTGCTGCAATCCGCGCCGTGCCACATGTGATCCGCGTGCGCGTTCTGCCTGCGGCTATGGTCTGACCCAGAACTGAGCTCCGATCCACCAGAGGCCTGGCTGATCCCATAGGCTGACTGAATCAAGGAATAGGTTGACAGCGCTGCGCGCCTGATCGACAGTCGCCTCAGAGGATGTACCCGGCATTCGAGGCTGAAGGTCATCCCGAACCCCCACACAAGTTCTGGCCATTCAAGGCCACTGAGGAGACGACATGGACATGGGCCTGATTGCCTCGAGGTCGAGACACGCGCGTGCCTGGATCGGTGCACTATTTATAGCAGCCATCGGGGCCGCCTCGATACCCGCTGCGCATGCGCAGGAGTATCCCAACAAGCCGCTGCGCTTCATTGTCAGCTCGCCGCCCGGAGGCGTGGTCGACATTCGTGCACGACGCTTTGGCGTGCGCCTGGGTGAACTGCTGAAGCAACCCATCATCGTGGAAAACAAGCCCGGGGCCTCAACGACCATTGGCGCCGAATTTGTCGCCAAGTCTGCGCCCGACGGATACACAGCGCTCTTCGGTGGCAACACCGAAGTCGTGGTGGCTCCTGCCCTGCGCACCCCGATCCGCTACGACCAGGACAAGGATTTCATCCCGGTCGCGCAATTCACGCTGGGCTACCCAGTGCTTGTGGTCAACAGCGCGCTCGGCCCCAAAACCTTGCCGCAGCTGATCGAATGGGCAAAAGCGCGCCCTGGCAAGCTGCTGTGCGGCAGCTCAGGGCATGGCAGCGGCCAGCACTTCGTGTGTGAACTGCTGGCACGCAGTGCAGGCATTCAGCTGAGTGTGGTGCCGTACAAAGGCACCGGCCCGATGCTGCTTGATACCGCAGCCGGCCAGGTGCATGTCGCCATCGGCTTTTTAGCCGAGGTCGACAAGCAATACATTCAGACTGGCAGAGTGATTCCGCTGGGTGTGCTGGCCCCTAAACGCATCGCCCGCTTCCCCGATCTGCCCACCATGGGGGAGCAAGGCCATTCAGACTTTGAGATGCAGTCCTGGACCGGGTTGTTCGTACCAGGTGGCACACCGCGCGCGGTGGTCGACCGACTGAATGCAGAGATCACAAAGGTCGTGCGCGAACCCGAGTACGCCAATTGGCTGGCCGAGACCGGTAGCGAGGTGGTCACGCCCACATCTGATCAATTCCGGGATTTTGTACGCGCCGACTTCAACCGGTGGCGCAAGCGCTCGGACGATTTCGGCATCAAGTACGAGCAGTAGTCGGCTTGGATGACCCGAAGCGCTGCATCAACGCGCTCGGGTCCAGACTGTGCATGCGTGCTGCGGGCAAGCCCTTCGCAGCACGCTGACCGGAATCCTTGAGGGGCTTGAAGGCTCAGCCATCCAGCCGGATGTTGGCCTTGCGGATGATCTCGCCCCACTTTACGTAATCGGCCTGCATCTGCTCGCCGATGCGGGCGGGGCTCCATGCACCCACGTCCTCGATGCCGGCCTTGCGCAAGGTGCCCGCAACCTCGGGGTCTTCAAGGGTTGTTTTGAAGGCCGCCCTCAGTTTCTCCAGTACCGCAGGCGGAACGCCTGCATTCGTCACGAAACATGTCCAGGGTTTCTCATCGAAACCCGCGATGCCCTGCTCTGCGATGGTGGGCACATCAGGCAGCGCTGACGATCGGGTGGCACTGGACACCCCGAGCGGGCGCAGTTTGCCGGCCTGCACATGGGGCAGCGCTGGCGTAATGGTGGACACTGCCAGATCGACCTGGCCGCCGAGAAGATCGGCAATGTACTGAACCGCGCCCTTGTAGGGCACATGGGTGAGCGAGATGCCCGCACGCTCTCGGAAGAATTCCCCAATCAGGTGATGCGGCGAACCGACCCCTGCGCTCGCAATGGTGAGTTTGCCGGGATTGGCCTTGGCGTAGGCAATCAGTTCCGGCATGGACTTCACTGGCACATTGGGCCCGGCCACCAGCAACATCGGCCCGTAGCCAAGCAAACCGACCGGTGCAAACGAGCGCACCGGATCATAGTTGACCTTGCGCATGTTGGGCACATAAGCAAAGGCGGTACTGTCGATCATGAAAACCGTGTAGCCATCGGCTGGCGAGCGGGCTGCAGCGTCGGCGCCGATCGTGGTGCTGCCACCTGGCTTGTAGTCGAACAGAATCGACTGACCCAAGACTTTTTCAAGCTTGCCAGCCACCGTCCGAGCCCACGAGTCGGCGCCACCCCCGGGCGGATACGGCACGATCATCTTCACCGGCTTTTCCGGGAAGCTCTGTGCATTCACCGCATTGGGTAATGCGACACCGGCAACACCTGCGGCGGCGGCGGCACCGACCCGCCTGAGCACATCGCGGCGGGCTTCGTCAGGTCGAGAATGGCTGTTCATGAGGGGGAGTCTCCTGTTGATGGTCTGAGTGCGAGACAACACAACCGGTCAGATTCGACCGCAATGAGGCAGGCCTTTCGCCCGCACCGGCTCAGAGTACGCCGTCACGCTTCATCAGGGCAATGTCATCTGCGCTGTAGCCCAACTCGCCCAGTACGTCGTCGGTGTCCTTGCCCACTGCCACCAGCGAGCGCTCAAGCTTGCCCGGCGTGCGCGACAAGGTGGCCGTGGGTGCAAGCACCCGGATCGGCCCGCGGGTGTCATGCTGCACCGTAGCCGCCATGCCGGTGGCCACCACCTGCGGATCGCTGAACACCTGATCCATGCTGTAAATCGGGCCGCACGGTACACCGGCCTGATTCAGTAATTCGATCCATTCAGCGCTGGTGCGCGTGCGAAAGGCTGCGCCCAGCTCTGCGTTAAGCGCCTGACGGTTGAGTGACCGATCCGGACCTTGGGCAAATCGCGGGTCGGTGGCCAACGCAGGCCGCCCGATCACTTCACAGACCTTGACCCACATGGCTTCGCCGGCGGCGCCCAGATTCACATGGCCATCCGAGGTGGCATAGGCCGATGTGGGCATCCCCGTGGGATGGTCGTTGCCGACCTGCCCGGGCACCTCGCCATCTACCAGGAAGCGCGCAGCCTGAAAGTCCATCAAGCCCAGGCCGGATTGCAGCAGCGAGGACTGCACCCACTGCCCGCGGCCACTGCGCTCACGCTCGTAGAGCGCGGTCATCACGCCCAATGCGGCATACAGCCCGGTCGCCACATCGATGACCGCTGCGCCCACGCGCATCGGGCCTTCGCCAGGCTTTCCGGTCACAGACATCATGCCGGACATGCCCTGCGCAATCTGGTCGAAACCTGGCCTCACCTTGTAGGGACCGTCTTGACCGAAGCCCGAGATGCTGGCCAGGATGATGCGCGGATTGATCGCGGCAAGACTGTCGTAATCGATGCCCAGGCGGGCCTTCACATCGGGGCGATAGTTTTCGACGACTACGTCGGCTGAGCGCACCAGACGATGCAGCACATCCTTCGCACCGGGCGCTTTCAGGTCCAGCGTCATCAGCCGCTTGTTACGGTGCAAATTGAGCATGTCGGCGCCATCGCGTGCACCGGTCATGAGCTCGGTGCGCCCCGAGTGCGCCGGCGGCTCGATGCGAATCACATCGGCACCAAAGTCCGCAAACTGCTTGACGCAGGTCGGGCCCGATCGCACCTGAGCCAGATCAATGACGCGCAGGCCTTCGAAGGCACCGCCGGGTGTGGGTCTGTACATGACGACTCCGTGTGGGGTGTGACGGGGAAGATACCCGCCGGGTGACGACAGGCGACTCAGCGTCCGTTGAATACCGGTTGGCGCTTTTGCATGAAGGCCTGACGCCCTTCAATGAAATCGGCACTTTCGTAGGCGCGCTGGGTGGCGGCTTCAATGCGTGCGGCATCGATCTGAGCGCCTGCTCGCGTGATTTCATCAATGGCGATCTTGACCGAGGCCATGGTGAGCGGTGCATTGGCTGCGAGCAGCGCGCACTCCGCCCGCACCGCGCTCTCGAGTTCGCCACGTGCGACCACGCGGTTCACGAATCCCATCCGCAAGGCGTCCTGGGCATTGAACCGGCGTGCCGTCAGGAAAATTGCCCGCGCATTAGGCGCCCCCACCGTATCGACCAGCTTCTTGATACCGGGCCAGCGATACCCGATACCCAATCTGGCCGCCGGAATCCCGTAACGCAAGGTCTCATCGGCCATGCGCAGATCGCAGTTCAGTGTGATCGCCATGCCTCCACCCAGACACCAGCCCTGCAGCATCGCAATCGTCGGCTTCGCGCAATCGGCCAGTCGACTCATTCCAGCGTTACCCATGGCTTCATAGCGCTGGTTGGCCTCCAGAGAATCGCGCACTGCATCAAACTGCGAAATATCAGCACCGGAGACAAAGGCCTGATCACCCGCGCCGCGCAACACGATCACCCTGACCTGGGCATCCGCTTCGAGTGTGCGCACGGCCCCGGGGAATGCCTCCCACATCGCAACGGACATGGCGTTATGGCGGCCGGGATTGTCGAACACAATCCAGCCGATGGGGCG
>DGIT01000141.1:0-10944 GCA_002386465.1 Burkholderiales bacterium UBA4615 | reverse complement strand
GGTCGATGTGGGTGTGAACACGCCCGGTAGAAGCTGTCATCGTGTAGGTCTCGCCTGCATGCAAAACGCTCACCCTAGTCGCGAAGCGGCGAGGAGGCAACGCTTCGCATCCGCTGCAGTGTCAGATAACCCCAAAACTGAACCGACCGATGCGCTGACTTATGCTGCACAAATTCATAAGGAGACTCTGATGCATTCGATGCCTGAACGCCCTGAGCAAGCAACCGGATCGAGCGACACCGCTTCCGATGCCGCATCATCGACTTCGCCCGCACCCACGCCCGCGCGCAGGGCAGCGCTGGGCACAATCCTTGGCGCACCGCTCATCATCGGCAGTCAGGCCCGCGCGCAGGCCGCCTATCCCGCCAAACCGGTGCGCTACATCAACCAGTTTCCCGCCGGCGGCGCCACCGACACGCTCTCCCGGCTGTACTGCGCCAAAATGACCGAACTGACCGGGCAGCAGTTCATCGTCGAGAATATCGGCGGTGGCGGCGGCGACATCGGCGTCGCAGCCATCGCACGCGCTCAGCCCGATGGCTACACGCTTGGCATGGGCAGCGTCTCATCGCATGGCATTTCGCCCACGCTGAAAGCCGGCAAGCTGCCCTTCGATGCGGGCAAGGACTTCACCTTCATCACCAACCTCTGGTCACTGCCAAATTTTCTGGTTGGCAACCTTGGGCTGCAGGCCAGCACAGTCCCGGAACTCATCACACTGTTTCGGCGTAATCCCGGAAAATATCTCTATGCCTCATCCGGGTTAGGCACCACGCTGCATATCTCCGGGGAACTCTTTCGTATCCTCGCCGAAGACGATATTTCGCACGTACCCTATCGAGGCGGTGCCCCGGCAATGACCGATGTCATCGGCGGCCAGGTGCACATCATCTTCGACAACATCCCCGGCTCGCTCGCGCAATACAAGGCCGGAAAGGTCAAAGGCTATGGGGTGACCAGCGCTGCACGCAGTCCGGTGGTCCCGGACATGCCAGCGCTCTCCGAGTTTCTTCCAGGCTATGACCTCAACTCGTGGGCATCGCTGTGCGGGCCTGCCAATCTTCCGCCGGCCGTCGTCGAACGTCTGTCGATGTTTTCGAAGCAGGCGCTGGAAAGCCCGGAGCTCAAGAAGGCGTTTTTCGACCGTGGCGCAACCGCGATCTGGACCAACCCCAAAGAGGCGACCGCCTACCGGGCCAACGAAGAAAAACGACTTGGCGACATCATCCGCAAGGCAAAGATCACACTCGACTGACTGCAACCCAGGCAGCCATGCCACCACGTACCCTGCCACCAGCGCTGCCCCGTTCAGGGGCAAGCGTCGATGGCGTGCTGTACCCGAGGACGATTAATCGGCGGTAAAACCAATCGTCTTCACCAGCGGGCCCCAGCGCTCGGTGTCAGCCTTCAGAAGCGCCGCCAGTTCGGCTGGTGAAGACGAACGGGCCTCCAGGCCCATCGTGGCCAGTCCGTTGACCGTTTCAGGTGCCGCAAGCGCGCTGCGCAACGCGGTATTGAGTCGTGCAATCACGTCATTGGGCGTCTTGGCGGGCACGAAAAATCCGAACCACTCGCTGAAGCTCATGTCCTTGAAGCCTTGCTCAACGAAGGTCGGGGTATTCGGTGCAAAGGGACTGCGCTTGTCACCCGATGCGCCCAGCAATCGACATTTTCCTGCCGCAACGTGCTGGGTAAATTCACCGATCGGACCAGACACCGCAGCGATCTGCCCACCAATCATGTCAAGAATGGCAGGCTGCGTGCCGCGAAAAGCCACATGGTTGAGCGGCACGCCACTCGCATGGCCAAGCAACGCGCCAATGAAATGCGGCATCGAACCGGCCGCTGGTGAGCCGAAATTGGCCTGCGCCGGGTTTTGGCGGCACCAGGCGAGGAACTCTGAGACGGTGCGCACCGAGGCCGGCACCATCGGCCCCACGGCTAATCCGAAATCGAAGGTGCAACCCAGCGAGACCGGTGAGAGGTCGGCGATCGGGTCATAAGGCAGCTTGCGATAGATATGCGGATAAATCCCCAGCATCGACATCGGCGTCTGCAGCAGGGTGCTGCCATCGGCCGGCGCGGTGCGTGTGGCCTGGACGGCAATCTGACCGCCTGCGCCGGTTCGGTTTTCCACAACCGCTGCACGTGCGTAGCCGGTGGAGGGCATGCGCTCGGCAACGCGTCGGCATAAAGTGTCCGAGGTGCCTCCCGGCGGAAATCCGGTGAAGATCTTCAGCGTCTCAACCTGTGACTGCGCCCAGGCTATGCGGCCTGTTGTGGCCAGCGTCATAGCGGCCAGAGTCGACTGCAACAAGCGGCGGCGTTGCTCAGCGTGAATGGGATCGTGGCTCAAGAGGGTCTCCTGTCGAGTGTCTGAGTTCAGCCCGGCAAGTTAGCGACTTGCCACGGGGTCTGCAACGCTTTTCAACAGATCCGTTTGTGGTGGTCATGATGCCTGCATGCAGACTTCCATTGACCGCCTCATGAGCCGACCCGGTCGGCAGCGAGGTGGCACAATGGGTCGATTCTCTCAACCGTCCTGCGCCGCTCTCGGGGCGCCCCGCTCCCATGTCTGTTTCATCCGCCACATCCAGCGCGTCACCCGGCGTGCTGCGTCCGCTGCAAGGCATTCGCATCGTCGATCTCACATCCGTCTTGTTCGGTCCTTATGCCAGCCAGTTTCTGGGCGACTACGGCGCCGATGTCATCAAGGTGGAAGCGCTGATCGGTGATTCGACCCGCCGCACCGGCGATGCGCTGCAGCCCGGTCTGGCCGTGCAATTCATGTCGGTGAACCGCAACAAGCGCAGCATTGCACTGGACCTCAAGCGCGCCGAGGGCCGCGCCGCCCTGCAGCGGATCATCGACGGCGCCGACGTGGTGATGCACAACATTCGTCCGCAGAAGCTCGCGGGCATCGGACTGGATCCGGCTGCGCTGCGCGCACGCAACCCGCGACTGATCTTCGCGAGCCTCATTGGTTTCTCGGAATCAGGCCCTTATGCTGGTCGCCCGGCTTATGACGACATCATTCAAGGCCTGTGCGGACTGGCGGATCTGATGCAGCGCCAGTCGGGTGAGCCACGCTTTCTACCCACGGTGGCCGCCGACAAGGTGTGCGCCATGATTGCCACGCATGCCATTCTGGCTGCGCTGATGGAGCGGGCCCGTTCCGGTGAAGGGTCGGATGTGGAAGTGTCGATGTTCGAATCGATGGTGGGCTTCACTATGATCGAACATCTCTCGGGCCAGACCTTCGATCCGCCCACCGGCACCACCGGCTATTCACGGGCGCTCGCGCCCTCTCGACGCCCGTACCGCACGCAGGACGGCTATCTGTGCGTGATGCCCTATACCGATGACCACTGGCGCCGTTTCTTTGAAGGCGTGGGTCGATCGGACCTGGCAGCCGATGCACGCTTTGCAGACATGCCATCGCGCACACGCAATATCGAGGTGCTATATGCGCTCACGGGCGGGCTGATCGCCGAGCACACGACGGCGCACTGGCTGGAGTTCCTGCAGCGGGTCGATATCCCGCATGGGCGCGTGAACACGCTCGATGATCTGCTGACCGACCCACACCTGCAGGCCGTCGGCTTCTTTCGGACCTTGCCCGCAGGCCAGGAGGGCTCGACCGTACGCATTGCCGCCAACGGCGTGCGCCTCAATGGTGAAACCGCGTCGGTACGCACACCGCCACGCCTGGGCGAACACACGCGCGAAGTACTCGCGCAGGCTGGGCTGACTACTTCTGAAATTGAAGCATTGATCACCTCAGGCACCGCGCGCAGCAGCTGACGCAGTCGGTACCTGATCATCTCGCAGGCTCGACGCCGCGACGATCGGACACCGGCACGTGAAGTAACACGAGGCAGCACGACACAGACCAGAGCCGGACCACCGGACAAGGAGACATCCATGAGCCAGAGTGCAGCAGGCGCCCCCACCCCGGCAACGCCACCCACGGCGGACCAGCCTTTACGCGGCATCCGCGTGGTGGATCTCACGACCGTGATTTTCGGACCGTATGCCAGTCAGTACCTGGGCGACTACGGCGCTGACATCATCAAGATCGAGACCGAGACCGGCGACACCACGCGTGCTGGTGCCGAGGCCGTCGTGCCCGGCGTGGCCAGTGGATTCATCAGCACCAACCGCAACAAGCGCAGCGTGGTGATCAATCTGAAACAGGCCAAAGGGCGCGCTGCGTTGCTGCGCATCGTCGATGGCGCGGACGTGGTCATGCATAACATTCGCCCCCAGAAATTGGCGGCGATCGGTCTGGATCCCGCCACCGTGCGCGCGCGCAATCCACGCGTGATCTATGCGAGCCTGAACGGTTTTTCTGAAGCAGGCCCCTACGCCGGACGCCCGGCCTACGACGACATCGTGCAAGGCATGAGCGGTCTGGCCGACCTGATGCAGCGCGCATCAGGCCAGCCCGGGTTCCTGCCCACCATTGCAGCCGATAAAACCTGCGCAAACGTAGCGGTGCACGCGATCCTGGCTGCCCTGATGGGTCGGGAGCGCACGGGGCAAGGCACGAGTGTCGAGATTTCGATGTTCGAGACCATGGCAGGCTTTGCATTCATCGAACACATGGGCGGACAGACCTTCGTGCCCGGCACGGGCCCCACCGGCTATGCGCGCGTGCTCTCCCCGCAGCGCAAACCCTTTCGCACGCGCGACGGCTACTTGTGCCTGATGCCGCACAGCACGGCGCACTGGATCCGTTTTTTCACAGCTGCCGGTCACCCTGAATTGGCTGCCGACCCGCGCTTTGCCAACCACGCCGAACGCACGCGCAATGTGGAAGTGCTCTATGGGCATCTGGCCGGCATCCTGGTGGGGCGCACCACCAAGGAGTGGATGGCCTTTTGTACCGAGCATGATGTGCCACATGGGCCTGTGAATACGCTGGACGATCTGTTCACCGACCCGCACCTGGATGCAGTGGGATTTTTTCGCAGCGTGCCTGCGGGCGATGGCAGCTCCAGCATGCGCCTGACTGGCAACGGCGTGCGCTTTGAGGGCGAGATGCTGCCAGTCCGCCGTGTGCCGCCCCGTCTGGGCGAACACACCCGCGAAGTGCTGCAAGAGGCTGGCCTGAACCCTGCCGAAATTGACGCACTGCTGGCCGAAGGTGTCGCACGGCAGTCGACTTAGTATTCAGCGCGTATCGAAACCTTTCGCCCGAATGAATGCACCCCAGTCGTCACGCTGCGCGGTGGCGTACTGCCTGAGCTTTTCCTGAGACCAGGTCATCGGCGGTTTGGCTGCAGCCACCTCAGGCGGCAAACGGGACGCACGCACCGCCACATAGCGTTGATCGTAGGCGTCCACTGCAGCATCGATCGCGGCATCGACGGCGCGATCAGCAACCTCCGTCTCGGACGCTAAGTCCGGCCGCTGATATCGATCGGTATGCAGGCTTGCCTGCAACCCGAGTCTGGGATTGACCGATTGGGCGTGCGCAGGGAACCCCACACACAGTCCGGCGATCGGAAAAACATGCGCAGGCATCTGCAGAATGTCGGCAAGCGCCTGGGCCTGGTCGCGCAGCACGCTGATCGGGCAGCACGCCATCCCCACCGCTGCGGCTGCACGCATGAAATTCATCATCACCAGCGCCCCATCGATGGCCGGATTAAAGAACCCATCGAGGTGCTCATTGGTAAAGGGCTGACCAGCCCGCTCAAAGAGCCGTCGGAACCGTCGGCCATTGCCGCAAAACACCAGCAAGGCAGGCGCCTGGCTCATCCAGGGCATTGAGGGCACCAGCGCCTGCACCCGTTCACGTTGCGCTGCATCGCGGACATCGACGATATCGGCCTGCTGCAGATAGCTCTTTGAGGGTGCACTCAAAGCGCAGGCCGCAAGCAACCGGATCAGTTCAGGACCGACCGGCCGATCTGACCAGCTGCGATGCGTAGACCAGGTGGCCATCTGCAGCAGCTCGGGCAAGCCTGCAAGATCGGGCGGTACCGAAACCTCTTCGCCGAATCGGGCGAGGAGTGCCTCGTTTAGCGCGGTGCGCGCGTCGATACGGGATGTCTCATTCATTGGGTGGGCAGGGTGCCGACAGCACCCGGCTGGATATGCAGGACAATGAACTTACTATGAACTGCCGATTGCCATGATCCGAACGCTTGCCATTGCCCACTATCGATCGCTGCGCGATCTGGTGGTGCCGCTGGATCGCCTCACCGTCATTACGGGCGACAACGGCAGCGGCAAGTCGAGTCTGTATCGCGCGTTGCGCCTGATTGCCGACACGGCGCAGGGCAGGCTCATCGCTTCGCTTGCGCGAGAGGGCGGGTTGCCATCGACCCTGTGGGCGGGGCCTGAAGCTGTCACGGCCGCCATGCAGAGAGGTGAGCAGTCTGTGCAGGGCACGCGCCGCAAAGAGCCTGTCAATCTGCGGCTGGGGTTTGCTGACGATGACTTCGGCTACGCCGTTGACCTGGGCCTGCCCATCCCTAGTCGCTCGGCCTTTGCCCGCGACCCGCAGATCAAACGCGAGTGCCTGTGGAGTGGACCGGTCCTGCGTCGCGCTGGCCTTCTGGTCGATCGGCACAATGCCGTGATTCAAGGTCGCAGCGCTGACGGCGAGTGGCAGGTCGCCGCCCAGCATCTGGCCGGATTCGACAGCATGCTCACGCAGCTGGGCGACGCACGCGATACCCCGGAAGTGCTGATGCTGCGCGAGCGCATGCGCGCCTGGCGCTTCTACGACCACTTGCGCACCGATGCCGATGCACCTGCGCGCAGCGCCCAGGTGGGCACCCATACGCCGGCGCTTGCTGATGACGGATCAGACCTAGCCGCAGCCTTGCAAACCATTCGCGAGATCGGCGACGCCCAGGCGCTGGACACTGCGGTGGACGACGCGTTTACCGGGGCCCGCGTTGAGATCGCCACCGATCAGGGCCGATTCGAGCTGCTCATGCATCAGCCCGGGTTATTGCGCCCACTGCGGGCCGCAGAGCTGTCGGATGGCACGCTACGCTATCTGTTGCTACTGGCGGCGCTCATGACGCCCCGGGCGCCCCCACTGCTGGTCCTGAACGAACCCGAGACCAGCCTGCATCCCGATCTGCTTCCAGCGCTAGGCCGGATGATCGGCGCCGCAGCGCGTCACACCCAGGTGGTGGTGGTGACCCATGCAGCAAGACTGGTGGCCACACTCGCCTCGCAGCCCGATTGCCTGGCCTTGACGCTGCACAAGGTCTTAGGCGAGACGCGCATTGAAGGCTTCAACAGGGTGGAGCTGCCGCGCTGGCAGTGGCCTTCACGCTGAAACAGGCACTGAGCCAGGCGCGTACACCGGCGTAGGAATGCCCTCCATGCGGGCTTTGAGCTGTAGCGCCAGTTGCAACGAATAAAACCGCGACTGCTGCAGGTTGCCACCATGAATCCACAGCCCGGGCTGTGCGGTGGGCTTCCACATGTTGCGAAGCTCTCCTTCCCAGGGACCCGGGTCTTTGCTGGTGCCTGAACCCAATCCCCAGGACGGTCCGATGCGCTCGGCCACTTCCGACGAAATCAGTTTGGCGGCCACCTCCGACAGCGGGCCATAGCCGGTCGCATAGACGATCAGGTCGGCGGGCAATTCGCTGCCATCATCGAGCACGACCGACTGCTCTCGAAGTTCCTTCACCTGCACGCCGCTCTTCAATCCGATGCTGCCATTGGCCACCAACTCGGAGGCGCCCACGTCGATGTAATAGCCCGATCCTCGGCGCAGATATTTCAGCGACAGTCCTGATCCATCTTCACCGAAATCGAGCTTGAATCCAGCCTTCTGAAGACGGTCGTAAAAATCGGCATCTTTCTTGGCAATCAGCGCTGTCGTGCTCTTTTGCGCTTCAGTGAGCAGGCGATACGGCATGGAGGCCAGCGTCATATCGGCACGCTCGGTCGTGATACCGCGGCGCAGTGCGTCTTCAGAGAACAAACGCCCCCAGCCCATCTCCTGCAACGTCTCGGACCGGGCAACCAGCGTGCTGGATCGCTGCAGCATGGTGACCTTGGCACCGTGCTCCCAGA
The DNA here is from genome assembly GCA_002386465.1 of Burkholderiales bacterium UBA4615. Taxonomy (GTDB): domain Bacteria; phylum Pseudomonadota; class Gammaproteobacteria; order Burkholderiales; family Burkholderiaceae_E; genus UBA4615. Next base: position 2,889 of record DGIT01000141.1, on the reverse strand, counting down.
GATCGGCGCAGATATCGTGCGCAGAATTGTTGGAGCCGACGACCACACAGTGCTCACCTGCCCACGCATCGCCGCCTGGATAGGCGCTGGAGTGCTGTTGCACGCCCTTGAAGCGCTGTGCGCCTGCGAATTGGGGTACCTGCGGCAAACCCGATAAGCCGGTAGCGAGCACCAGGTGCTTCGGGCGGATCACCATCTCCTTGCCGCCCCGATTCACCACGACCGTCCACTCTTGCGCAGCGTCATTCCACTGCGCGTGGCCGCAGGTACTGGAGCCCCAGTAATTGAGCTCCATGATGCTCGTGTAGGCCTCCAGCCAGTCGCCCATCTTGTCCTTGGGCGTAAAGACCGGCCAGTGATCCGGAAAAGGCAGATAGGGCAAGTGGTCGTACCAGACCGGGTCATGCAGCACGAGCGACTTATACCGTGATCGCCAGGCATCGCCGGGGCGCTCACGCGAATCGATGATGAGCGCAGGCACACCCAGCCGCTTCAAGCGCGCACCGAGCGCAATGCCACCTTGCCCGCCACCCACAATCAGGCAGTACGGCTGACGCGTGACGCCTAATTCCGCAGCTTCAGCCTGGCGCTCCTGCAGCCATGAACGCCGCCCCGGACCGTACTTTCCATGCTCCACACCTTTGGGCCGCGTCTCGCCATGCGGTTCTTCAAGACCCTTGAGCTCGGCGAGCATGGTCATCAAGATACGGGCCTTGCCGTCTTTCAGACGCAGCACCCCTTTGCCTCGACCGACCGAAGTCTCGAAGCGCAACCAGGCTTCGATCGACCCTGCCGCGTCGCTGGCGTCGCCCTCCAGCGTCCAGTTGGACGGTCTAGCCGAGTCGAGCGTGGCCTTGAGCATGTCCCGAATCGCGGCCTGGCCATCCGAGGTGCGGATTGTCCAGGTGAAACTCACCAGGTCGCGCCACAGCCCGTCTTCGACGAAGAGCGCTGCGGCCTCATCGATGTGGCCCTTGCTCAGTGCTGCATGAAATGCCTGAAGCCAGTGCGTGGCCTGCTCAGTCGGCGAAGCGACTGTCGTGCCTGATACCGACGTTGAGGTTACATGCGCTGCGGGCACTGTGGACGTGGATGAGGTCATTTTGACGAGAGCCTTGGCATTGAACGGGGGCTGATGCGGGGCACTGGGCGACTTGCGCGAAATGAGGAGGCACGATCAAGGGGTGCGAAGTAGCTCCGCCTCGAGCAGCTCGAGCGCAGTGCGCGCAAACACGCGCATATTGGCCACCCGATCGGCGCTGCCGGTCTCCAGGGTCATGACCCGCTGCGCCGATTCATCGCGCCCGCTCACGGCCAGGCAGCTGTGACCCGCGGCATCGCCGTAACCGTTTCCGGTGGGCCCGCTTGCACCGGTCTCGGCCAAACCCCAGTCCGCATCAAAGCGTGCGCGCTGAGTGCGGGCTAGCAGTTGCGCATAGGGTTCGGACGAGGAACGGATGCCGCGCACCTGGTCGTTCTCCAATCCCATCAGCAGTTTGCGGGCTGGGCGGGTATAGACCACTGCGCCGCCCAGAAAATAGGCTGACGCCCCCGGCACGGCAAGCAGGCTTGCGGCAATCAGACCACCGGCGGAGGACTCGGCCACGGCTAGGGTCTGTTTGCGCTCCTTGAGCAGGACGGCAATGCGATGCGCGATGGGAAGCAGGGTGTCCATGGGGGCGACTCCGGTGGCGAAGTCACCAGCTTAGGTGCAGGCCCGGCCGCTTGCAAAAAGCCACATCACTTCCTGGTCGTACAATGCGACGACTATGCAGCTTGCGGCCGGTCGGTCTACCCCCGGCATCCCCATTGGAGACAAGCCACGTGATTCATCTAACCCTTCGCAACACCGCCCTCGCCACGGCGCTGTTGAGCGGCCTGACGGCGTGCAGCAGCGGTTCTGATTCGGCCCAGACCATCTATGACTATCCGGCCGTGGGCGCCTATGCCGGCAGCGATTTCCAAGGTTCGCCTGGAAGCAATGCATTTCGCATGGCTGTGGTCGGAACCCGTGAATACTGGCTGCTCCACGGCAGTTATACCAACTCGGGTTTCGTCCTCAGGGGGTTCACGACCGGCGCAGATGTATCACCCTATCCGTACAGCTACACCACGGGGATCAACTTCGGAGCCCCCACAACCAGTGCGGTAAACCTGAGTACGCGGTACGACTCGTATACCGGCACTCTGAGCGGCAGCATGACTACGGCTTCGCCAGTGTTCACCTTGGCATTCAACGGCGTGTACTACACCCCTAGCGGGTTGACGGTATCGGCTGTGGCGGGGCAATGGCCGCTCTTGGTCGATCTGAACGGACGCGAAGTCAGCATGAACGTCGCCGCGGGTGGGGGGTTCAGTGCCACCACCGAAGCCAATTGCGTCTTCACCGGCACCTTCACGAACAGCGCGTCGGTGACCGGGCTACTGCTGATCAGCATCGACGACTTCCGCTTCTGTCTGGGTAACGCTAACTTCTATTCGGGCGTCGTGTTCGTGGAGCGCACAGCCGGCGCGGTACCACAGCAGCAGATCCTGATCGCCGCGAACAACGCTGCGCGCAACGCGGGTGTGGGGCTGTCAGGGGTGCGCTGAGCACCCCGAATGAGCACGGAATCAGCGGTCGACGAGGATCACCAGTGGGCTCGTCTGAGTCGCATCATCTATGGCTTTGATCAGCACTCGCTGCTTTAAAGTACCTCCCTGATTACTGGTGGGTTCTGCGACGCCGGTGTATTTGGCAGATCCACTCGTACAGGAAACCGTGAGAGAAGCGTTGAAAATGCGCTTGCTTCCAGAGCGGGGGAGCAAGGTTCCATCAATGCGGCAGTCCTGCGAAAAAACGCCACTCAGGTTACCGGAACCAGTGATTTGTATCGATACAGGTGCATT
>DGIT01000147.1:29204-57840 GCA_002386465.1 Burkholderiales bacterium UBA4615 | reverse complement strand
TGGCCTCGTCTGCGCTGCCATCGCGCGAAGCCGTGGCCTTGCGGCTGTGCTCCTCGGCAGGCGAGGCGCTGCCGCGCGAGATCGGCGAGCGGTTCACGAGCCGCTTCGGCTGCGAGATCGTCGACGGGATTGGCTCCACCGAGATGCTGCACATTTTTCTGTCGAACCGACCGGGCGATGTGCGCTACGGCACCACCGGCAAACCGGTCCCGGGCTTTCGCGTAGAACTGCGCGACGACAGCGGTGCGGTGCTGGACGGCCCGGAGCAGGTTGGCGATCTCTTCATACAGGGACCGTCTTCAGCGCTCATGTACTGGGCCGACCGCACGCGTTCTCGCGCGACCTTTCAGGGCGACTGGACCCGCAGCGGCGACAAGTATTTCCGCGATGCCGAGGGCTACTACGTCTATGCCGGGCGGGGCGACGACATGCTCAAGGTCAGCGGTCAGTATGTGTCGCCCTTCGAGGTCGAATCAGCGCTGATGCAGCATGAAGCGGTTCTGGAAGCCGCAGTGATCGGGGTCGACGACGAGAATGGACTCACCCGCGCCAAAGCGTTCGTTGTCCTGAAAGATGCAGGGCAGGCAGACGATGCCCTTTCTCTGGCGCTGCAGGCCTTCGTCAAAGGACGCCTGGCCCCCTACAAGTACCCGCGCCAGATCGCGTTCGTGCCTGAGCTGCCCAAGACCGCCACCGGCAAGATTCAGCGTTTCCGACTGCGCGAGGCCGAGCGCGCGCTGCCATGAGACGGTCCAGTCGAACGCCCCGGGAGTGCGCTTGAACCCAGCATTGCCAGCAAGCACGCCCGCCCTGTCGGAGCGCGGCGTACCCGCACCCACGGGAAGGCATCACTTTGCGCAAATCGGCGCCATCCGGGTCGAGTACGCCTGGATCGAACCCGCTGCAGGTGCTGCAACTGCGGCGGGCAACGGGCCAGCCGCGGCATCGCCCATCCTGGTCTTCCTGCACGAAGGACTGGGGTCGCTTGCCATGTGGAAAGACTTCCCGGCCCGCCTGTGTGATGCCGTTGGCCTGCGCGGACTGGTGTATTCGCGCCCTGGCTACGGGCGATCGACGCCGCGCGCTGCAGACGAACACTGGGGCACCGACTTCATGCACCGGCAGGCGATCGAGGTGCTGCCCGCCCTGCTGGATCAGGTGACACGCCCGGCGCCCATGCCACCCATCTGGCTGTTCGGCCACAGCGATGGCGCATCCATCGCACTGATTCACGCAGCCAAATTCCCGGCGCAAGTCGCAGGGGTCGTGTCGATGGCTGCACATGTGTTCGTCGAAGACCTGTCCCTGCGCAGCATCAACGCGGCACGTCAGGCCTATCTGGAGCAGGACCTGCGGGGACGCCTTTCACGCTGGCATGACGATGTCGATTCGGCCTTCTGGGGCTGGAGCAACGCCTGGCTGCTGCCTGAGTTCTCGGATTGGAATCTGCGTGCTGAGCTGCAGGACATCCGTTGTCCTGTGCTGGCCATTCAGGGCGTGGACGATGAGTACGGCACAATGGCTCAGATCAGCGCAATCGAGGCGTCCGTTGAGGACACCGAGCGCCTGGCACTGGCGCGCTGCGGGCATTCCCCGCACCGCGACCAGCCCCAGACGGTCATCGATGCGGTGAAACATTTTCTGTTGACCCGATCCGCCGAACCAGACCGGCCATCATCCCTGGAGACCTCATGACACCGACCGATCCGATCATTCAGCCCGCGGCCCACACCGCAGACAGTGCATCCGCCAGCGGACCCACCCCGTCGCGCCGCGCGTTTCTGGCCCGCAGCGGCGGAACGGCCGCCGCGCTCGCGCTGCCCGCACCGTTCATTCACGCGCAGCCCGCCAAGCTGAAGGTCGGCATGATGCTGCCCTCGAGCGGCGCGTTCGCTGCACTGGGCACCGCGATCAACAACGGCTTCAAGATGGCTGTGGCCGAACGCGGCGGCAAGATCGGCGGACGCGAGATCGAGTACTTCACGGTCGACGACGAATCCAACCCCGCCAAGGCCCCCGAGAACACCAATCGGCTCGTGCAGCGCGACAAGGTCGACGTGCTGGTCGGTACCGTGCATTCGGGGGTGGCGCTGGGCATGGCCAAGATCGCGCGCGAAACCGGCACCCTGCTGCTGATCCCCAACGCCGGTGCAGACGACATCACCGGCCCGATGTGCTCGCCCAACATCTTTCGCACCTCGTTCTCGAACTGGCAGCCGGTGCATCCGCTGGGTAAGGTGATGGCCGAGCGCGGTCACAAGACCGCGGTCTGGATCTCCTGGAAATACGCCGCCGGCGACGAAAGCGGCGCCTCGTTCAAACAAGGCTTCGAGCGAGCCGGCGGCAAGGTCGTCAAGGAACTCGGCCTGCCCTTCCCCAACGTCGAATTCCAGCCGCTGCTGGCTGAAATCGCCGCACTCAAACCCGATGCCGTGGCCTGCTTCTTTGCAGGGGCAGGGGCCGCGAAATTTGTTGCCGACTATGCGGCTGCAGGTCTGAAGGACAAGATCCCGCTGTACGGGTCAGGCTTTCTCACCGATGGCGTGCTGCAGGCCGTACAGGCCCAGGCACAAGGTCTCATGACCACGCTGCACTATGCCGACTCGCTGCCCAGCGCGCGCGACAAGGAGTTCCGCACCCGCTACGCCGTGGCCTACAAGATGCAGCCCGACGTCTATGCCGTGCAGGGCTACGACACCGGTCTGGTACTGGCGCAGGCCATGGAAGCGGTCAAGGGCGACTTCGGCAACAAGCAGGGCCTCATCAAGGCCATGGAAGGCGTGAAAGTCGACAGCCCGCGCGGCACCTGGACCATGTCCAAGGCGCACAACCCCATCCAGGACATCTATCTGCGTCGCGTGGAAGGCGAGCAGAACAAGTACGTCTCGGTGGCCTGGAAGGCGCTGGCCGACCCGGCGCGCGGCTGCAAGTTGGGCTGATCGGCTGCAGGCCATGGACAGCGTCGCCTCGTTTCTGATTCAGGTGCTCAACGGGCTGCAATACGGCCTGTTGCTGTTCCTGGTCGCCTCGGGGCTGACGCTGATCTTCGGCATCATGGGCGTGATCAACCTCGCCCATGGCAGCTTCTACATGATCGGCGCCTATCTGGCCTGGTCGCTGGCCTCGCAGTTCAACAGCCTGCTCGCCGCCATCGTGGTAGGCGTGGTGTTGTCAGTGGGGCTGGGCCTGCTGCTTGAGCGTCTGCTCATCAGGCACTTCTATCATCGCGACCATCTCTACCAGGTGCTGCTCACCTACGGTCTGATCCTGATCTTCGAGCAGTTGCGCTCGATCATCTGGGGCGATGATGTGCAGGGCGTCAAAGTACCCGAGCTGTTCAATCACTCGATCCCACTGACCGATACCCTGTCGTATCCGGTTTATCGCCTGGTGATTTCCGCGGCCTGCATCCTGATCGCACTGGGCATGCACTGGCTCATCCGGCACACCCGGCTTGGCATGATGATCCGGGCCGGCGCACACAACCGGGAAATGACCGAAGCGATGGGTATCAACATCCGTTTGCTCTTCGCTCTGGTCTTTGCACTGGGCACCGCGCTGGCGGCGTTCGCAGGCATGCTGGCTGCGCCGGTGTCATCGGTCTATCCGAACATGGGCAGCCAGGTGCTCATCATCTGTTTCGTCGTGGTCGTGATCGGTGGCATCGGGTCGGTCAAAGGCGCCTTGGTGGCCGCCCTGCTGATCGGCCTGGCCGACACCTTTGGTCAGGTCTACGTGCCCGAGCTCGCTGGCATGGTGGTCTATCTGCTCATGGCGGCCGTGCTGATCTTTCGTCCTGAGGGACTGTTTCGCAAGACCTGACGCCGTGGTGTGAAACCAGCCCTTCATGATCGCAAGCTCACCCTCCTCCACGCCCAGGCTGCTGGGCATTCTGCTGAGTCTGGCCTTGCTTGGACTGGCCCTGTTTCCCCTGGTGGGCGAGACCTTCTATCTGCAGTTGCTCACCAAGGTCATGATCCTTGCCATCTTCGCGATGAGCCTCGATCTGCTCGTGGGCTACACCGGTCTGGTGAGCCTGGGACATGCGGCATTTTTCGGACTCGCCGGCTATGCGCTGGGACTGATCCAGCCCAAATACGACCCGATGTCAATCTTCATCACGCTGCCGGCGGCGCTCGCGCTATGCGCGGTCTTTGCGCTGGTCACCGGCGCGCTGGTGCTGCGCACCCGCGGCATCTACTTCATCATGGTGACGCTGGCCTTTGCGCAGATGGTGTACTTCATCTTTCATGACACCAAGCTCGGCGGTGGCTCAGACGGCTTGTACATCAACAACAAGCCGCTGGTGGGCTGGGGCGATACCGTGCTCCTCGACCTCGACAACAAGACCGCCTTCTACTATCTCGTGCTGGTGCTGATGGTGCTGGTCTATGGCCTGCTGCGGCGCATCCTGTCCTCCAATTTCGGGCGGGCGCTGCAGGGCATTCGCGTCAACGAACACCGCATGCGGGCGATCGGCTTTCCGGTGTTTCGCTACCAGCTCGGTGTCTATGTGCTGGCCGGCGTGCTGGGCGGGCTGGCGGGCTATCTGTCGGCCGCACAGTTCGGGTTCGTGAACCCGGAAATCATTTCCTGGCATCAGTCGGGCGCAGTGCTCATGATGGTGATTCTGGGCGGCATGGGCACGCTCAGCGGCTCGCTGATCGGCGCCTTTGTGTTCGTGCTGCTCGAGGAGTTCTTCAAGGACGACACGGTGTTTGGTGGGCTGGCCAAGCACTGGCAGCTGATGATGGGCTTGCTGATCGTGGCGGTCGCCTGCTTCCTGCCCAAGGGCGTGGTCGGGTTGCTGTCACGCGACAAGGCGGTGCGCTGATGCTGGAGGTCACCGCACTCACCAAGGTCTTTGGCGGCCTGCGCGCCAATGCCGATGTCTCGCTCACCGTACAGGTAGGCGAGATCCATGTCGTGATCGGGCCCAACGGGGCCGGTAAGAGTACGCTCATCAATATGCTCTCGGGCGACCTGCCACCCACCGGGGGCAGCATTCGCCTTGATGGCCACGACATCACGGCCCTGTCGTCCGATGCGGTGTCGCGGCTGGGCGTGGGCCGCAGTTATCAGAAGACCAATATCTTCGGTATGTTCACCGTGCTGGAGAACTGCAGGCTGGCGGCGCAATCACGCGCCCCACGCGCCTGGAAGCTCTTCACCCCGGCCGACACCCATGCCGACACCCTGGCGCTGGCCAAGCGGGCCATCGCACTGGCCGAACTCGACGGACGTGAGTCGCGTCTGGCCAGCACTCTGTCGCATGGTGAACAACGCCAGCTCGAAATTGCGCTGTCTCTGGCCACTTCGCCACGGGTGCTGCTGCTCGATGAACCGCTGGCGGGCATGGGCGCCGAGGAATCGCTGCGCATGGTCGCGCTGATCAGCAAACTGCGCACAGACCACGCGATCCTGCTGGTGGAGCACGACATCGACGCCGTCTTCGCACTCGCCGATACCCTGACCGTCATGGTTGAAGGCAAGGTGCTGGCAAGCGGCTCGCCCGCCGCCATTCGAGCCAATGCGCAAGTGCAGTCGGCCTACCTGGGCGAGGAGGCGCAGCATGGCTGAGCCGCTGATCCAGGCCACCGGCATCGACACCTTCTATGGCGCCAGCCATATTCTTCGAGGCGTGGATTTTCGCGTCCAGCGCGGCGAAGCCGTGGGTCTGATGGGGCGCAATGGCATGGGCAAGACCACGCTCATCAAGTCGCTGCTGGGACTCACGCCAGTGCGTGCGGGCGAGATTCGCATTGCGGGCCAATCGATGCGCGGCGCAGCGCCCTACCGCATTGCCCGCGCGGGCGTGGGCTATGTGCCCGAGGGCCGAGGCATCTTTCCGACCCTGTCGGTCATCGAAAATCTTCAGATGGCTGCCCGCCCCGGGGTGGACGGCCGGCGCGACTGGACGCTGGCGCGCGTGCTGCAGACCTTTCCGCGGCTGGCCGAGCGCCGCGCGCACGGGGGGACGCAATTGTCGGGCGGCGAGCAGCAGATGCTGTCGATCGGACGCGCCCTCATGACGCATCCGGATGTGCTCTTTCTGGATGAAGCCACAGAAGGCCTCGCGCCACTGATCGTGGCCGAAATCTGGCAGATCATCGGAAGCATTCGCGCATCCGGGATCGCCACGGTGGTGGTCGACAAGAATTTCCGCTCGGTGCTCAAGCACACCGACCGGGCGGTCGTGATGGTGAAAGGGCAGGTGGCCCTGGAGTCGGTCTCTTCCAGCCTGCTCGACGATCCCGCCCAGCTCAGCATGCTGCTGGGCGTCTGACCCACCGGCGCAGGCATGTCTGACGCTGCGCCCCCGCCGCCTCCACTCTTCCGACTGCTGCTGCTGGTGCTGGGCGTGGGCACCGTCAATGGCTTGTCGCGCGTAACGCTGCCCCTGCTGGCTGCATCATCGGGTGCACAGCCCTGGCAGATCGGACTGGTCGGTGCGCTGGGCTATGCGGGCATGCTGACCCTGTCGCTGCCCATGGGGCCGCTGATCGAGCGCCATGGCGCACGGCGCCTCTTCATCTTCGGCGCCACGACTGCGGCATGCCTGTTCTCGCTCATGGCCTGGCTGCACACACCCTGGGCCATCATTGCAGTGGCTGCGCTCATGGGTCTGGCCCTGCCCTTTCGCAACGTGCCGGTGCAGACCGAGTTTCTGGCGATGCTGCCGCGCCTGGGTCCGGCCAAGGCCGGATGGCAGCGGGCCACCAGCATGTCGGGCATGTACCTGGTGGGACCCACCATTGCCGGTGCAGGGATCGCCGCAGCCGGCTTCGCGCCTGTTCTGTACACCGCAGCGGGGGTGCTGATACTGGGCATCGTGGCGGGCGCTGGTGTGCTGGGGCGTCGCCCTGCGCGCCAGCAAGCGGCGAGCGGTCTGGACTTAGGCGCCCGGCTGCGCGGTCAGTTGAGCTTTTTACGCAACGACTCGAGCTTGCGTCGCACCCTGTCGATCGATTTCGTCACGCAGATTGCTGCAGCGTACTTCGTGGTCTTCGGTGTCGCGATGGCGGTGCGCCAATTCGGTATGAGCAGGCAGGCGGCAGTAGCGCTCGTCACGGTGCAGGGCTGCACTTACGTGCTGATGCTGCTCACGGGTGGTGGCTACATCTCGCGTCTTGGACGCAGCACCTGTTATCGCATTGCGCTGGGACTGCTGTGCATCCAGGCCCTGTGCTTTGCGGTCGCAACAGGGCCCGCAGGGCTGTGGGTTGCGTCCGTCCTCATGGGCCTGGGCATGGGCATCCAGGGTCTGCTGAGCACCACGCGTTTTGCCGAACTGATGGCTCAGCATGGGCGAGGGCGCGTGGCGGGGCTCAGTTCGATGGGCCCTCCGGCCGGAGGCATTCTGGGTGGCGTGGGCGGCGGGCTGTTCAGTCAGCAGTTCGGTCTGCAGGCGGGTTTCCTGCTATTGGCCGTGATCTTCGGGCTGGCGCTGTTCACCACCTGGCGCGAGACTGAAGGCTGGTAAGCCTGATCCGGTCATGCTGACCATCGACACCACATTGTCTGAATATCGTCCACATGTATAGCGTAACTTGACGCATTACACCTTTGAGCCCTATGCTGGGCCATGAAGATTCGGAATGTGCTCCATAAGGGATTGCGTCGCTTTATCGAGAAAGACGACGCATCCGGACTGGACAGCGCTGTGGTCGAAAAAATCCGTCGCATGGTCACGTTCTTGCAGGACATGGAGCGCGAAGAAGAGATTCGCAGCGTTCCAAGTTGGAAAGCGCACCGACTGACCGGAGATCGCAGCGGCACATGGAGCCTGTTCGTGACGAAAAACTGGCGTCTCACATTCAGGATCGAGCAGGCTGAGGTTGAGATCGTCGACCTGAACTACGAGGATTACCACTAGGAGATGGTCATGGCCAACATCCAGGGCGTGCGCATGAAGAATCCCGCCCACCCCGGCGGGTTCGTCAAAAGCGAAATCATTGAAGCGCTAGGTCTTTCCATCACTGACGCGGCACGCGTGTTGGGCGTGACGCGGGCTGCGCTTTCAGCACTTGTAAACGAACGGGCGCAGCTGTCGTCGGAAATGGCTTTGCGGGTCGAGAAAGCTTTTGGGGTGTCCATGGACACCCTGATGCGCATGCAAAACAGCTTTGACATTGCGAAGGCGCGTCAGCGGGCAGGCGAGATCGATGTGGCGCCTTACAAGGGGAAGCGGCTTAACAGACCACCCGCGCGCATCTGAACAACACTGCCCCGAACGCGCCTTATTCCTTGAAGCCAGAGGCGCGGATGACCGGCTCCCACTTGGCCCGATAGGCATCGAGTTCACGCGCAGTTTGTGCAGACGAGCGCACCGTCGGGTCCATGCTGCCGGCCCGAAATCTCGCCTGCATCTCGGGCGACTTCATCGTGTCTTCGATGGCCCGCGCAATCAATGCCTGCCTGGCTGCAGGCATTGATGCCGGTGCAAACAGCGTGCTCCAGCCATCGGCCACCAACTCGATGCCGGATTCGCGCATCGTGGGCAGGTTCCCGGTCTGGGGCGAGCGCTGGGAGGCGCCCACCGCCAGGATGCGCAGTTTGCCGCTTTGCACCGCAGGCAGCAGCGAATCCAGCGTATCCACGGCAACTGGAATCTGACCGCCGATCAGATCGGTGATCAGCGGCGCCGAGCCGCGATACCCCACCACCTGAGCCGAGACCTTGGCCGCATCGGCCAGCATGAGTGCAAAAAAGTGCGGCAGGCTGCCTGTGGCCGGCACACCGATATTGGCCTGATTGGGATTGGCCCGCAGCCAGGCGAGCAGGTGCGTCAGCTCACGCACCGGCACCGCTGGCCCCACTGCAATACCGAAGTCGTAGCGGGCGATCTGCGAGAGGGGCACGAAATCCTTGCGCGGGTCGTAGCCCACGTTGGATGCAACGAGCGGCGCCACGACGGCAATGGCCGGGTTACCCATCAGCAGCACGTTCTGATCGGGCGGGGTCGCCTTCACGAGTTGCGCAGACAAGCGTCCGCCCGCGCCGGTCTTGTTCTCGACCAGCACCGGCACGCCCAATTTGTCCTTCAGTCCATCGGCCAGCAGACGTGCGCCACGATCGGCCGCGCCTCCCGGCGCATAGCCCACCACGATACGCAGCGGCCCCTCCAGACTCTGAGCGCGGGCGGTGGGCACTGCCATCACCGTCGCGCAAAGCGTAGCCATGGCACACAGCATGTTTCGTCTCATGTCACCGTCTCCGTCTTTATCACTTAGTCGTGGTTGACTTGATAGTGCTGGCCGCAGCGCTTAAACCTGTAGCCGCCGCCGCGCGCGCCAGCCGGTCGCGCACAGCATCCCATACCGGTGTATCGGGCGGCGCGACCACCAGCATGCGCGCCACACCGCGGGCATCGAGTGCACGCAAGCCTGCATACAGCGCCGCTTCCCAGTCATCGGGCCTTGCCGGTGCTTCGACCCAGATCACCTCTGAGGACGCACCCGGATCATGCGGCGACCACACGCCCACCGTCTGTCCAGCCCTCACACAGTCCGACAGCCGCTGCAGGAGCGCAGAAGGGTCCACCAACTCGACCGCTGCACGTGGGCTGTAATGCGCAGCCAGCGTACCCGAGGCGCGCGGCGCAAGTTCATCGGGATCGGCCAGCATCTGACCCAGCACGGCCTCGATATCGGCCCGACGCACGCGACCCGGTCGCAGCAGGGCGGCACGCTCACGCGTCAGATCAACAATGGTCGACTCCACGCCCACTTCGCATGGTCCGCCATCGAGCACGAGTGGTGCTTCATCGCCTAAGTCGTCGATCACATGCTGTGCCGTGGTGGGACTGACCTTGCCGAAACGATTGGCCGAAGGGGCGGCCACGCCGCTTCCGCCCAGTTGCGTGAAGCGTTCGAGCACTGCGTGGGCGACCGGATGCGACGGACACCGCAGACCGATGCTGGCCTGCCCACCGCAGGCCCAGGGTGCTGCCTCGGCTGCGCGTGGCACGATCAGCGTCAGCGGCCCCGGCCAGAAGGCGGCCATGAGGCGCTGCGCACGTGCATCCAGTACACCCCATCGCTGCGCTTGCGCGGCGTCCACCACATGCACGATCAGCGGGTGATCAGCCGGGCGCCCTTTGAGCGCATAGATCGCTGCCACCGCCTCGCGCTGCGACGCATCGGCCCCCAGGCCATAGACCGTCTCCGTGGGCAGCGCCACCAGGCCACCTGCACGCAATTGACGCGCCACCCGATCAATGGCCTGCGCAGTCGGTGTCTCGATCAAGGTCGATCACTCAAGGACGAATGCCGAGTTGCTGCTCGATCAGCACGGCTGTTTGCAGGCATTCATCGACGCTGGCGCCCAGCACCGTGGCATGACCCATCTTGCGGCCCGGGCGCGCCTGCGATTTGCCATACAGATGCAGCTTGACCCCGGGATGCGCCAGCACCGCCGCCCAGTCGGGCTCACTCGCAACGTCCGTATTGCCAGCCTGGCCATCCTGAGCAAACCAGCAATCGCCCAGCAGGTTGACCATGACTGAGGGTGCAAGCGCCTGTACCGAGCCCAGCGGCATGCCGGCCAGCACGCGCACCTGCTGCTCAAACTGACTGCTCACGCAGGCATCGATGGTGTAGTGCCCTGAGTTATGCGGGCGGGGCGCCATCTCGTTGACCACAAGGCTGCCATCGGCCAGCAGAAAGAATTCCACGCACAACACGCCCACATAGTTCAGGCGCTGTGCGATCTGCAGTGTGGCCTCAGTCGCCCGCTGCGCCATCGCGGCATCGATGCGAGCCGGCACCACCGACACCGCCAGAATGCCGCCGCGATGTTCGTTCTCCGACACCGGAAAGGCTGCTGCAGCGCCGTCAAAACCTCGTGCGACGACGACCGAGAGTTCAAGGGCCAGGGACAGGCGCTTTTCCAGCACGCAAGCCACCTCGGCTCCGGCAGACGCCGTGAACGCATCGAATGCGGCCAGCGCCTGCTCACGATCGGCCACGCGTGCCTGGCCCTTGCCGTCATAGCCCAGCCGCGCCACCTTCAAGATCCCTGGGAAGAGCGCATCGGGTGAGGCGATCAGGTCGGCACGCGTGCGCACCGCAGCATAGGGCGCAACCGTGATGCCACAGCCCTGCACAAAGGCCTTCTCGGCGATGCGGTCCTGCGCAATGGCCACCGCCGATGCAGGCGGGCTCACCACAATGTCGCGCGCCAGACGTTCAAGCGAGTGGGCCGGCACGTTCTCAAACTCAGTGGTCACCGCACGACAGGTGCGCGCCAGTTCATCCAGCGCCGCAGCGTCCAGATAATCCGCCTGCACATGGCGATCGGCGACCGACCCTGCCGGGCTGTCCCCACCCGGATCGAGCACACACACTTTGTAGCCCAGCGACTGCGCCGCCATGCAGAACATGCGACCCAGTTGCCCGCCCCCGAGCAAACCGAGCCAAGAGCCTGGCGGCAGGGGCGGTACCGGTCGATGCAGCGGTTCGCTCATAGGTGTCACGCCGCTGGAGGCAGCGTCATGTCGCGCGCAGCCTGGGTCTGACGCTCACGGAAGGTCTTCAGTTGCGCAGCCAATGCTGTGTCATGCGCTGCCAGGATCGCCACCACATGCAGCGCCGCGTTGGCCGCGCCCGCCTCACCGATCGCGAAGGTGGCCACCGGAATGCCTTTGGGCATCTGCACGATCGACATCAGCGAGTCTTCGCCGCGCAGGTATTTCGACGGTACGGGCACACCGAAGACCGGGACCAGCGTTTTCGACGCAATCATGCCGGGCAGGTGCGCGGCACCGCCTGCGCCCGCGATGATGGCGCGCAAGCCGCGCGCCTGCGCGCCTTGCGCAAAGGCAAACATCTCATCGGGCATGCGGTGCGCAGAAACCACTTTGGCCTCGTGCGGTACCCCAAACGCCTGCAGCACATCGACCGCATGGCGCATGACTTCCCAGTCGCTGCTGCTGCCCATGACCACGCCCACCACCGGATGCGGTGCACTCATATCAAAGCTCCTGTCCGGTCAGGCGCACCAGCGCCTCGCGATACTTGGCCGCGGTGCGCTCAACCACCTCTGCGGGCAAGGGCGGAGGCGGCGGGCGCTTGCCCCAGTCCTTCAGTGTCTCGAGGTAATCGCGCACAAACTGCTTGTCGAAACTGGGTGGCGAGATTCCCACCTTGTATGAATCGGCGGGCCAGAACCGCGATGAATCGGCGGTGAGCACTTCATCCATCAGATGCAGCGTGCCTGCGTCATCCAGCCCGAACTCGAACTTCGTGTCGGCAATGATGATGCCGCGCTGCGCGGCAAACTCGGCTGCGCGCCTGTACAACTCGAGCGACACGCTGCGCATGCGCTCGGCCAGTGGGGCACCGATGGCCTGCACCATCTGATCAAAGCTGATGTTCTCGTCGTGCTCGCCCTGCTCGGCTTTACGTGCCGGCGTGAAGATCGGCTCAGGCAGCTTTTGCGCCAGTTGCAGACCCGCCGGCAGGGCAATGCCGCAGACCGCGCCGCTGTCCTGATAGTCCTTCCATCCCGAGCCGATGAGATAGCCGCGCACCACGGCCTCGACCATGATCGGCTTCAGGCGCTTGACCACCATCGAGCGTCCATTCACCTGGGCCACTTCGTCGGCCGCCACCACCGTTTCGGGCGCAATGCCGGTGAGGTGATTGGGGACCACATCGGCCAGCTTGTCGAACCAGAACAGCGCCATGCGATTAAGCACGCGGCCCTTGTCGGGGATGGGCTCGTTCATCACCACATCGAACGCGGACAACCGATCGCTGGTGACGATCAGCAGCTTGTCGTCGCCCACCGCGTAATTGTCTCGAACCTTGCCGCGTGACAGCAGCGGCAGGGAGTGCAATGAACTGTTGTGAAGCGCAGCGGTCATGATGTGTGCAAGGGGCGCCGAACCCGACATTGTGCCGCAAGCCAGCGCCAAACCGGAACCACGAAACAGGGCAACAGCGCGGCAAGCCCCAGCCTTGTGCCATGGCAGCGGAGGATTCGCCGGGTCAGAACGCAGGCTCGGGGGAATACGCTGGGCGGACTATTCATGCTGCGTGCGAGCAGCCCGCCGCTTGCGCACATCCAGACCCATGACCATCAGCGCAGTGAAGAGGGACCCCGCCATCATCGAGGCCACGCACCAGCGCCAGGCGCTGAGGCTGTCGGCCCCTCCAGCGGCACTGAGCACAACCCCACCCACCCAGGCGCCCACGAAGCTGCCGGCATTGGTCAGAAAGGCCTGCACGGCCAGCACCGCACCGCGCGCCTCGGCGGGCACCTGGGCCATCGCAGCCACCGGCAGCGAGGCCACATCGGAAAAAATCGCGCAGGCGTAAAGCAGCGTCAGCGGAAAGACCAGCCACAGGGTCTGCCCCATGAACACGATCAGGATGGCACCGGCCACAACCGACGACATGGCAGCGGCCGCGACCACGCGCTCGCGCTGCCCGGAAATCTCGGCCTGACGCGCCACCCAGGCCGACAGCGGCATGGCCATCAGTCCCGACACCGAGGACAGCAGCGCAAAGTCGACACCCCGAAACCCCTCGTTGCCGGGCTGCGCTGCGCTCCAGCTCAAGAGCGCGATCCACCAGATCCGAAACGACATGCCCTCCCAGGCATTGCCCCAGCTGGCGATCGACCACAGGCGCGCAGACGGTGTTTTCAGGACCACCTTGAGGTTACGCATCAGCGCTGCCGCCCCGGGATTGGGGCCCTGACGTGGCCCGACCATGACCGCCACCAGCGCAGCCGCCACGGCACAGGCAACAGCCGCCCCCACAAAGGCGGCCGGCCAGCCACCTGCCGTACGCAGCAAGGCTGCTGATGCAAACGACAAGGAGGTCCCCAGGGTCAGGAACGCGGTGTAGACCGACGCCGAACGCGCGCGTCGCTCAGGTGGCAGTGCTGCGGTCAACAGGGTCATGCCCGGCAGATAAGCGCCTGCCATCCCCAGACCGGACAGAGCCCGACTCACCAGCAGCGCGGCATAGCTGTCGCTCACCAGCGGAAACCACAGCCCGCCCACGAGGCCCGCCGCGCACCCCGCCAGATAGATGCGCTTGGGCTGAAACATGTCCGTCAGCGCAGAGCACAGAGGCGAGGCGACGGCATAGGCCAGAAAGAAGATCCCGCCCGCAAACCCTGCCTGCGCCTCGGTCAGCCCCAGATCACGGCTGACACCCGGCAGCACCACGCCGTAGTTGGCAAAGCCCACCATCACCATCAGCAGGGCGAAACACAGGACGGCAACCGTGCGGCTGCCGGGATCAGCGGGCATCATCCGGTGATCCTAGCCTCCCGGGGCGCAATCAGCCCGGCAGGGCGAGCGTTCGCGGAATCGCAACGATGCGCCATGTTTTCATCGACCCGGTTCGCTCGATTTGGCCAGTGCCACCCTGCTTTCACCAATTCGTCATCAAAGCACCCTACGGTCGAGGGCTTTGCAACCATCTGCGGACTGACCTCCCTCATGAATCGTCGCGCATTGCTGACCGCCATTCCTGCACTGGGTGCAGCCGCCATCCCGCAGTTTTCTTTTGCACAGGCCCAACGTGCAATCTGCTACAACTGCCCACCCGAGTGGGCGGACTGGGGCGGCATGCTCAAACTGGTGGGTCAACGTACCGGCATCATCGTGCCGCCGGACAACAAGAACTCAGGGCAGTCTCTGGCCGCACTGATCGCCGAAAAAGCCAACCCGGTCGCTGATGTCACCTATCTGGGCGGGCAGGTCGGCCCTCAGGCCAGAGCAGCAGACGTCCTGACATCCTACAAGCCTGCCCGCTGGGCCGAGGTGCCTGCCGGGCTGAAGGATCCGGATGGTTACTGGACCGCCATTCACTCGGGCACGCTCGGATTTTTCGTGAATACGGCGGCCCTGCGCGGCAAGCCGGCACCTCGAAGTTGGAAGGATTTGCTCAAGCCCGAGTACAAAGGTCTGGTCGGCTATCTGAACCCAGCCTCTGCAGCCGTCGGACAAGTTGGCGTGATCGCGGCCAATCTGGCCATGGGTGGCAGCTACGACAACCTGGACCCAGGCATCCAGTTCTTCAAGAGCCTTCAGAGCAATCAGCCGATCGTTCCCACGCAAACCGCTTATGCGCGGGTCCTGTCAGGTGAAATTCCGATCCTGCTCGACTACGACTTCAATGCCTACCGGGCGCGCTATACCGACAAGGCACCGGTCGAATTCGTCATTCCCGCCGAAGGCACCCAGCAGTTGCCCTATGTGATGGGACTGGTTGCACGCGGACCGAATGCAGACAACGGGCGAAAGCTCCTCGACTTCGTGTTGTCCGACGATGGTCAACGGCATTGGGCTAACGCATTCCTGCGCCCGGTGTTTGCAGGCGCCATGACCGGTGATATCCGCAGCCGCTTCCTGCCCGACGCCGAATATGCCAAGGCGCGCCCCCTGGATGTCTTCAAACTCGCCGCTGCATCCAAGGCGATCGGGGAGCGTTACCAGAAGGACGTGGGCTGAACCCACCAGTGCAAACCCATGCAGCCGATCCCGATCGGCTGCGCCTGGTGCTGTTGCTTGCCCCTGCAGCGCTGGTCTTCGTCACCTTCTTTCTGGTCCCGCTTGCCCGACTGTTCCTGATCGGAGGCAGCGGCCCAAAGGGATGGTCGGCTTACTGGTCGGTGCTGGTTGAACCGCGTTATCTCTCAAGCCTGGGCGCAACCGTTGCCCTCGCAACCATCACCACCGTAGCAACGCTGCTGATTTCCGGGATCGCCGGTGTTTTTCTGGTGCGCAACCGATTTGCCTGTCGTGACCTGCTGATTTCGCTGCTGACCTTACCCCTGGCCTTTCCAGGCGTCGTGATCGGCTTCATGGTCATCATGCTGGGCGGCCGCCAGGGCCTGGTGCCGGAAGTGACTGATGCGCTGGTCGGCGAGCGCTGGGTCTTTGCGTACTCGATGACCGGGCTGTTCGTGGGGTACCTGTACTTCTCCATCCCACGCACCATCCTCACGGTCATGGCGGCGGCGGAGAAACTCGATCCGCGAATCGAAGAGGCCGCCCGCTCGCTCGGAGCGAACCCACTTCGAGTTGTCGCTGACGTGATCATCCCGGCCTTGCGTCCTGCGCTCATGGCTGCCGGCGCGATCTGCTTTGCAACAGCCATGGGGGCTTTTGGTACGGCCTTCACGCTGGCAACAAAAATCAACGTGCTGCCGATGGTGATTTACACCGAGTTCACCTTGCAGGCGAACGTCGCCATGGCCGCGGCCCTGTCGTTTATATTGGGCGCCCTCACCTGGCTGGTACTGGCGCTGGCGCGCAGTGCCTCCGGCAACAGCGTCGCTGCGGCGGGCTGAACAGTGGCTGCCCGACGTTCGATCGTGTTTTGGGCCCTGCTTGCATTCACCCTGGGCGTGTGCGCATTTCTGGTGATACCGGTGGCAATGTCGATGCTGGCCGGGGTCACCCGCAACTACTTCATTGGCTGGCGCAGCGGGCTCACGCTTGACTGGGTCATGAAGGTCCTCGCCGACTATCACCACACCATCTTCCTGTCGTTAGGTATCGCACTGGCCTGCCTGCTCTGCACACTCGTACTGGGGGTACCCGCTGCGTATGTGCTGGCCCGACGCAACAACGCCTGGACACGTGCTTTCGAAGAACTGCTGGTCATGCCGGTGGCCGTCCCGGGACTGGCCACCGCGCTGGCGCTCATCGTCACCTATGGTGGCTGGGGCGATTTGCGGCGCAGCTGGGTGTTCATCCTGATCGGCCATGTACTCTTCACCCTTCCTTTTATGGTGAGAAGCGTCCTGGCGGTCATGGCCTCGATCGATCTGAAGACGCTCGAAGAAGGGGCACGCAGTCTCGGCGCTGGCTTTACACGTCGCTTCTTCGATATCGTCCTGCCCAATTGCCGGTCGGGCATCGTGGCCGGATCGCTGATGGTGGTCACCCTGTCACTGGGCGAATTCAACATGTCGTTGCTGCTGCACACCCCGCTCACACCCACCCTTCCCGTGGGCCTGGCCGACGCCTATGCGTCGCTTCGTATCGAAGTCGGCTCCGCCTACACGCTGGTGTTCTTCGCGATCATCGTCCCGCTACTGATCGCGTTGCAGTGGGCCTCGCGCGCGCGCACAGCAGGTGCAGTCAGGCAGCAGACACGATGAGCGGCGTACCCATTCAACTTCAAGGCTGCTCAAAGACCTTTGCCGACGGTACGCGTGCCTTGCACCCGACCGACCTCTCGATCGCTGCAGGCGAGACCGTCGTGCTGTTGGGCCCATCGGGGTGCGGCAAGACAACCACCCTGCGCATCATCGCAGGCCTGGAGGCTGGCGATGCAGGCGGGCGGGTCATGTTCGGTGACACCGACGTCACCCACGTGCCGATCGAGCGGCGCAATGTCGGCATGGTCTTTCAGAGTTACGCGCTCTTTCCGAACCTGACCGTCTCCGGAAATATCGCTTATGGGCTGAAGGTGCGCGGTATGGCCGCGAAGGAACGCGACGCGCGCGTACACGACATGCTTGCCATGATGCGCATCGAGCCGCTCGCCGATCGCTCGATTGAGCAACTCTCAGGCGGCCAGCGGCAGCGCGTGGCACTGGCCCGTGCGATTGCGCCACGCCCTCGTGTGCTTCTGCTGGATGAACCGCTGACCGCGCTGGATGCGAAACTCAGAGAAGACCTGCGGGTGGACATTGATCGCCTGCTGCGCTCACTGGAGATTACGACCGTCTACGTCACCCACGATCAGACTGAAGCCATGGCATTAGGCGATCGGATTGCGGTGATGAGCTCCGGAAGAATCGCCCAGATCGGCACGCCGCATGACATCTATTTCCAGCCTGCTGAACCATTCGTGGCCGATTTCATCGGGACGATGAATCACATCGAAGGTATCCGCAACGGCGAAGCCCTGGTGCTGCCCTCGGGCTGCCTGAGTCTTTCGTCCCGGCACCACAGCAACAGGGTCATGTTCCGCCCCGAAGACCTGCGGCTCGTCTGCGCTGATGAAGCGCAATTTTCGGGACGCGTCATGCACCGCTTCTTTCTGGGTGACCACGTGCGGGTTGTGATTGATATCGGTATGGCTCAGCCTCTGGTGGCACGGGTGGCGCAACGCACCCGACTGGAGCCCGGCGATACGGTGCACTGTGCAGTGGATAGCGACGCGCTGATGGCGTCGGGCCACCTTCCATCCTGACCGTTGACGGAGAGACAAACACCATGCTGCTGTGCCAGATCAGCGACCTGCATATCAAAGCGAATGGTCAGCTCGCCTACGGCGTCGTCGATACGGTGAGCATGCTTGAGCGCTGCGTGCAGCGCATTCGAACACTGCCACAGCAGCCCGATGCTGTGATCGCCACCGGCGATCTGGTTGATCTGGGCACAGCCGCGGAATACGGGCTGCTGCGCGAACTGCTTGCCCCGCTCTCACAGCCGCTTTACCTGCTGCCCGGAAACCACGATGAGCGAGCGGCCCTGCGCGCGTCCTTTCCTGATCACCATTATCTGAATCAATGTGATCCGTTCATCCAGTGGTCGGTCGATGACTACCCGGTAAGAATCATCGGCATCGATACCGTGCTGCCCGGATCGGGGGCCGGGCAGCTCTGCCAGCAACGCCTGAGCTGGCTGGATCAGACCCTGTCGGCAGCTCCCGACCGACCGACGATCGTGGCAATGCACCATCCGCCCTTCGTGACAGGCATCGGACATATGGACAAGATCGGTCTGGATGGGATCGATGGACTGGCCAAGGTGCTGACCCGGCATGCTCAAGTTGAGCGCGTGATTGCTGGGCATTTGCACCGGTCGATCACCGCGCGCTTTGCCGGTACGGTTGCCAGTGTGTGTCCAAGCCCCGCACACCAGGTGGCACTCGATCTCTCAATCGATGCGGCAGATCAGTTCGTGATGGAGCCACCCGGGTTTCAGCTGCACTGGTGGAGTGGCTCCCAGCTGGTCACCCACACTGCGTGCGTGGACCTGGCTGAGGGCCCCTTCCCGTTTCGGGAGAACGGCAAGTTGATCGATTAGCCCGGCGCCAGGCCTCCTGACCGAGCCCCTCATACGGGGCAATCCAATTCCTGCATCGACGGTCGGCCTGGCAAACCGAAGCCGCGCTACGATGCTCTGATGAATACCTATCCGCTCCCCACCGCAACGCTCGAGAGTGCAGGCATCTCCTCCGAGCACATCGGCCGCCTGGCCACGTTTATCGACAAGCAGATCGCTGATGGCCATTACCCGGGCGCGCAGATTGCGCTCGCGCGCCATGGCAAGCTGCTGCTCGATCGCAGCTTCGGCCAGGCCCGCCAGGGCGCCAAGCCGCAGGCCGCGGCCAGCGACACCCTGTGGCTGCTCTACTCCAACACCAAGGTGGTCTTTGCCACGGCCATGTGGCAGCTGCTGGAGCAAGGCGTCATCTCATTCGACGACAAGGTGAGCGATCACCTGCCCGACTTTGCCCGCCACGGCAAACGCGACATCACGCTGATGCAGGTGATCACCCATCAGGGCGGCTTTCCCAATGCCGCCATGCCCAAGGAAGGCTGGCTGGACCATGCCGCCATGCGCCGCGCAGTGTGCGACTTCGCGCTCGAATGGACACCAGGGAGCAAGGTGGTCTATCACGGGCTGTCGGCGCACTGGGTCATGGCTGCAGTCATGGAAGCGGTCACCGGGCGCGACTTCCGGGAAGTGGTGCGCGACAACGTGCTCACGCCGCTCGGCCTGGCAGGAGAGATCACAGTGGGCCTGCGCCCCGCAGACGATGCTCGCGCAGCCGACATGCACGAGCCGGTGTCAGGCGGTGGTGTGCGTGTGCTGGCCGACACCGACAACGACACCTGGAAGCGTGCCGGCGCGCCCGGTGGTGGCGGCTATGGCACGGCGCGCGGCATGGTGGCGCTGTATCAGATGATGCTGGCCGGCGGCACGCTGGGCGGCGCACGCGTGCTCTCACCGCGCACCATCCAGTTTGCCCTGCGCAACCGCACCGGCGACCGGGTGGACGAATACATGGGCATGCCGATGCACCGCGCGCTGGGCCCGCACCTGCGCGGGCTCACGAACAACGTGCGCGGCATGGGCGCGCTGGCTGCGCCCGAGACCTTCGGCCATGGTGGCGTGGGTTCGTCGTACTGCTGGGCCGACCCCACCAGCGGCGTGTCGTTTGCCTACATCACCAACTGCCGAATCCCCGATCCCTGGCATTCGCAACGTCTGGACAAGGTCAGCAACTTCGTCCACACCGCCATCGTGGGCTGATCAACCCGGGTTCCTGTTCATCCCTCGTGCCTTTGCGATGCAAACCCGCGCAGCTCTTCGTCTTCGACGTGGAGAAGAGCTGCGCGCTCTTTGAACGGGCACTCGGCTTCACCTTTATCCGCTGGACGGGTGTGCCGCCGCATTACGCGGAACTGCAACGCGATGCCGCGCACATCACCTTGCGCAGCCTGCGCACTGCGAGCGATGGTCGCGACGAACGCGAGCACCAGGAATTGCAGGCTGTGTCGATCGAACTCGATTCGCTCGACGAATTAAGAGCGGTTTACGAGCACGCATTAAAGAACGGCGGACGCATCCGACGCCCGATCGAGGCGCGTGCCTGGGGCGCCTGGATCTTCACCCTGCGCGATCTGGACGGCAACATGCTGCTGTTCTCGGCGCCCATTGTCGCTGCCAGAGAATCCCTCTAGTATTACCGAGTAATACCGGAGGATTCATGGACATCACATCCGTCACCAGCAAAGGGCAGGTCACCATCCCGAAGGAGCTTCGCCAACAGCTTGGCATCCGGCAGGGCAGCCGCATCGAATTCTTACTGGTCGGCGATCACGTCGAGATGCGAGTCCGAAGCTCGCCCGCGGGCGAAGCCCGTAGCGGATTTGGCATGCTCAAGAGTCGGCGCGCCTCGGTGCCAACAGATTTCGATCCTGCCACCTTGCGCCTAAGCCAAGCGCACCGGTAACCGGCTGAACCCCCGAAAGCGCGCCCGCCGATCGCGAAGCGGCTCGCCCGCTGGCTCGATGTGCGCAAAGCGCGCCAGCAAACTCGCCATGGCGATGCGCACTTCCATGCGTGCCACATTCATGCCGGCGCAGGCATGGTCGCCATGTCCGAAGGCCAACTGACGGTTGGGCTTGCGACCAATGTCGAAACGATCCGGATCATCGAACTGCGCGGCATCGCGGTTGGCTGCTCCAATGCACAAGGTCATGTAGGTGCCTGCGGGCACACGCTGGCCACTGAACTCAGCCGCCTCGGTGAGCAGACGATTACCCAGTTGCACCGGGCTGTCATAGCGCAGCATCTCCTCCACCGCGGAGCCAATGAGCGACGGATCCGCTCTCAGCCGCCGCTGTTCATCCGGGAAATGCATGAGCGCCTGCACACCGCTGCCAATCACGTTGGTGGTGGTCTCATGGCCCGCATTGAGAAGGAAGATGCAGTTGTGCAGCAGCTCCTTCTCAGAGAGCCGCTCACCGTCGGCTTCGCCTTGAATCAGCCGCGTGAGGACGTCTTCGTTCGGATCCAACGGATGCGCCCTGCGGTCGGCCACCAGGCCCTTCAGGTAAGCGATGAAATCAGTCACTGCGCGGTTGCCTGCATCGATCACCGCTGACGAGGGCGCAGGCTCCAGGGCGGACAGAATCGAAAGTGACCAGCCTCGCAGCGGCTCGCGATCTTCACGCGGGAACGCCAGAAGGTTGCCGATCACCTCAATCGGAATGGCCGCTGCAAAGGCTGTGATCAGATCGACCGTCTCGCCACCGTGCGCGCGCTCGGCCATGGCATTGAGCAGGTCGTCGACCAGCTTTTGCACGCCCGGTTGCATGCGGGTGATCGCCCGCTGATTTAGCGCACCTAGCATGAGTCTGCGCACTCGCGTGTGCGAGGGCGGATCGTTGAAGATCAGACTGCTGGTGTGATGCTCGTAGAGCGGCGAGTCACCAAAGCGCGGGAAGAACTCGCGCTTCTTGTCCGAGCTGGCTGTGGGCAGCCGGTAGAGCGCGGCGACGTCGTCATAGCGTGTGAGGAGCACGCTGCCATTGTCCAGCAGGCGTACCGGGTCGTGCGCACGCAGCGCTGCATAGGTGGGATATGGGTCGTCGTAGAACGACAGCGGCAATGCAGAGAGCTGAAAACCGCGGGCCAGGTCGGCGTCATGCGAGAGTGTCATGACGCGATCCTAACGCAGGCGCGCTACGCAGGGGCGCCCGCTGAAGGCCAGACCGGCCGCGCATTCGCGGGGTGTGCGAGCACGGGCCCGCACGCTTTTCACCTTAGTCGATCAGACGACGGACTGAGCCAGCTCGCCCTTGCGGTACTTCTCGACCATCACCGACAGCGGTGTGGGCGCAATGCGGCTGCCCTGCCCTGCGCAGCCAAACTCGTTGTAGCGCTGCAGGCAGATCGCCTTGGCGGCTTCGCGCGCAGGCTTGAGAAAGTCGCGCGGATCAAACTTCTCGGGGTTCATCGCCATGAACTTGCGCACCGCTGCGGTCATGGCCAGGCGAATGTCGGTATCGATGTTGATCTTGCGCACACCGAACTTGATGGCTTCCTGAATCTCTTCAACCGGCACGCCATACGTTTCTTTCATATTGCCGCCGTACTCGCGAATGATCGCCAGCAGGTCCTGCGGCACCGACGACGAGCCGTGCATCACCAGGTGGGTGTTGGGCAGGCGCGCATTGATTTCCTTGATGCGCGAGATTGCCAGGATGTCGCCGGTAGGCTTGCGCGAAAACTTGTAGGCGCCGTGGCTGGTGCCAATCGCAATGGCCAGGGCATCCACCTGAGTGCGGCGCACGAAGTCGGCCGCCTGCTCCGGGTCGGTCAGCAGCTGCTCGCGGGTCATGGTGGCATCGGTGCCGTGACCGTCTTCCTTGTCGCCCTTCATGGTCTCGAGCGACCCCAGGCAGCCCAGCTCGCCTTCCACGGTCACGCCCACAGCATGGGCCATGTCGACCACCTTGCGGGTCACGTCGACGTTGTAGTCATAGCTGGCGATGGTCTTGCCGTCTTCTTCCAGCGAGCCATCCATCATCACCGAGGAAAAGCCCAGGTCGATGGCGCCCTTGCAGACCACGGGCGACTGGCCATGGTCCTGATGCATCACCACCGGCACCTTCGGATACGACTCAACCGCCGCGGCAATCAGGTGGCGCAGGAAGTGCTCGCCTGCGTATTTCCGTGCACCAGCCGAGGCCTGCATGATTACTGGGGCATCCACCTCGGCAGCGGCCGACATGATCGCCTGGACCTGCTCCAGATTGTTCACGTTGAAGGCGGGAATGCCATAACCGCGTTCGGCGGCGTGATCGAGCAGCTGGCGCATGGATACGAGGGGCATGAATCGGGCTCCAGATGGATGAGCGCCAAACCGTGTGGCGCAGAATTGGGGGTCAGGACATCGTGCGGCCGGATTGACCGCACCAGAGCCGACCGGTCAGGGTCGGCTCTGGTGTGCAGACTGTGAATTATGCCCGCGCTGTTACCTGCCGGGCATGAGATCCGTCACACCTGCACACACCGGGCTGCTCCGACAGGCGTACACGTGGCAGTCTGTCGCATCGATGCCGCAATTCAGGACTGTTCTCCCACCCGAATCATCTTCAGGGTGTTGGTGCCGCCCGACTTGCCAATCGGCGTGCCGATGGTCATGAGGATCAGGTCGCCTTTCTGGGCCACGCCCAGGTCGACCAGCTTTTGCTCGGCCTCAAGCAGCAGGTTTTCGCGATCCGAGGCCTTGAAGGTCATGAGCACCGGGTGCACTTCGCGGTACAGCGACATGCGCCTGCGGGTCCCTTCCTCAGGCGTGAGCGCATAGACCGGCACACCCGAGTCCAGGCGCGACATCCACAAGGCAGTCGACCCTGACTGGGTGAGCGCGCAGATCGCCTTGACCTTCATGTGCGCGGCCGTGAAGAGCGCTGCCATGGCAATGGCCTGATCGATCCGCCCGAAGGTGCGATTCAGGAAGGCCTGATCGAGCGAAAAAGACCCTGAACGATCGGCTTCGTCGCACACGCGTGCCATCGCTGCAACGGTCTCCACCGGGTATTTGCCGGCTGCTGTCTCGGCGGACAGCATCACGGCGTCCGTGCCGTCGATCACCGCGTTGGCCACGTCCGAGACTTCCGCACGGGTGGGCACGGGCGACTCGATCATCGACTCCATCATCTGGGTGGCGGTGATGGTGAGCTTGTTTAAATCTCGCGCCATACGAATCATGCGTTTTTGCAGGGCCGGCACTGCGGCATCGCCCACTTCCACGGCGAGATCGCCGCGCGCCACCATGATGCCGTCCGAAGCCTTGAGGATTTCCTCCAGATTGCCAATGGCTTCATAGCGCTCGATCTTGGCGATCATCAGCGCCCGCCCGCCTGCAGCGCGCGCCAGTTCGCGGGCCATGTACATGTCGGAGGCGTTCTTGGGAAAGGACACCGCGATGAAGTCGGCCTCGAACGCTACCGCGGTCTTCACATCGTCCATGTCCTTGGCGGTGAGTGCCGGCGCAGACAAACCGCCGCCCTGACGGTTGATGCCTTTGCGGTCAGACAGCACGCCGCCCACGGTGACCGTGCAATCGATGGTGCGGTCAGTCACGCGGTCCACCCGCATGGTCATGCGGCCATCGTTGAGCAAGAGCGTGTCGCCGCCCTTCACGTCATGCACCAGGGCTTTGTAGTCCAGGCCCACACGGCGTTCGTCGCCCAGCTCGCATTCAATATCGAAGGTGAAGGCGTCGCCTTCCACCAGCGAAACCTTGCCGCCTGCAAACTTGCCAATGCGGATCTTGGGGCCCTGCAGATCGGCCAGCACGCCAATATCACGGCCCAGGCGGGCGGCCACCTCGCGGACCTGGTTGACCAACTGGGTATGTCCGTCTGCCGTCCCGTGCGAGAAGTTGACCCGCACCACGTTGACCCCCGAGAGAATCATCCGTTCGACCACGGCCGGATCGGACGAGGCAGGGCCCAGGGTGGCAACGATCTTGGTGGCGCGTGGAATGCTCATGGAGGGTCACCTGCCTGAAGAGGCGTTCGGGCGCCGAAGCGCAACGGATGGATTGTCCACGATTCGGGGGAGATCCAAGGCAGACAGGGTCGACCTCAACTCGGCCGGCGCAAGCCGACTGCGCGACGCCCATCACGCAGCGCGCAACGCCACAGCTTGACCTGCATCAAACATCCCTCGCGTGAGGCCCCGCCCAGCGCCCTGCATGGCTATGATGGCCGCGCCATGACCGCACCCCTACTGAGCGCCGCAGCGGCCCGTGCGCTGCTGGATGACCCCACTGAGCTCGCCGACATCACGCGTGCCTTGCCGGCACGCGCGGACGGTGCGCGCAGGCTTGAGGCGGTCCTCACGGTGGACGGCGTGCACTGTGCAGCCTGTGTCGTGGGCATTGAGAATGCCTTGCGCGATGCGGTGGAGTCGGTGTCGGTCAATGCCGCCACGCGCCGAGCCCACCTGATCTTCCTGCCCGATACCGAACCGTTATCGACCCTCTTCGCACGCATCGAGCGTCTGGGTTACCGCCCCCGCCCGGTGTCGCGTGCAGCCCTGGGGCTGGCCGAAGCAGCCGGCCGACGCCGGTCGCTGTGGCGCATGCTGGTCGCACTGCTGTGCATGATGCAGGTCATGATGTACGCGGTGCCGCGTTATGTGGCCAGCCCGGGCGATATGTCGCCCGATCTCGAACGCCTGCTGCTGTGGGCTGAATGGGTGCTCACGCTGCCGGTCATGGTGTTTGCTGCGGGCCCCTTCTTTGCCAATGCCTGGCGCGATCTGCGGGCACGGCGCATCGGCATGGATGTGCCGGTGGCGCTGGGCATTGCCGTGACGTTTGTGGCGAGCAGCGCCGCGGCACTGCAAGGCGCAGCCCACGGCAGTGACGGCATCTGGTTCGATTCGGTGACCATGTTCGTTGCCTTCCTGCTGATTGGCCGCTGGCTGGAAGCGGCAGCGCGTGAACGGGCCCTGGCGGGCGTGGGCGATCTGATGGCGCGGCTGCCACAAACCGTGGAGCGCCTGGATGCCGATGGCGGCATCGCCACCGTGGCACCGCGGGCGCTTGTGCCAGGCGATCGGGTGCGTCTGGCCGTGGGACAGGCTGTACCGGCCGATGGCAGCGTGCTGGACGGCCACTCGCATGCCGATGAGTCCATGCTGACGGGCGAAAGCCGACCCGTGGTCAAGCACCCCGGCGATGCGCTGGTGGCGGGCAGCCTGAATCTGCATGCGCCACTCACCATGGTCGTGCGCAAGGCGGTTCAGCATTCGCGTCTGCAGGAAATCGTCGACCTGATGGATGCCGCCTCGGCGCGCAAACCGCGCCTGGCGCAGTTGGCCGATCGCTTTGCCGGACCGTTTCTGATCGCAGTCCTGGCGCTGGCGGGCGCAGCCTTCCTGGCCTGGCAGTTCATCGACGCCTCGCGCGCGGTGTGGGTCGCTGCCTCGGTGCTGGTGGTGGCCTGCCCTTGCGCCCTGTCGCTGGCCACCCCGACCGCGCTGCTGGCAGCCTCCGGTCAACTCGCACGCAACGGGCTGCTCGCACGCTCCCCCCAGGCGATCGAGGCGCTGGCCCGTGCTGACACCTTCGTGTTCGACAAGACCGGCACGCTGACCAGCGATCGGATGTCGGTCGCACGCACGGTGCTCACGCCACAGGCCCTGGCCTTTGAGCTGGACGCCAACCGAGCCCTGTCACTTGCGGCGGCGCTGGAGGGCGGCTCCTTGCATCCGTTGGCAGGCGCGATCCGGCTCGCTGCGCAGGCGCAGCCGTCATCGGCAGGTACAGCAGCCAGCGAGATGCAGATGCCTGTGCACACCGCAGACACGTGGGCACTGACCGACCTGCAGGAGCAGCCTGGCGCCGGGCTGTCTGCGCGCGTCTTGCTGCATGATCGTTGGCACGATGTCCGACTGGGCAGCGCCGCGTTCGCTGGCCGCCTGCACGGATCGGATGGATCAGCAGGACTGACGGGATCGGATGCCACGGTGATCCTGGCCCTGGACGGTCATGCGGTGGCGGGCTTTGAAATCAGCGAAGCCCTTCGGACCGATGCACTGACACTTGTGCGAACCCTGCAGTCGACTGGGGTCGGCACAGAGATCCTGTCAGGCGACACGCCGGCACGCGTGCAGGCCGTGGCCGATCGGCTGGGCATCACGGCCATGCGCAGCGCGGCCTCACCGCAAGACAAGCTCGAACGCATCCTTGCGCTGACGCAGTCGGGCCATCGTGTGGCGATGGTGGGCGACGGCATCAACGACGCGCCCGTGCTCGCGCAGGCCGAAGTCTCGGTGGCCTTTGCCACCGGCGCGGCGCTCGCCCAGCACCATGCCGATCTGCTGATCCTGGGCGAGGGCCTGGGCGGGCTGGCGCAGGCGCGCACCCTGGCGCAACGCACGCTGCGCGTGGTGGCGCAAAACCTGGTCTTTGCAGCGGCCTACAACGCCGTGTGCATTCCGCTGGCCCTGGCCGGTCTGCTACCCCCCTGGCTTGCTGGTCTCGGGATGGCGGGCAGCTCGCTTGTCGTGGTACTCAATGCGCTCAGACTGGCGCCCCGTGCGTCCCTGACGGCTCGGCAGACGCCGCCTGCCTCGGCGCCCTCACCGGCGATGACCTGAACAAAGCATGGACATCCTGTATCTGCTCGTTCCACTGTCCGTCGTGCTGGTGCTCGGGATCATCGCAATCCTGGGCTGGTCGGTCTTCAGCGGTCAGTTCGACGACATGGAGCAGCAGGGCGAGCGGATTCTGGAAGACGACGATCGACCAGGTCGCCCACCTTCAAGCTGAGCCTTGACGCAGGTCAAGGCGACCGCTTCACCTTCTCGGCACACTCTAGCCGTGCTGCCTTGAGCAGCCGCACGGGGAGGGTGCAACGTGAATCAACACAACGGGTCCCGTCAGGCGACCTACAACTACACCGTGGTCCGGCAATTCGCCATCATGACCGTGGTCTGGGGCGTGGTCGGCATGCTGGTGGGCGTGTGGATCGCCGCTCAACTGGCCTTTCCGGCCTTGAACTTCGATATTCCGTGGCTGTCCTATGGACGCTTGCGCCCGTTGCACACCAATGCGGTGATCTTCGCGTTCGGCGGATGTGCGCTGTTTGCGACCAGCTATTACGCAGTCCAGCGCACCTGTCAGGTCCGACTCTTCGCCGGACCGTTGGCCGCCTTCACGTTCTGGGGCTGGCAGCTGGTGATCGTCTCGGCCGCCATCTCGCTGCCCCTGGGCTACACCTCGGGCAAGGAGTATGCAGAGCTCGAATGGCCGATCGATATCCTGATCACACTGGTGTGGGTGTCCTACGCGATCGTGTTCTTCGGCACCCTGGCCACCCGCAAGGTGCGGCACATCTACGTGGCCAACTGGTTCTACGGCGCATTCATCCTGACGGTGGCGCTGCTGCACGTGGTGAACAGCGCAGCCATTCCCGCAGGCTTCATGAAGTCGTACTCGGCCTATGCCGGTGTGCAGGACGCGATGATCCAGTGGTGGTACGGCCATAACGCGGTGGGCTTTTTCCTGACCGCGGGCTTTCTGGGCATGATGTATTACTACGTACCCAAGCAGATCGGCCGGCCGGTGTATTCGTACCGGCTGTCGATCGTGCACTTCTGGGCGCTGATCTTCAC
>DGIT01000147.1:24671-29143 GCA_002386465.1 Burkholderiales bacterium UBA4615 | reverse complement strand
CAGTCGATCGGCATGGTGTTCTCGCTCATTCTCCTTGCGCCTTCGTGGGGCGGCATGATCAACGGGATCATGACCCTCTCGGGGGCCTGGCACAAACTGCGTGATGACCCGATCCTGCGTTTTCTGATCGTCTCGCTATCGTTTTACGGCATGTCGACCTTCGAAGGTCCGATGATGTCGATCAAGACCGTCAACGCCCTGTCGCACTACACCGACTGGACGATCGGCCATGTGCACTCGGGTGCGCTGGGCTGGGTGGGCCTGGTCTCGATGGGCAGCCTGTATTACCTGATCCCGCGCCTCTTTGGCCGCGAGAAGATGCACAGCATCCGCGCTATCGAAGTGCACTTCTGGGTGGCCACGATCGGCATCGTGCTCTATGCGGTCTCCATGTGGATCAGCGGTGTGACCCAGGGTCTGATGTGGCGTGCTGTAGAGCCTGACGGCACCCTCACCTACTCCTTCGTCGAGTCGGTCAAGGCCAGCTATCCGTACTACTACGTGCGCCTGCTGGGTGGCCTGCTGTATCTGGGCGGCATGCTGATCATGGCCTGGAATGTGGCGATGACCGTGCTGGGCTCCAAGCCCGTCGATGCGCCGGTGCTTGCTGCACCCGCTCACGCCTGACGCCACGCGGAGACAACCATGGCCTTCAGTCACGAAAAGATCGAAACCAATGTTCTGCTGCTGATCGTGCTCACCCTGCTCACCGTGGCGGTGGGCGGTCTGGTGGAGATCGTGCCGCTGTACTTCCAGAAATCCACCACCGAGCCGGTGCAAGGACTCAAGCCCTACAACGCCTTGCAGCTGGCCGGACGCGACATCTACATCCGCGAAGGCTGCTACAACTGCCACTCACAGATGATCCGCCCGATGCGTGCCGAAACCCTGCGTTACGGCCCTTATTCGGTGGCGGGTGAATTTGTGTGGGACCACCCCTTTCAGTGGGGCAGCAAACGCACCGGCCCGGATCTTGCCCGTGTTGGTGGTCGTTACAACGACGAGTGGCACCGTGTGCACCTGATTAACCCGCGTGACCTGGTCCCTGAATCGAACATGCCGGGTTACCCCTGGCTGGCCAAGGCACAGGTCAGCGGCACCACCATCCAGGCCAACATGCGCGCACTGTCCAGGGTGGGCGTGCCGTACAGCGCCGAAGACATTGAACAGGCCGCACAGGCCGTCAAGGGCAAGACCGAGATGGAGGCGCTGATCGCCTACCTGCAGGGTCTGGGCACTGCGATCAAATAAGGAGAGCGCACGATGGACGTCAATCTGCTGCGCGGTCTGATCACCGCCATCTCGCTGGCCTGCTTCGTGGGCATTGCCCTGTGGGCTTATGCACCGCGCAACAAGGCGCGCTTCGAGCAGGACGCGCGCCTGCCGTTCGAGGACTGAGGAGCCCGCCATGTCCGATTTCGTCAGCGGCTTCTGGTCGCCCTACGTCACGATCGCCACCCTGGCGGCGATCGCCTTTTGCCTGTTCCTGCTGATCGCCAACAGCCGCAAGCCACCCACCACGGCCGACAACACCACCGGCCATGTCTGGGACGGCGACCTGCGCGAAGCGAACAATCCGCTGCCGCGCTGGTGGGTGGGGCTCTTTGTCATCACCATCGTCTTCGGGCTGATCTATCTGTGGATGTACCCGGGACTGGGCGATCGCGCAGGCAGTCTGGGCTGGAGCACGGCGGGCCAGCATGATGCCGAGGCACGTGCCCTCACCGACCAGATCGCACCGGTCTATGCAGCCTTTCAGGCCAAGCCCGTGGCCTCGCTGGTGAGCGACCCGCAGGCACGTGCCATCGGTGAGCGGCTGTTTCTGAACAACTGCGCGCAATGTCATGGCTCGGACGGGCGTGGCGCCAAGGGTTTTCCGAACCTGACCGACACGGACTGGCTCTATGGCAATGGTCCGGAGCAGATCGTGCAGTCGATTGCCAAGGGTCGCCACGGCATGATGCCTCCGATGGCCCAGGCAGTGGGCGGCGCAGCCGAAGTGGAGCAGCTCGCCCAGTATGTGCTGTCGCTTTCGGGTGGCGCCACCGACGCAGTGAAGGCTGAACTCGGCAAATCGAAGTTCGGCGCCTGTGCGGCGTGTCACGGTCCGACCGGTCAGGGTAATCAGGCACTCGGCGCCCCCAACCTGAGCGACACGGTCTGGCTGCATGGCGGTGGGCTGCAATCCGTGGTGGCTATCATCAACAACGGTAAGGACAACCAGATGCCAGCCTGGGAGCGCAAGCTCACCGAGGGGCAGATCCATGTGCTGGCAGCCTACGTG
Source organism: Burkholderiales bacterium UBA4615 (assembly GCA_002386465.1). Taxonomy (GTDB): domain Bacteria; phylum Pseudomonadota; class Gammaproteobacteria; order Burkholderiales; family Burkholderiaceae_E; genus UBA4615. The sequence goes on along the minus strand of DGIT01000147.1, from coordinate 26,859 downwards.
TTGGGACTGTCGCCACCGGCCGAGCGCGCGGCGCGCTGATGCAACCGGGCTGTCACGCATGAGCGGGATCAAGCGCGTCATCCCGATTGAGCCCGAGCCTGCGGTCGCGGGCGACAGCGGCGGGCTGTTTTCGCTCTACGCCTCGCACGGCAAGATTTACCCGCGCACCGTCAGCGGCCGATTTGCGCGCCTGCGCTGGCTGGCTGTGATCTTTACGCAGCTGATTTTCTACGGCTTACCGTGGCTCACCTGGAACGGCCGGCCGGCGGTGCTCTTCGATCTGGCCGCCCGCAAGTTCTATCTGTTCGGTTGGGTTCTGTGGCCGCAGGACTTCATTTACCTTGCAGGTCTGCTGGTGATCGCAGCCCTGTCGCTGTTTTTCTTCACCGCGGTGGCGGGGCGCCTGTGGTGCGGCTATGCCTGCCCGCAGACCGTGTACACCGAACTCTTCATGTGGGTCGAGCGGCGCATCGAGGGCGATCGCGTGGCACAGATGAAGCTTGACGCTGCGCCCTGGAGTGCGCGCAAGCTCGGTCTGAAGGCGCTCAAGCATGCGGCATGGATTGCACTGGCGCTCTTTACCGGCTTCACCTTCATCGGCTACTTCGCGCCGATCAGAGAGCTCGCCGGACAGATCGCGCAATTCACGCTGGGCCCGTGGCAGGTGTTCTGGTGGCTCTTCTACAGTTTCGCCACCTGGGGCAATGCAGGCTTCATGCGCGAGCAGGTCTGCAAATACATGTGCCCCTATGCGCGCTTTCAGGGTGCGATGTTCGACAAGGACACGCTCATCGTGACCTATGACGAACAGCGCGGTGAGCCGCGCGGATCGCGCGGGCGCAAAGCCGATGCGGCCGCGATGGGGCTGGGCAGTTGCATCGATTGCGGCTTGTGTGTGCAGGTCTGCCCCACGGGCATTGATATCCGCCAGGGGCTGCAGTACGAATGCATCGGCTGCGCTGCGTGCGTCGATGTGTGCGATACCGTGATGGACAGGATGCAGTATCCGCGCGGCCTCGTGCGCTATGCCACGCAGCGCGCCATCACCGAAGGACTGCAGGGCAAGGACATCGTGCGCCATGTGCTGCGTCCGCGGGTGTGGGTATACGGGCTGATGCTGGTGGCCCTGATCAGTGCCCTGCTGGGCTCGCTCGCCACCCGCAACCCGCTCAAGGTCGATGTGATCCGCGACCGCCATGCCCTGGCGCGCGTGGTGGAAGCCGGCGACATCGAAAACACCTACCGCGTGCACTTCATCAATACCGCCGAGCGCCCGATGCGGGTGCAGCTCGGTGTGGAGGGGATGGAAGGACTGCGCGTGGCCGGTGCCACCGAGTTCGATCTGCCTGCCGTATCCAATCGCATCGTGCCGGTCAGTGTGCGCATCACCCCCGGCGCAGCGGCTTCGGGTTCGCATCAGATCCGCTTTGTGATTCGCCCTGAAGGCGATCCGGCCCATGCCCGAAGCGAAGCGTCCACCTTCATCCTGCCTCGCTGATTGGACTGATCAGGAGCCCGCATGACCGTACTGACCCCTTCGACCTCTGGTTCCCCGATGCCCCCGCACACCGCGTCCGCTGTCCCAACATCCGCTCCCGTTGCGCGCCCCGCCTGGAAGGAGCCGCTGGTCTGGCTGGTGGTCGGCATTCCTGGGCTGACCATCGTGGCCGGACTGGTGACCTGGTGGATTGCCGCGCAGCGCGCAGACAGCGATGTGGCGGACGATCACTATCGGCGTGGCCTCGCCATCAACCGCGTGCTGGAGCGCGAAGAGGCCGCACGGGCTGCCGGCATCCGTGCGGTGATCCTGGCACCGCAGGCCGATGCGGGCCGCACGCCACAGGTGCGGCTGGAAGGCAGCGGTCCCTTGCCCGAAGCGATCGTCGTGCAACTGACGCATCCGGTGTCTGCGCAAGAGGATCGCCGGTTTGAACTGGTCATTCAGCCGGACGGCAGCTACCGCACACCGACCATGCCACAGGCTGACGGCGCAGCGCATCAGGCCCCGCGAGCGGGCGCGCCAGCGGTCGGGACACACCCCCCTGGACCCGGTGCAACACGATCCGGCCAGTGGCCTGCATCGGGACAATGGAATCTCTCGATCGAAACGCCGCAATGGCGTCTTGCGGGTCAACGCATCGGCCTGAGCCCAGGCATGACCTTGAACCTGCCGCCCTCGCCAGCGCAG